>NZ_JBVHTP010000001.1:915375-934476 GCF_055565795.1 Streptomyces sp. NPDC028314
CGGCGGGGACGACGGGGACATGAAACAGGACAAAACCCCCGAGAGAAAACGCCTCTTGGGGGAGGCCCGCCCCCCCCCCCCCCCCCCCCCGGGGTGTTTTTCCCCCCGGGCCCGTCGTGGCTATGGCCGTGGTCAGCCGGTCCGGAGCTGCCATTCCTGGCAGGGGTTGGCGAGCCAGGTCCACTGGCGCAGCTCCGCTCCGTCGGCCGAGGAGCAGTCCGCCAGGTCGAGCACCTTGCCGCCGGCCGCGTTGACCAGCCGGCTGGTGTCGTCCCCCTGGTCCTCGAAGCGCCATTTCTGCGCGGTGCTGCCGTTGCACGACCACAGCCTGACGTCCGCTCCGTCGGCGGAGGAGCCGTTCGCGAGGTCCAGGCATTTGCCGCTGTGGGGGTTCACCAGCGTGTACGAGGCGGGGGTGGCCGCCGTCTCGCCCGCCGGGGCGGGCTGTGGCGTCCCGGGAGCCACCGGTGCGCCGAAGTCCGGTGTGCCGTCCGGGCGCCAGGTGAACTTCTGGGCCCGTGTGGTGCGCCCGTTGTCGCAGCCGCCGGCGGTGGTGTCGTTGGCGTGGTAGACGAGCCAGTTCTCGCTGCCGTCCGGGGAGGTGAAGAACCCGTTGTGGCCCGGCCCGTACACCCCTGCCGCGGCACTGCGCTGGAACACCGGGGCGGGTGCCTTGGTCCACGACGCGGGACTGAGCGGGTCGGCGCCGGTGAGCTCCAGCCGGCCCAGCGTGTAGGGGTTGCTGAGCGGAGCGATCACCAGGCTCTGCCGGCTGCCGTTGATGAAGCCGCTGCCGAGCAGGTACAGCTTTCCGCCCACCCGCAGCAGGCTCGCGTCGATCAGCCATCCGCCGGGCACCAGGTTGGGTCCGGTCAGGATGTTCTTGTAGGTGTACGGACCCGTCGGATCGCTGCCGGCGCTCTGCAGCACGTGGGTGCGCTGCGAGTCGCAGCAGGCGGCGCCCGCCTGCCCGGCGGAGTAGTAGAGGTACCAGCGTCCGTCGACGAAGTGCATCTCCGGCGCCCAGATGTTGGTGCTGCGCGAGGGGGTGTCGTCCGACCACACCCGTATGCTCGGGGCGGTGGAAAGCCCTTCCAGAGTCGGCGACTTGCGCATCGTGATCTCGCCGGTGAAGGTCGAGGCGACCAGGTGGTAGTTGCCCTCGTGGTACTGCATCCAGGGGTCGGCGCCCTTCTGGGCCTTCACCGGGTTGGTGTACGTACGGGCGGCTGCGGCCTCGGCGGGCCGCCGGTGACCGCCGCGGCCGGGAGCAGCGCCAGCAGGAGGACCGCCAGGGCGATCCAGAGCGGCGGACGGGGACGTCGTACTGCGGTACGGCGTAACGCGGTGCGGTGTAACGCGGTGCGGCGCGAGCGGAAGTGGATCACGTGTGTCCCTTCTGAACGGCGGGCGCGGCGGTGGCAGGCGTCAGAAGCCCTGCGCCAGCCGGTGGTAGGCCTGGTTCCAGCGGATCTCCTGCGTGAACCGGCGGATGCCGGTGTCCGCGTCGATGACCAGCAGCTCCGTGCCGAGCATGTCGGCGAGGTCGCCCAGTTCCTCGGTGCCCACGGCGCTCGACAGCACGGTGTGGTGCGGGGCTCCGGCGATCAGCCAGGCTTCGGTCGAGGTCCGCAGGTCCGGCCGCGGCTGCCACACGGCTCGGGCCACCGGCAGGTTCGGCAGGGGCTCGGCGGGCTCGACCACGTCGATCTCGTTGGCCACCAGGCGGAACCGGTCCCCCATGTCGGCGAGCCCGACCACCACCGCCGGACCGGTGTGCGCGTCGAAGACCAGGCGGACGGGATCCTCCCGGCCGCCGATCCCCAGCGGGTGGATCTCGCAGGAGGGGACCGCGGCCGCGATGGTCGGGCAGACCTCCAGCATGTGCGCGCCGAGGATCAGTTCCCTGCCCGGTTCCAGGTGGTAGGTGTAGTCCTCCATGAAGGACACCCCGCCCGGCAGCCCCTGCGACATCACCTTGAGCGTGCGCAGCAGGACCGAGGTCTTCCAGTCGCCCTCGCCGCCGAAGCCGTACCCGTCGGCCATCAGCCGCTGCACGGCCAGCCCCGGCAGTTGCCGCAGGCCCCCGAGGTCCTCGAAGTTGGTCGTGAAGGCACGGAATCCGCCCGCGGTGAGGAAGGCGCGCATGCCGAGCTCGATGCGCGCGGCGTAGCGCAGCGAGGCGTGGCGGTCCCCGCCGGCCCGCAGCTCGGACGCGACCCGGTAGGTGTCCTCGTACTCCTTGACGAGTTCGGTGACATCCGCCTCGGGGGCGCCGTCGACGGCCTCGACGAGATCGTTGACCCCGTACGTGTTGACGGAGACGCCGAAGCGCAGCTGCGCCTCCACCTTGTCGCCTTCGGTGACGGCGACGTCCCGCATGTTGTCGCCGAAGCGGGCCAGCCGCAGGCCGCGCAGTTCGGCCCGTCCCGCTGCCGCCCGGGCCCACGAGGCGATGCGGGCGGCCACGGACGGGTCGCTGACGTGGCCCGCGACCGTCTTGCGGGTGATGCCGATGCGGGACTGGATGTAGCCGAACTCCCTGTCGCCGTGAGCCGCTTGGTTGAGGTTCATGAAGTCCATGTCCATGGACGACCAGGGCAGGGCCACGTTGGCCTGGGTGTGGAGGTGGAGGAGGGGCTTGCGCAGCGCGTCGAGGCCGGCGATCCACATCTTGGCCGGGGAGAACGTGTGCATCCAGGCGATGAGCCCGATGCAGGCGTCGTCGGAGTTCGCCTCCAGGCAGATGCGGCGGATCGCCTCGGCGTCGGTGAGGACGGGCTTCCAGACGATCCGGACGGGGATGCCGGAGTCGCCCTGGAGGGTTTCGGCGATCTGCTGGGACTGCCGGGCCACCTGGCGCAGGGTCTCGTCCCCGTAGAGCGACTGGCTGCCGGTCAGGAACCACACTTCGCGGTCTTCGAGTGTTGCCACGGGAAAGCTCCTCATCGGCCGGCCCGCTGGCCGTACACGTTCTGGTAGCGGTGGTTCAGTGCGTCGATGTCGCTCTGCGCGAGGGGCAGCGGCTCCCCGAGCTGGCGCGAGATGTGGACCGTGCGGGCGACGTCCTCGCACATCACGGCCGCCTTGACCGCTGCCTTGGCGTCCTTGCCGACGGTGAAGACGCCGTGGCTCTTCATCAGGACGGCGGGCGAGCGGTGTCCGCGCAGCGTCTCGACGATGCCCCGGCCGATGGAGTCGTCCCCGATCAGCGCGAAGGGGCCGACGGGGATCTCGGCTCCGAACTCGTCGGCCATGGCGGTCAGGACGCAGGGGACGGCCTCGCCGCGCGCCGCCCAGGCGCAGGCGTAGGTGGAATGGGTGTGCACCACCCCGGCGACCTGCGGCATGTGCCGGTAGACGTAGGCGTGGGCGGCGGTGTCGGAGGACGGGGCGTAGTCGCCCTCGACCACTTTCCCGTCCAGGTCGCAGACGATCATGCGCTCGGGGGTCAGGTCCTCGTACGGGACGCCGCTGGGTTTGATCACCATCAGGTCCTCGCCCGGTACGCGAGCGGAGACGTTCCCCGCCGTCCAGACGACGAGGCCGTAGCGGACCAGTTCCTGGTGCAGGTCGCTGACCTCGCGGCGCAGCTGCTCGATGGGTGGCGTCATGAGCGGTTCAGGGCCTCTCGGTCGGGGCGGTCGGGCGGTCGGCGGCAGCGCGGACGGTCGGGGCCGTGAGGACGGTCGGGGCCGTGAGGGCGGCGTTGCGCAGGGCACGCAGCCGGTGCAGCTGCTTGTCGGGGCCGGTGCCGAAGTGGTCGTGCAGGGCGCGGTACTCCGCGTACAGCGCGGCGTAGGCGTCGGCCCGGGCGGGGTCCGGCAGGTAGGCGGCCCGCTGGACTCGGCCCATGGCCGCTGAGGCGGCGCGTACGTCGGGGTGTGCGCCGGCGGCGACGGCCGCGTGGACGGCGGCGCCGAGGGCCGGGCCCTGGGCGGAGGCCGCGAGGGACACCGGGCGGCGGAGCACGTCGGCGTAGATCTGCATCAGCAGGGCGTTCTTCTTCAGGCCGCCGGCGACGATGAACTCGTGCACCGGCACCCCGCCCTGTTCGAGGGCGCCGACGATGGTGCGGGTGCCGAAGGCGGTGGCTTCCAGCAGGGCGCGGTAGATCTCCTCGGGCCGCGTCGCCAGGGTGAGTCCGACGATGACACCGGAGAGATGGTGGTCGACCAGGGTGGAGCGGTTGCCGTTCATCCAGTCGAGGGCGACCAGGCCGTGGCCGCCGACGGGCTGGTCGGCGCACTTGCGGGTCAGCAGCTGGTGCAGGTCCTCGCCGCGGGCCTCGGCCTCCGCCTGGTAGCCGGCCGGGACGCCCTGGGCGAGCCACCAGGCGAAGATGTCGCCGACCGCGCTCTGTCCCGCCTCGTAGCCGTACGCGCCGTCGACGATCCCGCCGTCCACGACGCCGCAGATTCCGGGCACGTCGGCGAGCGCGGCGCCGTTCACCACGTGGCAGGTGGAGGTCCCCATGACCGCGAGCAGCCGGCCGTTCTCCACGGCCTGGGCAGCGGCGGCCGCGACGTGGGCGTCGACGTTGCCGACGGCGACCGCGATGCCCTCGGGAAGGCCCGTCCACGCGGCGGCTTGCGCGGTGAGCGAGCCGGCCCGGGAGCCCAGCGGGGAGAGCGGATGCTCCAGGCGGGTGCGGGCGAAGTCCCCGAAGTCCGGGTGCAGGGCGGCGAGGTAGTCCTCGCTCGGGTACCTGCCGTCCTGGTGGATGCCCTTGTAGCCGGCGGTGCAGGCGTTGCGGGTCTCGGTGCCCGTGAGCTGCCAGACGATCCAGTCGGCCGCTTCGATCCAGCGCTCGGTCGCCTCGTACGTCTGCGGGTCCTCCTCCAGTACCTGCAGCGCCTTCGCGAACTGCCATTCGGCGGAGATCCTGCCGCCGTAGCGGGCGATCCACTTCTCGGCTCGCAGGTGGGCGAGGTGGTTGATCCGGTCGGCCTGGCCCTGGGCGGCGTGGTGCTTCCAGAGCTTGGGCCAGGCATGGGGGCGGTGACCCAGCCCGGTCTCGGAGAGCGGCTGCCCGTCGCGCCGTACCGGCAGGACCGTGCAGGCGGTGAAGTCGGTCGCGATGCCGATGACGTGCCCGGGGTCCACGCCCGCGCAGGCGACGGCGTCCGGGACGGCGGTGCGCAGCACCTCGCGCCAGTCGTCCGGGTGTTGGAGCGCCCAGTCGGGCGGCAAGGCGGCCCCGGTGGTGGGCAGTTCGCGGTCGATGACGCCGTGGCGGTACGCGTGGACGGCGGAGCCGATCTCCTCACCGTCGTGTACGCGGACCACCACCGCACGGCCGGACAGCGAGCCGAAGTCGACACCGACGACATAGCGCACGGCATCGCGGTCGGCATCGCGGTCGGCTGGGGAGCGAGACGAGGTCACGTTCACATCCTTTGTACGGAGCCCAGCGCCCCGGGGATGCACCCCGGCGCGGCACGCGGCAGGGCACGCCGGCACGCGGGGCCACCCTGGGCTCAGATTGTGAGCGTTAACAACGCGCCTTCACAAGTGCCCCCGCATACAGCGTTACCCAATCTTGACCTCCGGCCCCCGGGTGGAGGCGTAGCACCTGCACCCCCTCTGACCTGCACAGATGCTCGGGCCTCCGCGAAACTACCGGGGTACGCGGCCCGAGCTGCGGCGCAGCACTATCTCCGTCGGCACCAGGACGTGCCTGCCCGCGGGCTCCGGCGACCCCGCGCGCTCCCTGCCGGCCGCACCGGTCGCGCGGCCGCTCCGGGTCACCTCGTCGACCAGCAGCTCCAGCGCCCGTCTGCCCAGCTCGCCGAAGTCCTGTCGGACCGTCGTCAGCGGCGGGGCGAAGTACGCGGCTTCGGAGATGTCGTCGAAGCCGACCACGCTGATGTCCCCCGGGACGGCCCGGCCCGCTTCGTACAGCGCGCGCAGCAGCCCCAGCGCCAGGTGGTCGTTCGCACAGAACACCGCGGTGACGGTGGCGTCCGCGGCCAGCCGGAGGCCGGCCTCGTAGCCGGCGCGGGCACTCCAGTCCCCGGGGTGGGCCTCGGGCACCGGGGCCCCGGCCTCCTCCAGGGCCTGGCGCCACCCGGCCTGCCGGGTGGCGGTCTCCAGCCAGCCCGGCGGGCCGGCGATGTGGTGGACCGTGGCGTGCCCGAGGTCCAGCAGGTGCCGCGTGACGGCCCGGGCACCCGCCTCGTTGTCGACCGAGACCGTGGGTACGGGCGAACCGCTCCCCGCACCTACCGCGACGACCGGCACCGCCGTGGACAGCTGGGCGACCGCGCTCACCGCCGGAGTCTGCGGCGCGATCACCACGATGCCTTCGACACCCTGGTCCCGGAGCCGGTCCACGGCCTCCTGCACCGAGCGCGTGTCCAGTGACCGCAGGCTCGCCACGCTGACGAAATAGCCCGCGCTGCGCGCGGCCTGCTCGATGCCGTCCAGCATGGAGGCCGGTCCGTACAGGGCGCTGCCGAAACTGACCACGCCGAGCGTCTGGGACCGACGGGTGACCAGGGTTCGCGCCGCCACGTTGGGGCGGTAGTCCAGCTCGCGAATGGCCGCGAGCACCCGCTCTCGCGTGCCGGGGCGGACGTGGGGAGCGCCGTTGAGCACCCGCGACACCGTCTGGTGCGACACCCCGGCGACCCTCGCGACATCGGCCATCACAGGCTGGCGTGGCTCGGATTGGTCCGTACTTCCCGTTCCCACTGAGAGCCCTCTCGTCGACGAAGCCCGCGGCGGCCGACCCGGTCTTTGTTGCGCGCGCCGCCACCACGGTGGTGCCTGCACGGGGGCGCCACGAGGGTGAGTGTAATTGTTCACGATCACAGAGCTCGCCCCCCTGGAGGTGGGGCGGGACGAGCCCGGTCGCGGAGCAGGGTGTGCGAGCGGGGCCCTTCGCGCGCGGAGCGGGGCCGCCGGGCGCGCCCTCCCGGCCCAGAGTCACCGACGACCGGGCGATCCGAAAGGCAGCGAAACCGGGCAGCGAAACCGGGCGCCGGAGCGGGGCGCCGGAGCCGGGCCGCACCAAGGAACCTAGACGGACACCCTCTGGAAATCAACTACAGATGCGAGCCATCAACCGTGGTTGATTACATGAGTCTCAGCCACTAGGGTCTCGTTCCAGCGATCACCCAGCCCACCGGAGAGGGGCCGGCAACGACCGGTCGGAGGCGACTGCTTGACCAACCGTCATTCCTCATCTCAACCCGGGCACCGGACTCAGCACCGAACGCCGAGATGCCGGGTCGCCGTCCTGGCACCAGCACATCACCAGGCGGAAGACGCCAGCACCAAGGCTGCGCAAAGAAACTGACAATTCCTCAGGGGGAAGAGCGTGAGCACCATCACCCACAGGAGCCATCTGCAGAATCGTCCATGGGCCCGTCTCGGTACCGGCGCCTGCGCGCCACCGAGCGACCGCGTCCACGAGGCGGCGGAGAATCTGTGCGGAGCGGTCTTGAGCTCGCTACGGCGCCGGGATCAGCGGGAGAAGGGACTGCAATATGTGCGGGGGCTGCTCACGACCCCCGGCCGCAAGTCGATCCGCAATATCGCGCAGCAGATCGGAGGCTCCGCCACCGATCAGAGCCTGCACCATTTCATCGCCGGTTCCACCTGGGACTGGCGGCCGATCCGCATCGCACTGTCCCGGTATCTGGAGCAGTCCTGCCCGTTGACCGCGTGGGTGATCCAGCCGATGACGATCCCGAAGGGCGGCGAACACTCCGTCGGGGTGGGGCGGCAGTACGACCCTCAGCGCAGGCAGATGTTCCGGGGGCAGCAGGCCTTCGGGATCTGGTTCACTTCGGCCGATGTGGTCACTCCCGTCGGGTGGCGGCTCCACCTCCCGGAGGAGGAGGGTGACAGCGCCGGAGAGACGTACGAGGAGTGCGCGGTAACCGGCATCCTGGAGGCCGTTCGGCAGGTCGGCCTGGCGCCCCGGCCGGTTCTGCTGGACATTGCGAGCATCGGCACCCGCTCCACGATGAATCGTTTCGCCGATGCGAAGATTCCCGTGCTGGCCCGGGTCGACCCGGACACCCGGCTGCTGGTGACCGACCCGGCGCTGCCCGGCCACGGTGCGGGGGCCCTGGCCGCCTCGGACGTGCTGCAGAAGGTACGGGCGCTGCGCACTCCCGTCGAATGGGCCGACCCGGCGTACCCGGGGCGTCGGCGCACCACGCTGGTGGCTGCCGTACGCGTGATGATGCCGGACCCCTCGCCCACGCGGCGCCGGCATCTGACCCTGCTCGGCGAATGGACCGACCCACACCGTCCGCCCTCGCAGTTGTGGGTGACCGACCTGACCCAGCCCGCGCCGCTCACCCCGCCGGCGCTGCTGCGGCTGACGAAGCAGATGGGACGGGTGTCGGCGACCTCCGCGCACAGCGCGCAGGAGGTGGGGCTGCGGGACTTCGCGGGGCGTTCGCTGTCCGGGTGGCACCGGCACGTGACGATGGCCTCGGTGGCGCACGCGGCGCGCTGCCTGTCGGAAACCGGGGTGCCGGCCGGGGCGGGCCGTGCCTAAGGGCCCAGGATCCAGGCCCCGTTGGTCGATCGGAACGCGGAAACCCGCCCGGCTCGGGCACGCAAGCTGCTGAAATTCGGGTTCTGGCCCCGGCTCTTCGGAGTCGGGGCCAGTCGCGTTGCTCCCGCCG
Organism: Streptomyces sp. NPDC028314; assembly: GCF_055565795.1. Taxonomy (NCBI): domain Bacteria; kingdom Bacillati; phylum Actinomycetota; class Actinomycetes; order Kitasatosporales; family Streptomycetaceae; genus Streptomyces; species Streptomyces sp. NPDC028314. The sequence goes on from NZ_JBVHTP010000001.1 coordinate 924,024, forward strand.
GGGGCGAACCGGCTGTCCTGGGCCGCCTTCCAGGGCGATCGGGGGTGAGCGGCCTGGTCAGGAGGTGATCGAGTCCGCCTCCATGAGGCCGGCGACCGAGGACAGCAGCGAGACGAGGTCCGTGACGTGGGCCGCGAGCTCGGCGGGGGCGTACAGTTCCGCGTTGCCGTCGAGGGCGATGTCCAGGCCCTGGCCGTCCATGCGGTCGTACACGTTGACGGTCAGTTCGTCGACGGGGCCCGAGCACAGGGTGTGCACCGTGGCGGGGTATCCCGCGTATACGAGCCCGTAGTTGAAGGACATGATGTTGATGTCGGGCCCGAACTGGCTCCTGCCGCCCGGCAGGGCGGGGAGCTCCCGCACCAGACGCTCCTGCGGATAGCGTTGGTGCGCCACCGCCTCCCGTAGACGCTCCGAGCCCTGGGCGACGACCGAAGCGAAGTCGAGTTCCGGGCTCAGCTCGAAGCGGAGCGGGACCACATTGGTCAGCATGGCCGGGACGCGGCGCAACAGGGGTTCCGTACGTGCGGTGACCGGGAGGCCCACGACCAGGTCACGGACCGCGGTCGCACGGTGGAGCCAGACGGCGACGGCGGCGATGACGATCTCCGGCCAGGTGACGTCGAGGCTGCGGGCCGCCGAGCGCAGGGCGTGCAGGTCCGCGGGGGTGAGGCGGCCCGGTGCCCGGTGGGAGGCGCGGGCGCGGGTGGGGTGCCAGTCGGTCAGGGCGACCACCTCCCCCCACCCGGCCAGCCTGTCGAGCCAGAAGCGGCGGTCCTGCTCGAATTCCTCCCCCGCCTGGTAGGCGGTGTCGGCGGCGATGGCCTGCTCGAAGGTGCCCGGCGGACGCGGGCGGCGGTCGGCGCCCGTGACCAGCGCGGTGTAGACGTCCGCGACGTGGGAGGCGATCAGTGCGAAAGCGAAGCCGTCGACGGCCACGTGGTGCGCCGCCCGGTACCAGAGGGTGCGTTCGGGCCCGATCCTGAGCAGGGCCCATGTGAAGAGCGGGCCCGTGGCCAGGTCGTACTCCTCGGACAGGTTCCGGGCCATCCAGCGTTCGGCTGCGGCGCGCGGGTCCGGTTCGTCCGTGAGGTCGAAGGAGTGCAGGGTCACGTCAACGGTGTCGTCGATGTACTGGCACAGGCCCTCCTCGCCGATGCCGAAACGGGCGCGCAGGGCGGGGGTGGCGGCCACGACCTCGCGCAGCGCCGCTTCGAGCAGCACCGGGTCGACGGGGCCCTCGATGTCGCAGTACTCGGCGATGTTGAAGGAGCGCTCGTCCGGGTCGAGCTGCTGCGCGACCCACACCCCGGTCTGCGCGAGGGAGAGGGGCAGTCGCACGGTCATCGGGCGGCCCGCAGTTCGCCGACGAAAGCACAGATGCTGTCCACGGTCCGGAATTTCTCCGCGATGGGCGTTTCTCCGAGGATGACGACACCGAAATGCTGCTCGATGGATCCGCCGAGGCGGGCGACGGAGAGCGAATCGAGGATTCCCCATTCAATCAGGGGGGTATCGCCTTCCACCTCTCCCTGACCTTTCAGGATTTCCCCCTCGATGAACTCCCTGACGAAATCCTTGATGGACTCGACCTCATCGGTCGTCACCTGGTCCGGCATGCAAATCTCCTCCTACCTGACATGAATGGACACTGCTGATTGACTCTCCCCGGGACCGCCGAACAAGCTACGGCCGCCGATTAACGATCAAATGGACTGAAGAGGAGACCGACGTCTCATGCTGCTCCACGAACTCGTCCGGGACACGGCCCGCCGGACCCCCGACGCACTTGCGGTCTGCGCACCGGACGGCGAGGCAAGTTACGGCCGGCTGGACGCACTGGCCGACCTGCTCGCCCTCGCCCTCGCGGACCGGGGCGTACGCGCCGGCGACCGGGTCGGGATCTGGCTCGACAAGTCGGTGGCAGCCATCGCCGCGATGCAGGCCGTGCTGCGGCTCGGGGCCGCGTACGTACCCCTCGACCCGCAGGCCCCCGCGCAGCGGATCGCCAAACTGACGGCCGACTTCGCACCCGCCGCCCTGGTCACCACTCCTGACCGGAGTGCGTCGGTGGCCGGCTCCGCGGCGATCGCGGGCACCTCCGTGCTGTCCGCGTGGCCCGACGGAACTCCCTGGTCGCACCTGCCAGCAGTGGGGTCCGCGGCACCGGACCGGCTGCTGCCCGCCGTTGCGGTCGACGACGACGACCTCGCCTTCATCCTCTACACCTCGGGGTCCACCGGTGAACCCAAGGGTGTCTGTCACAGCCACAACACGGCGTGGGCCTTCATCTCCTGGGCCGCCGAGGCACAGCAGGCGCGTCCCGGTGACCGGTACGCGAATCACGCGCCTTTCCATTTCGACCTGTCGGTGAACGACATCTATGCGCCGTTCACCGTCGGCTCCTCCGTTCACCTGGTGCCTCAGGAAACCGCCTACGCCCCCAAGGAGCTGGTCCGTTTCCTCCTGAGCCACGAGATCACCGTGTGGTATTCGGTTCCGGCGGCGCTCTTGCTGATGATGCGGCACGGTGGTCTGCTGGAGACGGAAATACCGGCGCTGCGCAGCCTGATGTTCGCCGGCGAACCGTTCCCGATCGGACCGCTGCGCGAGCTCCGGGCACATCTGCCACACGTTCGGTTCACGAATCTCTACGGGCCGGCCGAAACCATCATTTCCACCGCCCATGACGTCGGCGTCGTACCCGCCGAACGGGTGCGTCCCGTCGGGATCGGTACCGGTGTGTGCGGTAATGCGGTCGTCGCGCTGCGCGAGGACGGAACGCAGGCACGGCCCGGCGAGGAGGGCGAGCTGGTGGTGAGCGGGCCGGGGGTGATGCTGGGCTACTGGGGCCGGCCGCCGGTGACCGACCGAACGTATGCCACCGGTGACATCGCGCTGGTGCTGGAGGACGGCAGCTTCGAGTTCGTAGGTCGACGCGATGTCATGGTGAAGGTACGCGGCAACCGCATCGAGCTCGGAGAGGTGGAGGCGGTGCTGCAGAGCCACGACGGGGTCGCCGAGGCGGCGGCTCTGGTCGCAGGCACCGGCATCGACGCGCACATCGTGGCGTTCGTCGTCGCCGCCGACGGACATGACCCCTCCCTCATCGATCTGAAACGGCACTGCGCCCAGCAGCTGCCCAGGCACTCGATCATCGACACCGTGCACCGGTTGCCGTCCCTGCCCCGCAACCCCAACGGCAAGGTCGACCGCCGACTGCTGACCGCACGCTTGGCCGCGCAGGAGTCGGCCGGCGTGCGCTGACCGCCGGTGGGGGCGGGGGATGGCGCCGGCCGTCCCCCGCGGACGGTCAGAGCACCCCCGCCTGCTCGGTGTCGTAGGCCGTGTCACCGAACATGTCGTGGACCCACGACGCCTGGTACACGGTGTCCAGGTAGCGCTCGCCGAGGTCCGGCGAGATCGCCACTGCGGTGACCGGTGCGTCGGGGCGGTACGCGGCGAGCCACCGCTGGGCGCCGGCCACGACCGTGCCGGTGGAGCCGCCGAAGAGGAACCCGGCGCCGGCGAGCCGGTGGCACGTCCGGATCGTTTCGGCCTCCGGGACGATCACCACGTCGTCGACGTACGAATGATCCAGCAGCTGGGGCCGGACGCCCGCGCCGAGCCCCGGGATCACCCGGGGCTTCGCCGGGCCCCCGAAGGTCACCGAGCCCTCGACGTCGACGGCCACCACGGTCACCGGGCGCCCGGAGTCCCGGAAGTACCGGGCGCAGCCCATGAGCGTGCCGGTGGTTCCCGCCCCGACGAACAGCACGTCCAGGTCGGGGAACTGCTCGGCGATGGCGGGTGCGGTGGTCCGGTGGTGGGCCGCCCAGTTGTTGGCGTTCGTGTACTGGTTCAGCCAGACGTAGCGGGAGTCCGAAGCGCACAGCCGGCGTACATGGCTCAGCCGCGCGGCCAGGTAACCCCCCTCCCTTTCAGGCTGGTTGACCGTGTGGACCTCGGCGCCCATCGTCTCCATCAGGCGCCGTGTGCCGAGGTTGCACCGGGTGTCGGTCACGCACAGGAACCGGTAGCCCTTGTTCGCAGCGATCATGGCCAGCGCCACGCCGAGGTTGCCCGAGGAGGACTCGACCAGGATGGCCCCGTCGTGGAGCCGGCCGGACTGTTCGGCCTGCTCCACCATCGCCGCGGCGGCCTTCAGCTTGATGGAGCCGGCGAAGTTGAACCCCTCGCATTTGAGGTGCAGTTCGGTGCCGAGCACCGGCCGGAGGTCTACGTACAGGTCTTCGGTGTTGAACTGCTGGGGAGAGGTGATTATCGGCAACGCGGCCACCTCGTCTCACTCATGGTCCCCCCGCGCCATCTCGGACCCGTAGCGGCTGGTCTCGTGGAAGAAGTCCTCCACGACGTTCAGCTCGCCCCGCGCCCTGATCGTGTCGTAGACGTGTTTGCCGACCGCCAGGTCGAGGACGCCGAGGCCGAAGGGCGAGAACACGACGGGCCGGTCGCCGGGAAGGGCGACCCGCCCGCACATGACGTCGTACAGGGTTCCGTCGATGAAGTCGCGGTGTCCTGCCTGCTTTTCGGCGAGGTGCGGGGAGGTGTCGGCCTTCAGGCAGTGCTCCACGTCGTCGACCACGTTGACCGACTTCAGCACGATCTCGGGCGACAGGTCGCGCAGCGAAATGTGCAGGACGACCGGGTTGTGCGCGAACCAGGAGGCGTCGGTGACGTGCGGCGCTCCCGCGACGGTGGCGAACACCAGCAGGTCCGCCGAGCGGATCAGCTCCTCGGCGCTCTCGTGTACGGTGACCGTCCCGCCGGTGCCGGTGCGCTCCAGGTACGAGCGGAAGCTGTTGGCGTGTTCGAGGTCGAGGTCGTGGACTCCGATCTCGTCGAAGGACCAGCCGGCGCCCGCGAGGTAGCCGTGGATGTAGCGGGCGATGAAGCCGGTCCCGAAGAAACCGACCCGGCGCGGTCGGCCGTCCGTACGGCTGCGGGTGAGCCAGTCGGCGGCGAGGGCCGCGGACGCGGCGGTGCGCGCCGCGCTGATGATGGAACTCTCCATGCAGGCTATCGGGTAGCCGGTCTCCCGGTCGTTGAGCACGGCGACGGCCGAGGCGCGCGGGATGCCCGAGTGGATGTTCTCCGGGAAGCTGGAGATCCATTTGATTCCGTCGACCTTGGTGTTCCCGCCGATGGATGCGGGCAGGGCGATGATCCGCGACGTGGGCCGGTCGGGAAAGCGCAGGAAGTACGACGGAGGGTTGACCGTGTCACCCTCGCCGTGCACCCGGTAGGCATCCTCGATCAGCTCGATGACCTGCTTCTCCCGGCCCGCGAGAACGTCGTGGACCTGTGAGCCGGTGACGACTGCGAAGGGGGGTATCGATGCGTTCATGAAGTGGTGCGGCTCCGTCTGGGAGAGGTGGATTACCTGTACGACCTGGTGGGCGCGGGGTCAGGGGTGCGCAACGGGCTGGTGGGTCGGCGAGCAGTCCGCGAGGCGGACGGGCGCGCCCAGGACCATGCCCATCTCGCGTTGTCCCTGGTAGGGCTCGCGGTTGTGTGCCATGCGGAGGTTGTCGACGAGCAGGACGTCCCCGGCCTGCCAGGGTTCCCGCAAGGTCGCCGCCTCGTAGACCTCGTTGATGGTCCGGACAGTGGCCGCATCGATCGGCGAGCCGTCGCCGTAACGGGTGTTGAAGGGGAGCCCCTCGGCACCGAACTGGGCCACCAGGAACTCACGGATCGACGGCTCCATCGTCCACTCGTTGAGGAAGGCGACCTGGTTGAACCAGACGCGCCTGCCCGTCAGCGGGTGACGGATCACGGCGGAGCGGCGCTGGCTCGTACGCAGGCCGCCGTCCGGCTGCCAGGCGAAATCGATGCCGTTGGCCTCGCAGTACTTCTCCGCCGCAGCCTCGTCAGCGGCTTCGAGCGCCTCCGACCAGGGCACACCCACCAGGTTGTTGTACGAGCGGACCAACATCCAGCCCTCTTGGACGAAGCGCTCGACGACCGCCTCCGGCAGTGCGTCGAGCACCGCCTGTCCGTCTGCGAGGCCGGTGATCCCGCCCTGGGAGGGTGCGGTGAAGCAGCCGATCGTCAACAGCCGGGGAAACTCCAGCGCATAACTGAGCTCGTGGTGCATGCACATCGGCTGGTCCGGGGGCCATTCCAGGGAGGAGACCACCGGTCCGCCGAGTTGTCGGCGGCGTGCGAACGCCTCCGTTTCGCGTACGCCCCGGCCGCCCGACAGCCGCTCCCCCACAAGGGTGAGGGAAGCGGCATCGCGTACCTCCAGACCGCGGATCAGTACGGCGCCGTGTACCGACAGGGCTGCCTCCAGCGCCGGTCGGCGCTCGCCCGCCCAATCCCCCAGGTCGCCCGGCGCCACCGCGTCGACCCGCAGGACCGCCGGCTTCCCCGGGGCGAGTTCCAGGCCGGGCTGTTCCAGGCCGGGCTGTTCCAGGCCGGATCCTTCGGCGTGGGTCATGCGCTGTCTCCCTTCGTCTTCACGTGCTGGGCGTTCGCGTCCATGGCCCCGGCGAGATCGGCCAGGACCGGGCGGCCGATGATGTCCTCCAGCGGGGCGGCCCCACCGAGAGCGGCGCCGACCCGAACGGCCGACAGGGAGGTCCCGCCGGATTCATAGAAGTGCAGGTCACGGGTGATGTCCGTGAGGGGGACGTTGAGCACCCGCGCCCAGACCGCGGCGAGGCGCCGCTCGGTCGCGGTCCATGCTTCGGCGTTGGCGGCGGATCCCTCCGCAGGATCTGCGAGGCGAACGGATTCCGCTGCCGCCGACGGGCCGGCCGCGCCGGCTGCCTCTCGCCGCAGCGCCTTCTTGTCGATCTTTCCGTTGGTGGTCAGCGGGAGCGCCTCGCGGTGCTGGAACAACTGGGGGACCATGTACCCGGGCAGGGAGCCTGCGAGCGACCGGCGCAGCAGATCCGGGTCCACCGCACTGTCCGCAGCGTAGAAGGCGACCAGGTAGCCCTCCTGGTCCGCGCTCTGCGCCACCACCACGGCGGAATCACGGACCCCGGGAACACGCAGCAGATGGTTCTCGATCTCTCCGATCTCGATGCGGAATCCCCGGATCTTGATCTGGGCATCACGCCGGCCGAGGAACTCGAGGGTGCCCTCCGGCAGCCAGCGGCCGAAGTCGCCGGAGCGGTAGAGCCGCTCCCCCGCCCGGTGCGGGTCGGTCCCGAAGGCCTCCGCCGTGCGCTCCGGGTCGTTGATGTAGCCACGGCCCACGCACACCCCGGAGAACACGATCTCTCCGGGTGCCCCCAGCGGCACGGGTTCCATCCGCTCGTCGACCACATACACCCGGACGTTGCGGACCGCCGAGCCGAGCGGCACCCGCTCGTGGACCGGAACCCGGTCCATCACCTCGTGGTTCGTATCGTCCGACGTTTCCGTCAAGCCATAGGCGTTGACCAGTTTGACGTCGGGGAAGGCGGCAAACCAGCGCTCCACCAATTCCTTCTTGAGCGCCTCGCCGGTCGCCGAGATGCTGCGCAGCCGGCCCAGCGTGCGCGGCTGCTCCTCCAGGTAGCTGAGCATGACCTCCAGGTAGGACGGCACGACCTGGAGCACTTCGACCGACCCCTCGACGATGGTGTCGACGTATCGCTGGATGTCGAGGATGTCGCGCTGTCCGACGATCAGGCTCCGGGCGCCCACGAGCAGGCCGCCGATGAGCTGCCACAGCGAGATGTCGAAGCACTGCGGGGCGGTCTGGGCCACGACCTGTTCCGGGCCGATCTCCAAGTCCTCGATCTTGGCGAGCAGGTGGTTGAGCATCCCCGCGTGCTCGCACATCGCCCCCTTCGGCTCACCGGTGGAACCGGAAGTGAAGTAGACGTAGGCCAGCTGGCCGGGACCGACCGGTGTGCCGGGGTCGGCCTCCTCCTGTTCCTCGTGGACGGCATCGGCGATGAGCAAGGAGAGCGCAGGCTGGTACGCCGTCAGCGCCTCGTCGAGCGTGGCGGTGCTGCCGGATTCGGTGAGTACGAACCGGCACTCACTGCGTTCGAGCATGGCGCCGATGCGGGCCGACGGGAAGTGCGGCTCCACCGGCATGTAGGCCCCGCCGGCTTTGAAGACCGCCAGCGTAGCCGCCAGCCAGTCGAGGTTGCGCTCGGTCACCACGGCCACCACGTCTTCGCTCCTGAGCCCGCGGCGCAGCAGTGCGTGGGCGATGCGGTTGGCGCGGCGGTTGAGCTCGGCGTAGGTCCATGCGGTGCCGTCGTGCACGGCGGCGATCCTGTCGGGGTGGCGGCGTACCCGCTCCTCGATCAGCTCGTGCGTGCGACGGTCCGGAAGCTCCCGGCGCGGGCCCGCCAGACCGTCGATCTGGTACGTGAACTCGTCTGCGGACAGCAGGTTCCGGGTGTGGTGCGCGGCCGTGCTGTCGGCGGCCAGCCGCTCCAGAGCCGTCATCAGGTATCCGGCCACACGCCGCGCGTACACCAGGTCGAGCACACCGGGGTCGCCGGACAGCCGCAGGTGCAGTCCCTCCGGTGCCTGGGAGAAGGCGACGCGCAGCACGACGGCCGACGCCGCGTAGGCGGCCGTAGGTGCTCCGGGGTCCGTATCCGGGCCCGTCGCCGGGTCGCCGGGGAGTGCCGACAGGTCGAGCACCACCTCATAGTGCGCGCCCGTTTCGAACGACCCTTGTCGTACCGCCTCGTGGGCGGCGATGACGAGTCGTTCCCACGCACCTTCCGCCACCGGTATCTGGCACGGCCGGGGCACGGTTACGGGGCCGGTGCGACCACCTGGAGCAACGTACCCGGTCAGCACGTCCTGCTCGCCGGAGAGCGCTGCCAGCACCTTCGCGTGCGCGGCCAGCAATACGTCGGCCGCCGGGACTCCGAGTCGGCCTGCGAGAGCCTGGAGCCCCAGGAAAAGCTCGGCCGGAACCTCACACGCGTACTCGGTCGACGGCGTATCGGCGTGCCAGGGTTCCATCCGCCATCGCGGGATGGCGGTCACGATGGCGGATCCGCGGGGCGGACCCGCGGAGGCTGTCGGTGTGCCCATCTATTCAGTGCCTTTGCCAGAAAGGGGTGACCAGGGGCGCCCTCTGATCTGAGGGCGCCCCTGAGGGGTGACGTCCGGGTGCCGGGGAATCCGGCCCCTAGACGGCCTCGTCGGCCATGGCCTTGACCAGGCTCGCCGGACGCATGTCCGTCCAGTTCTCCTCGATGTAGGCGAGGGCGGCCTCCCGGGTGCCGGCGGACTTCGCGACGGCCCAGCCTTCGGGAACGTCAATGAACTCGGGCCACAGGGAGTGCTGGCCCTCGTCGTTGGTCACGACCAGGAAGACGCCATTCGGGTTGTCAAACGGATTCGTCATTACATTTCCTTACTGATTCCATGGATGGTTTGTCTGAATGGTTCGAGACGTGACGCGCGATATGCGATATGCGATATGCGACGCGTGGAAGGAAGATCAGGAGCTACCGGTCGGCCGTGCCATGCGGCGCAGGGCCGGCCGACGGGCCGCCGACTGCGGCGCGGCAGCCATTGAGGCGACCAGGCCGGCGACCGTCGGTGCGGCGAAGACGTCCTTGATGGGCAGTTCGGCGTTCAGGACGGTGCGGATACGGCTGACGAGGCGGGTGGCGAGGAGGGAGTGGCCGCCGAGGTCGAAGAAGCTGTCGTCGATCCCGACCCGGTCGAGGCCCAGGACCTCGGCGAACAACCCGCACAACACCTCTTCCTGGACGGTGCGGGCTGCCCGGCCGCCGGCCGTTGCGGCGTAGTCGGGCTTCGGAAGAGCGCGACGGTCCAGCTTGCCGTTCGGCGTCAGCGGAAGCCGGTCCAGGACCACCACCGCCGAAGGAACCATGTAGTCCGGCAGACCCTCCGCGAGATGGGCCCGCGCCGCCTTCACCACCGCACCGATCCCACGCGCGGCGACCGGAGTGTTCACCCACGGCCCGACCCCACCCGAAGGCCGATACACACCCGTCAAAACGGTCTCCTCACCCGTCCCATCGGGAAGGATCACCGCCTCGAAATGCGCCACCGAAGCGGCCGACCACGTCGGCACCACCCGAACGCCGTGCTGCGCACCCCAGACGACGAGGTCCTCCGGGTCGACACCCGGCCCCAGGTCTTCCGGATCATGGCCGTCGACAGTCTGCTCCGCAGCCACCTCGGCAAGGAGCCGCGCATTGGGAATACCCGTTACCCGTAGCGGCGTCTCCGGCCCGGCGCCGGAAACCAGCGATCCGAAGTCCAGGCCCGGTTCCCACGCCACTTCCCGGGCGCCGGAAACATCCAGCACCACACCCGGATCCCGGTGGAACACCACCTCATAACGGTGCCGCGTCAGCTCATTGTGATACCCGCCCCGCTTCAAACGAATATCCACCGCACCTATATTGGCATTCCGCCCGGCGATATCCGCGAAGAACTCAGGAGCCGCAACCAGCTCCTTCTCCAAAAGCACCCCACGGTC
>NZ_JBVHTP010000002.1:0-24484 GCF_055565795.1 Streptomyces sp. NPDC028314
ATCCACCGGAGTGGACGGGGTATCAACTTCTGGCGTTGATTTTTGGCACGCTGTTGAGTTCTCAAGGAACGGACGCTTCCTTTGTACTCACCCTCGTCGGGCTTTCCTCCGGGCGCTTCCTTCGTTCTTGTGTCTCCGACTCTATCAGACTCTTTCGGGCCTGACCCCCAGTCAGCGGGGTTTGCCTTCCGGGCTGTTGGGCCCTTCCGACTCCCAGAACTCTAGTGGATTTCCCAGGCGATTCATAATCGGCCTTCGGAAATGAATTCGGGCATGCCGAATTCGTTCCCGGTGGGAGATCGTGCTGAGTTGGGTGCCGCAACGAGGCGGCGGGAGTTGTTGCCCGCAAAACCAGTTGACTCTGGGACAACTCGAAGAACCTTACGGATCCGAGGGGGGTGTGTCAACCCCGGGCCTGGAGGTCCTCCACGCGGTCCAGCAGGCGGGTCAGCATGTCGCCCAGTACGCCGCGTTCGGCGGTGGAGAGGTCCTGGAGCAGGTCCTCCTCGAAGACCGTGGCCGCGCGCATGGCGTCGAGCCACTTGCTGCGGCCCTCGTCCGTGAGCTCCACGATCACGCGGACCCGGTTGGACTCGTCCCGCTCGCGGGTGACCAGTCCCTCCGCGGTCATGCGGTCGATCCGGTGCGTCATCGCCGCCGGCGTCAGGCCCAGCTGCTTCGCGAGTTCGCTCGGGCCCATCCGGTACGGGGCTCCGGAGATGACGAGGGCCTTGAGGACCTCCCACTCCGCGTTGCTGATGCCCAGGGCCGCGGTCTGGCGTCCGTACGCGACGTTCATCCGGCGGTTCAGCCGGCTCAGCGCCGAGACCACCTTCTCGACCTGGGGGTCGAGGTCCTGGAACTCGCGCTGATAGACGGCGATCTGCTCGTCGAGGCTCGGCTCGTGGACGGGCGTAGTGCCGTCGGTGTCACCCATGCGTCGAAGTATGGCACGAGCCCGTTGGCGTCTAACTCCTTCGATGTGTAGTCTTAAGCATCGAACTTTAGGTATGAAGTCTTCAGTCTTCAGTTATCAAGGCGGTGAGAAGTGACCAAGGTGATGGGCGCTGCGATGCGGCGGATCCAGGCCGGGAACGCGTTGACCGCGTTCGGCATCGGCTTCACGGTTCCGTTCCTCTACATCTACGTGGCGCAGGTGCGAGATCTGGGCTCCATGGCCGCCACGAGCGCGTTCGTGGCCTTCGCCCTGGGCGCTCTCGTCGCGCTGCCCTTCACCGGTCGCGTCATCGACCGACGGGGTCCGGTTCCCGTGGTCATGGGTGCGGCGGTCGCGGCGTCGGTGGGAGCGCTTTCGCTGGGGCTCTCGACCGGGATCGTGCCGATCCTGCTGTCCGCCCTGGCGCTCGGTGCCGGGCAGGCCGTGATGCAGCCGGCGCTGGCCACGATGATCGTGTGGTGTTCGACGCCGACCAGCCGGACCCGTGCGTTCGCCCTGCAATTCTTCATGCAGAACCTCGGGCTGGGCATCGGCGGCCTCATCGGCGGCCAGATCGTCGACGTGCAGCACCCGGGCAGCTTCACCCTGCTGTTCGGCATCGAGGCCGTGATGTTCCTGGTGCTGGCCGGGATCATCGCGACCGTGCGGCTGCCGCACGCGCCGAGCATCAAGGACGCCATGCCCAAGGACCCGTCCCAGCCGGGTGGCGGCCGGCAGCGGATGCTGCGGCACAAGGCGATGGTCAAGCTGCTGGTGCTGGGCTTCGTGATCTTCTTCGCCTGCTACGGACAGTTCGAGTCGGGTCTGGCGGCCTTCGGTACGGAAGCCGCCGGGATCTCCCCGTCCACGCTCGGGTTCGCGCTCGCCGCCAATACGGGTGCGATCGTCCTCGCGCAGTTCGTCGTACTGAAGCTGGTCGAGAAGCGCCGCCGGTCGCGGGTGATCGCGCTGGTCGGTCTGATCTGGACCGGTGCGTGGGTCATCGCCGGGTTCTCGGGGCTGGGGCACGGCAGCGCGATGGTGGCCGCCGCCGCGTTCGTGACCACGTACGCGCTCTTCGGGATCGGCGAGGCCATGCTGTCGCCGACGCTCGCCCCGCTGGTGGCGGACCTGGCTCCCGAGGGCTCGGTGGGCCAGTACAACTCCGCCTTCGCGCTGGTCAAGCAGATGGCGCTGGCGCTGGGGCCGCTGGGTGTGCCGCTGGGCGCGGGCGTGCCGATGCTCTACATCGGGGTCTTCGTCGCGGTCTCGCTCGGCATCGCCTGGCTGGCGCTGCGGCTCGGGAAGCAGCTGACGCCCGTGCAGGACAACCCTTCGCTGCTCAAGGGTGTGCCGGTGGTGCCGGTCTCCGTTGCGAAGGCCTCCGAGCCGGTGGCCGCGTAGGAGCGGCGTAGGACGTGTGTGAAGGAGCCCCCGGTCCGGTGGACCGGGGGCTCCTTCGTGTCTTCCTGGCCGTCCTGCTCGGTCTTCCTATTTGTCCGGCTGCTTGTCCGGCAGGGCGAACTCGCACCAGACGGCCTTGCCGCCGCCGGGGGTGCGGCGGGAGCCCCAGCTGGAGGCGATGGTCGCGATGATCGAGATGCCGCGGCCGGTCTCGTCGGCCGGTTCGGCGCGGCGGCGGCGCGGGAGGTGGTCGTCCCCGTCGGTGACCTCGATGATCAGGCGGCGGTCGGTGCGGCGCAGGCGGAGCCGCATGGGCGGGGTGCCGTGCTGCAGGGAGTTCGCGACGAGCTCGCTGGCCGCGAGGACGCCGAGGTCGCACAGTTCGACCGGGAAGCGCCAGGAGGCCAGGACGCCCTGGGCGAAGGCGCGGGCGCGCGGGGCCGCCTCGATGCCTCCGAGGAGTTCCAGGGCGGCGTTGTGGAAGAGCTCCGCGTCGGCTCCGGAGCGGGCGGGCTGCTGGAGGACCATCACGGCCACGTCGTCGTCGTGGTCGGCGTCGACTCCGAGGGCGCGCATCAGGCGGTCGCAGATGACGGCGGGTGTGCCCTGGGCGCCGGAGAGGGCGCGCTCCAGCGCGGCGACGCCTTCGTCGATGTCCTCGCCGCGGCGTTCGACCAGGCCGTCCGTATAGAGGACGGCGGTCGAGCCCGGGCCCAGCGCGATGGTGCCGGAGGTGTGCAGCCAGCCGCCGGTGCCCAGCGGTGGGCCGGTGGGGTCGGCGGCGCGGCGTACGGTGCCGTCCTCGTCGCGGACCAGGATCGGGAGGTGGCCGGCGGAGGCGTACGCGAGCAGGCCCTCGTTGGGGTCGTGGACGGCGTAGACGCAGGTGGCGATCTGGCTGGCGTCGATCTCGGCGGCGAGTCCGTCCAGGAGCTGGAGGACCTCGTGGGGCGGGAGGTCGAGGCGGGCGTAGGCGCGGACGGCGGTGCGCAGCTGGCCCATGACGGCGGCGGCGCGGACGCCGCGGCCCATGACGTCGCCGATGACGAGGGCGGTGCGGCCGGCGCCGAGGGTGATGACGTCGTACCAGTCGCCGCCGACGGCCGCCTCGGTGCCGCCGGGCTGGTAGGTGGCGGCGATGCGGAGGTCGTCGGGCTGCTCCAGCTCCTGCGGGAGGAGGGAGCGCTGGAGGGTCACGGCTGCCTCGCGCTGGCGGCGTTCGCTCGCGCGGAGCCGCTCCACGGCCTCGGCGTGGTCGGTGACGTCGGCGAGGTGGACCAGTACGCCGGTGTGGTGCGGGTCCGGTTCGCTCTCGGTGTCGGCCTTGGGGAAGTCGACCGGGGTGCAGGTCACGGTGTACGAGCTGCCGCCGCCGGGTGCGGTGCGGTTCTTGGCGGTACGGGGCTTGCCGCTGCGCTGGACCTGGTCGAGGAGCGGGAGCAGGCCGAGCTCGCCGAGTTCGGGGAGGGCCTCGTGGGCGGGGGCGCCCGTGGTGCGGGGGCCGAAGCCGGCGGTGTAGGCGTCGTTGACGTACGCGACGCGGTGCTCGGGGCCGTGGACGAGGGCCACGAGGGCCGGGAGCAGGCCGAGGACCTCGCGTACGGAGAGCTCGTCGAGTGAGGGCACGGCGGCGAGGGGGGCCGTGCCGGTTCCGGAGACGGTGGGGTCGGCGGGGGTGCCGTCCGGGGGTGTCGCGGAGTGGGCGGCCGCGCCGCGGGCTGCCGGGACCGAGCCTTCGCCCCGTTTGGCCTGGGCGGCGGCGTGTTCGGTCCGGGCGGCGGCGCGGCGCTGCGTTCCGGGAAACCGTGCGCTCCAGCGCGTGAAGTTCACTGCGTTCAAGCCTCGTGGTGTCGCAAGTGGTCGCTGTGTCTCCCCCAGCTACCGCTGGGCGGTGCCCCCCAGATCGATCGCCGGACGGTGTCACTCTGTGCAGGTGTGAGCCCACCTATGGTCACACGTCCAGTGTGACCGACCGCACTGACAACGTCAGCCCTGGCTGTCCTTCGGAGGGTTGGGGGCTGGGCGTGGCGGCGGCTCCTTCGGGCCGCCACCTGCGGCGAGTTCGAATTCTGCCCTGGGGTGTTCGAGGGAGCCTAGGGAGACGATCTCACGCTTGAAGAGCCCCGACAGGGTCCATTCGGCGAGCACGCGCATCTTGCGGTTGAAGGTGGGGACGCGGCTGAGGTGGTAGGCCCGGTGCATGAACCAGGCGGGGTAGCCCTTGAGCTTGCGGCCGTAGACGTGCGCGACGCCCTTGTGGAGGCCCAGGGAGGCGACGGATCCGGAGTACTTGTGGGCGTACTCGGTGAGCAGTCCGCCGCGCAGCGAGGAGACGAGGTTGTCGGCGAGCGCCTTGGCCTGGCGGAGGGCGTGCTGCGCGTTGGGGGCGCATTCGCGGCCGGGTTCCGGGGCGGTGATGTCGGGGACGGCCGCCGCGTCGCCGGCGGCCCAGGCGTGTTCGACGCCCTCGACGGTGAGGAACGAGGTGCAGGCGAGCCGGCCGCGTTCGTTCTTCGGGAGGTCGGAGGCGGCGAGCACCGGGTGGGGTTTGACGCCGGCGGTCCACACGACGGTGCGGGTGGGGAAGCGGGCGCCGTCGCTGAGGACGGCGACCCGGTTCTCGCAGGATTCGAGTCTGGTTTCCAGGCGTACGTCGATGTTGCGTCTGCGCAGTTCACGGACGGTGTAGACGCCCAATTCGGGGCCGACCTCGGGGAGGATGTGGTCGCTCGCCTCGACCAGTACCCATTTCATGTCCTCGGGCTTGATGTTGTGGTAGTACCGCGCCGCGTAGCGGGCCATGTCCTCCAGTTCGCCGAGGGCTTCGACTCCGGCGTATCCGCCGCCGACGAAGACGAAGGTGAGCGCGGCGTCCCGGATGGCGGGATCGCGGGTGGAGGAGGCGATGTCCATCTGTTCGATGACGTGATTGCGCAGGCCGATGGCTTCTTCGACGGTCTTGAATCCGATGGCGTAGTCGGCGAGTCCCGGGACGGGGAGCGTGCGCGAGATGGAGCCGGGGGCGAGGACGAGTTCGTCGTATTCGATCTCGGTGTCTCCGGTGCCCTCCTCGGCGGTGGCGAGGGTGGTGACGGTGACGGTCCGCTTCGCGTGGTCGATGCGCTTGGCCTCGCCGATGAGGATGCGGCACTTGCCGAGGACGCGGCGCAGGGGCACCACGACGTGGCGGGGGGAGATGGATCCCGCGGCCGCTTCGGGGAGGAAAGGCTGGTACGTCATGTAGGGCTCGGGAGTGACCACCGTGACCTCGGCCTCTCCCGATCTCAGCTTCCGCTGGAGCCGGAGCGCCGTGTACATGCCGACGTAGCCGCCGCCGACGACGAGGATGCGCGTTCGGGGCGGGGTACCGGGGGCCGTGCCCCGGGAGTTAGCAGCCTTCACCGTCCCATGACGCATCGTGGCCGGGAGTTTGTCCACAGGCCGCGCAAATTGTGTGACCGGAGGGGGTGGTGTGACGGGGTGGTCCGAGGGTCTGGATCTGACTAAAGGAGCCCAGGTCAGCAGGGGCGGAGGGGGTGATTCCGGAGGCTTGCGGCGGAAAAGTGGGGGTGAATGCTCCGATCGGGCGGTGCTCCGTCCCGGGCTGCCTCTTCTGAATTGACTCTGGCTCAACTATGTTCGTATCTCGTCGAGGAGTAGGACCAGGGCCCTCATGACCGTGGCCCCCCTCGACGCGAAGGCGGGGAGTGTCTCCGGGGGGAGACAAATGATTACCGGGGGAAACATATGCACATTTCCGATTTCCATGGCTCTGCGACCGCTCTGTCTGCCGACAGCGGCCGCGTGATGACAGGTGCCACCACGCACGGAGTGGGCCGTTCGACGCCGCTGCGCGTCGACGCCCAGCGCAATCTCGAACACGTGCTGCGTGCGGCTCGCGAGGTCTTCGGCGAGCTGGGCTACGGGGCTCCGATGGAGGACGTGGCGCGGCGCGCACGGGTCGGTGTCGGCACCGTGTACCGGCGCTTCCCGAGCAAGGACGTACTGGTCCGGCGTATAGCGGAGGAAGAGACGGCCCGGCTGACCGACCAGGCCAAGGCCGCGCTGGGCCAGGAGGAGGAGCCGTGGCAGGCCCTCTCGCGCTTCCTGCGCACCTCCGTGGCCTCCGGCGCGGGACGACTGCTGCCGCCGCAGGTGCTGCGGGTCGGCGGCCCGGACGGTGCGGACGGGGTCGAGGAGGCCGAGGAGGCCCGTGTCCCGCACCAGCGCCAGGCCGGCGCGCCGGAGCTGCGGGTCGTGGGCGCGCCGCGGACCTCCGCCGAGGAGCCGGCGGACGACTCCGGCGCGGGCGCGCTGCTGGAGGTGGTCGGCCGGCTGGTGGACCGCGCCCGGGAGGCGGGTGCGCTGCGCACCGACGTCACCGTGGCCGATGTACTGCTGGTGATAGCGACCGCCGCGCCCGCCCTGCCGGACCCGGCGCAGCAGGCCGCGGCTTCGGCCCGGCTGCTCGACATCCTGCTGGAGGGGCTGCGGTCGCGGACGGCCTGAACCGGGTGCGATGCCGGCGGGCCGGGTGAGAGCCGGGTGCGGCGGCGCCGGACGCGGTGCGAGCCGGGGTGTCGTGACGGCGGGTGGTGACACCCGGGTGTGGCGACGCCGGGCGTGGGTGCCGAGCCGCGTGGTGGCCAGTGTGTGGTCACCGCGCGGTGAGCGCCTGGGCTCGGCGAGCCGGGCCGCGTTGAGGGTCGGGGCTTGGTGAATCCGGGGCCTGGCGAAGGCCGAAGTCGGCTAGAGCCGGGGTCAGGTGAGCACTGCGCGGTGAGTACTGCGCGGTGAGAAGCCTGCGGTGAGCGCCGTGTGGTGCGTGCTGCTGCCTCGGGTGCTCCGGTCGTGGTTCCCGGCCCCTGTCGGGGTGGAGGTCAATCCGGCTCCTCGAACGGTCGCTCACTCGAACGGGTGAGGAACAGTACGGCGATTCGCCGGATTGTCCCCGGATGGGTGGATGGGCCGGAGACGGGTCCGGGCTGCCCGCGCCGTGTGCCACGCTGGATCGGTGTACCGGTTGAGTGTGTCGTGCGGGGGCTTCCGCGATGGGCGTTGACGGGCGGGACGGGTCACTCGGTGGCGCGGGCGGCGAGGTCGAGGCCGGCAGCCCGCCCGCCCGGCAGGTCCCGGCGCAGCGGGAACCGCATGGCCGGCACGCCGCACCGGGAGCCGGGAGCGGTGATCTGCCTCCGTCCGACGGTGACCTGATCGCCCGGATGCGCGGCGGGGACGACGGTGCGTACGAGGAGTTGTTCCGTCGGCACGCCGATTCCGTACGGCGCTACGCGCGCACCTGCTGCCGGGACGCGCACACCGCGGACGACCTGACCGCCGAGGTGTTCGCGCGGACCTTGCAGGCGGTACGGGGCGGGGCGGGGCCGGACCAGTCGGTGCGGGCCTATCTGCTGACCACCGTGCGGCGGGTCGCGGCCGCCTGGGCGAAGACCGCCAAGCGGGAGCACTTGGTCGAGGACTTCGCGCTGTTCGCGGAGCAGGCGGCCACGGGGGCGGAGAGCGGGGCCGGACTGTCCGGGCTCTCGGGGGACGACACCCTGGAGCTCGGTGCGGAGGTCCGGGCGATGCACGAGGCCGAGCAGTCGCTGGCCATGCAGGCCTTCCGCAGCCTGCCGGAGCGGTGGCAGGCCGTGCTGTGGCACACCACCGTCGAGGAGGCCTCTCCGAGTGCGATCGCCCCGCTGTTCGGGTTGAGCGCGAATGCGACCGCGGTGCTGGCCGGCCGGGCCCGGGAGGGACTCAAGCAGGCCTATCTGCAGGCGCACGTGAGCTCGGCGCTGGTCGAGGGCGGGGACTGCGCGCGGTACGCGGACCGGCTGGGCGCCTATGCGCGCGGTGGGCTGCGGATGCGGGCCGAGCGGGGGCTGCGCAAGCACCTGGAGGAGTGCGCCAAGTGCCGGCTGGCCGCCGGCGAGCTCAAGGACGTCAACGCGGGCATCCCCGCGCTGCTGCCGGTCGCGGTCATCGGGTGGTTCGCCGCCGGGTACGCGGCCAAGGCGGCCGGGGTGGTGGCCGGTGGGGCCGTTGCCGCCGGTGGTGCGGGGGCTGCGGCCGCCGCCGTGGGCGGGTCTTCGGCGGGAGCCGGGGCCGGTGCGGCGGGTGCGGCGGGGTCTGCCGGGGCTGCCGGCGCGGGGGCTTCCGGGGCGGCTGCGGCCGGCGGGGCCGGGTCCTCGGCCGGGGGCGCGGTGGTGTCCGAGGGGCTGGGGCTGCCCGCCAAGGCCGCCATCGCCGCCGGGATCGCGGTCGCGGCGGCCGCCGGGGTGGTGTTCGCCCTGGCCGGGGACGATCCCGAGCCGCAGGCCCGGGCGAAGCCGGCGCCGAGCATGGCCGCCCCGGCCGTGCCGGAAGCCGCCCCGCCCGCGCCGGAGCCGAGCCCGCCGGAGGAGACACCGGCTGCGCGGGTTCCCGTACCGCCGCGGCGGAGTGCCGCCCCGGCGCCCAAGACGCCGGTGGCGGCTCCGGGCCGGCCTCCTTCGGCCGCGCCTTCGGTGTCGAAGCCGGCTGCCGTGACCCCGGCGCCGCGGCCCGCTCCCACCCGGGCCAAGCCGACGCCTTCGCCCGCGCCCACGGCGCCGCAGGGGTTCCAGCTGGCTCGGCTCGGCCACTCCGCGTACGGGAAGCACACGGGCCCGGAGCTGGAGACCTGGCGCAGCAGCTGGGTGTGGCAGCGCTGGGGACTGGTGGTCGGGGGGCAGCGGTTCGGGCAGGGGATCACCGTCGACTCCCGTTCCTCGGTGGAGATCAGCCTCAACCGGCAGTGCACGCGCTTCTCGGCGCGGGCCGGGGTGGACGGGCTGGCGCTGCTGACCGACGGCCGGGTGCGGTTCTCGGTGTACGGCGACGGGCAGCGGCTGTGGCAGTCGGGTGCGCTCGGGTACGGCGACGGGCCGGCCCGCGTCGAGGTGTCCCTGGCCGGCCGCGAGAGCCTGCGGCTGGTGGTGGAACGGGCCGGGCAGGGCAGCCTGCCGACGCTGGCCGGCTGGGCCGACGCGGTGATCAGCTGCCGTTGAGCAGGGCCGCGACATCGGCCGGGGTGAGCCCGGCGCCCGCCGACTCCTCCCGGGAGTGGCGGGCGGCGCCCAGCAGGGCGCGGGTCCGGGCGGGGAACCCGTCCAGGGCCGCCGCCTCCGGGACCGAGCGGGGGTAGCCAGCCCGCCATGCGGTGGCGGCCGCGAGGACCCGTACGGCTTCCGCGGGGCGGTCCTCGGCGGCGAGCAGTACGGCCGCGGTCTCGGCGAGGGCGGCCAGGACCCGCTCCGCGCAGTGGGCGGAGACGGCTTCCGCGAAGGCCGGCCCGATCCCGGCCAGAGCGGATGCCGTGCCCTTCTCGCGGGCGGTGAGGACGGCGTCCACGTTGTCGAGTCCGGCGGTGAACTGCGGGGGCACGGTCATCGCCCGGCCCTCGGAGCGGGCCACCGCGTGTTCGGCGCGTGCCCGGTCGAAGTCACCCTCCTGGATGGCGATCAGCGAGGCGAGCAGCCGCGCGTAGGCCCGTACGTCGTACACCCCTCCGTACTTGGTGGACTCCAGGTCCGCCTCGGCCAGCAGCCGCCCCGCGCCCGCCATGTCCCCGGAGGAGTAGGCGGTCTCCGCGATCCGGGCGATCGCGAAGGGCGCCTCTATGTGCGCCCCGACCTCGTGGGCCAGGCGCAGGCACTCCTCGTACTCGGCGCGGGCCCAGTCGTAGTGGCCGCGGGAGAGGGCGACCTCGCCGGCGGCGCTGGACACCTGGGCGCGCGTCCAGCGGTCGCCGACGCGCCGCGCGATCTCGTGGAGTTCGGCGAGGTCGGCGTCGACGGTGTGCAGGCCGCCGGTGAGGTCGATGGCGACATGGGTGCGGAGCATGAGGATGACGCCGAGCTCCCAGTCGCCCCCGTAGCGGCGGCAGTTCTCCACGGCCTCGTCGAGGTCGCTGTGGAAGTCGAGGAGGTCCCCGGCGAGCATGGCGGTCATCGGCCACAGGATCCCGGGGAAGCGGGCGGTCTCCGGGGAGCCCTGGCGGAACACCTGCTTGATGCGCGCGGCGAGGGCCCGGTACTCGGGGGTGCGGAACTCCGCGGGCGCGTTGGATTCGGCGCGCAGGAACATGTGGAGCACCTGGAGGCGCAGGTAGGGCAGGAACCCGGGTGAGCCCTCGGACGGTTCGGCGGGTACGCCGGCGAGGACCCGGCTGGTCCACTCGGCGCCTTCCGTGCGGTAGTTGCGCAGCCACCAGAACCAGCCGAGGGCCATGACCAGGCGTTGGCCGGTCTCCGGATCGGCGCCGCGGACGGCCTGCTGGAGGGCCGCGCGGAAGTTGTCCAGCTCGGTCTCGATGCGCCGGATCCAGGGGAGCTGGGCGGCGGAGCGCAGCAGGGGTTCGGCCTCCTCGGCGAGGGCGAGGAAGTGCGCGGTGTGGCACAGGACGGTGGCCCGGGTGTCGGCCGGTTCGGCGGCGGCGCGGGCGGCGGCGTACTCGTGGATGGTTTCGAGCATCCGGTAGCGCATGCCGTCGGCGGAGGGCTCGGCCAGGACGAGGGACTTGTCGACGAGGGAACCGAGGGTGTCGGCCACGTCGAGGCCGGCTTGCGCGCACACGGTCTCGGCGGCGGGCAGGTCGCAGCCGCCGGAGAAGACGGACAGACGGCGAAGGACGACGCGTTCGGGTTCGCTGAGCAGGTCCCAGGACCAGTCGACGACGGCGCGCAGGGTCTGCTGGCGGGGCAGCAGCGTGCGCGCGCCCCCGGTCAGCAGGCGGAACCGGTCGTCGAGGCGGTCGGCGATCTGGCGGGGGGTCAGCAGCCGCAGCCGGGCGGCGGCCAGCTCGATGGCGAGCGGCAGCCCGTCCAGGCGGGCGCAGATCTCGGCGACGGCGTCCGGGTCTTCGTCGGGGGTGAAGCCGGGGCGGGCAGCGGCGGCGCGGTCTGCGAAGAGGCGGTGCGCGGGGTCGGGCGGCAGCGGCTCGACGGGGCGGAGGACTTCGCCGGGAACGCCGAGGGGTTCGCGGCTGGTGGCGAGGACCCGGATGCCGGGGCAGTGGGTGAGGAGGCGTTCCGCGAGCTCGGCGGCGGCGTCGATGACGTGCTCGCAGTTGTCGAGGACGAGGAGCAGGCGGCGGTGCGCGCAGTGGTCGAGGAGGACGGTCGTGGGGTCGTCGGGCGGGAGCTTGTCGCGGGCGACCAGGGTGTTCTCGCGCAGGCCGAGGGCGCTGAGGACGGCGCCGGGGACGGCGGCGGGGTGGTCGAGGCGGGCGAGTTCGACGAGCCAGCCCGGTTCGGGGTGGGCGGCGGCCGCGTGCTCGGCCAGGCGGGTCTTTCCGGAGCCGCCGGGGCCGGTGAGGGTGACGAGGCGGTGCTGGGCCAGGTCGGCGTGGAGGGAGGCGAGTTCGGGCTCGCGGCCGACGAAGGAGGTGAGGCGGGGGCGGAGGTTGCCGCCCGGGGCCGGGGCCGGGGCGGGGGCGGGGGCGGGGGCCGGCTGGAGCAGTTCCGTGTGGAGGGCGCGGAGGGCGGGGCCGGGGTCGGTGCCGAGGCCTTCGGCGAGGGTGCGGCGGGTGCGCTCGTACGCGGCGAGGGCGTCGGCGGGGCGGCCCGCGGCGCGCAGGGCGCGGATCTGGAGGGCGCGGAGGGGTTCGTCGTACGGGCGTTCGTGGATCAGCGCCTCCAGCTCGGGGAGCAGGGACGCCGGGTCCGGGGTGCCCGCCCGGACGTCGGCTTCGATCCGGTCGCGCAGGGCTGCCGTACGGAGCGCCTCGGGGCGGGCCGCGTGGGCGGCACGGGCCGGCTCGGGGAGGTCGGCGAGGGCGGGGCCGCGCCAGAGGGCGAGGGCGGAGCGGAGGGTTGCGGCGGCGGTGGCGGGATCCGCGGGGGCGGCGGCCAGCTCCTGGGCGCCCTGGCGGGCGAGCCGGGTGAAACGGTGCAGGTCGACGTCCTCCCGGGCGGCGGCCAGGCGGTAGCCGCCGGTGGGGTCGGCGAGGACGCGGTCGCGGGACCCGAGGGCGCGGCGGAGCCGGGAGACGAGGGCCTGGAGGGCGGCGGGGGCGTCCTGGGGCGGGTCGTCGCCCCAGACCTCGTCGACGAGGTCGGCAACGCTCGCGGCGGCCGGGGAGCCGGCGCGCAGGGCGAGCGCGGCGAGCAGGGCGCGGAGACGGACGCCGCCGATGGGGAGGGGGGCGTTGGTCTCGTCGCGTGCCTCTGTGGGGCCGAGGATGAGGTACTGCACCGGGCAACTATGCCTTTCCCCTGGCCGGGGTGGGTGGGGGTTTTAGGCCGTTGCCCTGGCCGGTGCCCTGGGGTCATGGGGGCACCCCGAACCCCGGAAACCGCCCGGGCAGGGCAACGGTCAGGAGAGGGCCGCCCGGTGGGGGATGCCCGTCGGGACCGCGCGGCGGCGGGGGGACGTGGTGCCCGTCCAGCAGGTGCCGCGCCGGGCGAGGAGGCGGCGGAGCCACAGTTCCATCGAGACGAGTTCCGCGAGCCCGTCGAGCGGGACGGGGCGGCCGTCCGCCGCGTCGAGCAGGGCCTGTCGGACGACCCGGGCCTCGATCAGGCCGGCGTCCGCCAGCAGGGGCGCGGAGAAGAGGGACTGCAGGCCGGGCAGGGCGGCGCGCAGGCCGAGCCGGGTCGCCGTCTCGTTGGGGGCGTGGGCGCCGGCGCCCCAGCCGGGCGGGAGTTCGCGTACGCCGGCCGAGGACAGGACGCTGCGCAGGATCGCCGCCCGGGCCCCGGGCTGTACGCGCAGGGACTCGGGCAGGGCGCGGGCGGCCCGTACGACCTGGTTGTCCAGGAACGGGGCGTGCAGGCGCTGGCTGCGGACCTCGACGGCCTGCTCGAAGACGCGGTGGTCGGCGGCGTGCCGGGCCAGGACGGCGCGGGCGCGGGCTTCGCCGGGGCGCAGGGACAGCGGCGGGCGGCCTGCGGCGGTGGCGAGCCTTATCGATACTTCCGCCAGGGCTTCGCCGGTCAGCCAGCCCGCCGCCGGGCCGGGCCGGGACCAGGTGAGGGCGGCGAGGGAGGCGTCGACCGGGGTGAGCGCACCGCCGGGGGCGGCTCCGTCGCGCAGGCGGGCGGCGGCGGCTTCCATGCCGGCGCGGTAGGGGGTGCGGGCGAGGCGGCGGGCTGCGGAGTAGACGGTGAGCGGGACCAGCAGGGAGTCGCCGGGGGCGGAGCGGGCCAGGGCCGCGACCGGGCGGATCAGGTGGCGTCTGCGGCGGTCCATCAGGAGGTCGGCCAGCCGGGCGGGGTGGGCGTCGAGGACCTGGCGGGCGCCGTGGCCGGTGAAGTGGTCGGCGGAGCCGGCTGCGAGTCTGCGGCGTTCGCGGGCGGCGAAGACGAGGGAGGGGCCGGGTTCGTCGGTGAGCGGTCCGTCGAGGTCGGCGTACGGGAGGGCTTCCTCGGCGGCGGCCACGACGACGTGGTGCAGGCGGGGGTCGGCCGCGATGGCGTGGGCGCGTTCGAGTTCGGCCTCGCGGCCCTGGGGGGTGGCGAGGTCGTTGAAGGTGACCGCCAGCAGCCTCTCCCCCGACCGGCCGAGGACGGTGCCGGGGGCCCCGGGCAGGCCGGCGGCGAGCAGGGCCAGGGTGGCGGAGGCGCTGCCGCCGGAGAGGTCGGCGCCGACCCCCGGTGCGGGGGCGCCGCGGGCCGCGCGCCGGTCGGCGGGGCCCATTCCGGGCACGGGTCCGGGGTCGGGCACCAGTGCGTCGGGAGCATGCCGGGGCGCCGTGAGCCGGGCGCGCACCGCGTCGACCAAAGCTTCCCGTACGCCCTCCACCGCGCGCTCCGGGTCGGCCTCGGGCGCGGCCACGGCGAGGGAGGCCACCGGTTCGTACCCGGTGATCTCCCGGGAGCCCTCGCGCAGGATCAGTGTGTGGCCGGGCGGGATGCGCCGTACGCCCACGTACGGTGTGCCGTCGCCCAGTGCCTCGGGGCTGTCGGGGCAGGCCAGCAGGGCGGCGAGGTGGCCGATGTCGAGCTGCGCCTCGATGAGGTCGGCGAGCGGGAGGGCGGCGGTGGCGTACGCGGTGCCGCCTGCCCAGGGGGTGTAGAAGACGGGCCGGGCGCCGGCGAGGTCGCCGAGGACGGTGATGCGGCGGCCGGCCTGGACGACGGCGGTGTAGCTGCCGGACCACTGGGTGAGGTGGCGCAGGGCTCCGCCGCGGGCGGCGTACAGGGCGCGGCGCAGTTCGGCGTCGGTGGCTCCGCAGCAGCCGAGGACGGCGAGCCGGGTGAAGGGGTCGGCGGGGTCCGCGGTGACGGTGCGGATGTCGTCGGGGCGCCAGTCGCCGACGGCCCAGAGGGGGTCGGGGTCGCCCCAGAGGAGTTGGGCGCCGACGGGGTGGACGGTGCGTTCGGCGTCCTGGGCCGCGGGGTCGTCGGGGTAGGCGGCGTCCGCGATGCCGCCGTGGAGGGGGTCCGCGTACGCGGCCGCGTATCCGGGGTCGGTCGCGCCGGATCCGTACGGGCTTCCGTACGGGGACCCGTTCGCGGAACCGGAAACGCCCTGGCCGGAGACCCGTCCGGCCGTGCCGAAGCTCGCGGCGATACTGCTCCACCCGACCAACCAGCGCACCGCCGCCGCCTCCCCAGCCTGTGGGCAAATGACCGGGGCACGTACAGGTCGGTCGGCGTGCGGGCGTGACCGTGCGGACCCCGGGTGGCTCGGGGTCCATGCTGCCACGAGACAGGCGTGCGAGAGTGGTTAAGGGGGGCGCACATGCAAACGAACACGCCCCCGCCACGCGGTATTTGGCGTTCCGTTCCCACCGCCCCATAGGTCGGTTTCAGCCATTCTTGGGCCGTACGGACTCCCCCCGCCGACCGGTCCCCGGGGCGCGGCCCGGGAGGCGGGATCCACCCCCCGGACCGTTCCGCCACCCGCGGGGATTGAGGCAGCGGCATCCCCCGGCCCACCGGATCCACGCAGCGGGCCGACCCACGCACCGCACATCGAATCGCCGCGTCCCGGGAGCGGCCAGAGCGCACGGCCGGGCGCACGGCCACACGGACGGAGCACGCGGTGACACGTGCGCCCCGGGTGTGGGCCCCTCCCCGACTGTGCATACGGACAACAATCCCGCCATACGGAAGGGGAGGCCTTAACGCTTGGGAGGCGGGGAACTACGCTGGGTTTACGAAATGCCGGGCGCCTATGCCCCGGCGGCGTCTGCGTTCCGCGTGTGACGAGGGGTGGCGCATGTCCAGGGAGCTCCGCGAGCCCAATGAGAAGCTCGGCGCCGTCCTCGCCCTCGCGGGCATCAGCAACGCCGGGCTGGCCCGGCGGGTGAACGACCTCGGCGCGCAGCGCGGCCTGACGCTTCGGTACGACAAGACGTCGGTGGCCCGGTGGGTGTCCAAGGGGATGGTCCCGCAGGGCGCGGCCCCGCATCTGATCGCCGCCGCCATCGGCGCGAAGCTGGGGCGGCCGGTCCCGCTGCACGAGATCGGCCTGGCGGACGCGGACCCCGCGCCGGAGGTGGGGCTGGCCTTCCCGCGCGACGTGGGGGCGGCGGTGCGGTCGGCCACCGATCTGTACCGGCTCGACCTCGCGGGGCGGCGGGGCGGTGGCGGGATCTGGCAGTCGCTGGCCGGCTCCTTTGCCGTGTCCGCGTACGCGACGCCCGCTTCGCGCTGGCTGATATCTCCGGCCGACAGTTCGGTGGCGCGGGAGCCGGGTGGCGGGGGCGGTGGCGGCTCCAGGGGCGGGCAGGTGCGGGAAGCCCCGGCCGACGCGGCGCCGGCCGACGCGGCAGGAGCCGCCGGGCCGGTGGCTCCCGGATCCGCGCAGGCGCAGGAGCAGGCTCCGGAGAAGACCCCCGAGGCGGCGCGCGGTGTGCTGGCCGCGCCGGGCGGGCGGGGTGCACGCCCCGCACACGCGGCGCACGCCCCGCGCGAACCGGGCGCCGCGGCGGGAGGGTCCGTACCGCTGTCGGAGGCGTCCCCGCAGCGCGTGGGCCACAGCGACGTGACGAAGCTGCGCGAGGCGGCCGAGGACGCGCGCCGCTGGGACTCCAAGTACGGCGGGGGCGACTGGCGTTCCTCGATGGTGCCGGAGTGCCTGCGGGTGGACGCGGCGCCGCTGCTGCTCGGCTCCTACACCGACGAGGTGGGGCGGGCGCTGTTCGGGGCGACCGCCGAACTGACCCGGCTCGCCGGGTGGATGGCCTTCGACACCGGTCAGCAGGAGGCGGCCCAGCGGTACTACATCCAGGCGCTGCGCCTGGCCCGCGCGGCCGCCGACGTGCCGCTCGGCGGGTACGTGCTGGCCTCGATGTCCCTCCAGGCGACCTACCGCGACTTCCCGGACGAGGGCGTGGACCTGGCCCAGGCGGCGGTCGAGCGCAACCGCGGCCTCGCGACCGCCCGCACGATGAGCTTCTTCCGCCTCGTCGAGGCCCGGGCGCACGCGAAGGCGGGTGACCCGGTGGCCGCGGGGGCGGCGCTGCGGGCGGCGGAGGGCTGGCTGGAGCGGGCCCGGGACGGCGACGCGGATCCGACCTGGCTGGGTTTCTACTCGTACGACCGTTTCGCGGCGGATGCGGCGGAATGCTACCGGGACCTCAAACTGCCCCGGCAGGTACGGCGTTTCACCGAGCAGGCGCTGTCCCGGCCGACGGAGGAGTTCGTACGCTCGCACGGCTTACGCCTGGTGGTGAGCGCGGTCGCCGAGCTGGAGTCCGGCAACCTCGACGCGGCCTGCGCGGCGGGCACCCGGGCGGTGGAGGTCGCGGGGCGGATCTCCTCGGCGCGGACGAACGAGTACGTACGGGACCTGCTCCACCGGCTGGAACCGTACGGGGACGAACCGCGCGTCGTGGAGCTGCGCGAGCGGGCCCGGCCGCTGCTGGTGGCCCCCGCGTAGCCACGTTGTCGGTGGCGGGGTGCAGTATGCAGGGGTGGGAGGTGTCAGCGTGGGCGGCGGCGTGGACTGCGATGTGCTGGTGATCGGCGGCGGGATCGTCGGCCTGTCGACGGCGCACGCCTTGGCGCGGCTGGCCCCGGGGACCCGGGTGGTCGTCCTGGAGAAGGAGCCCGGCCCGGCCCGGCACCAGACGGGCCGCAACAGCGGGGTGATCCACAGCGGGATCTACTACCGGCCCGGATCACTGAAGGCGCGGTTCGCCGTCAGCGGGGCCGCCGAGATGGTCAAGTTCTGCGCGGAGCACGGCATCACGCACGAGGTGACCGGGAAGCTGATCGTCGCCACGGAGCGGGCCGAGCTGCCGCGGCTGCACGCGCTGGTCCAGCGCGGCCGGGAGAACGGCATCCCCGTGCGGGAGCTGGGTCCGGCGCAGATCTCGGAGTACGAGCCGGAGGTGCGCGGGCTGGCCGCGATCCATGTCGGCACCACCGGGATCGTGGACTACGGGCAGGTCGCGGAGCAGCTGGCGGAGTCCTCGGGCGCGGAGGTCGTCTACGGCGGGGCGGTGGACCTGGTCTCCCGTCGCCCGGCCGGGGTCGCGGTGCGCACGTCGGCGGGTGTCGTGGTGCGGGCGCGGGTGCTGGTGAACTGCGCGGGCCTGCAGTGCGACCGGATCGCGCGGCTGGCCGGGGACGACCCGGGGATGCGGATCATCCCGTTCCGGGGGGAGTACTACGACCTGGCGCGGCCGTCGCTGGTCCGGGGGCTGGTCTACCCGGTGCCCGACCCGGCGTTCCCCTTCCTCGGGGTGCATCTGACCCGCGGGGTGGGGGGCGGGGTCCATGTCGGGCCGAACGCGGTGCCGGCGCTGGCGCGGGAGGGGTACGGCTGGGGCGTGGTCCGGCCGCGGGACCTCGCGGACGAGCTCGCCTGGCCGGGATCCTGGCGGATGGCCGCCCGGCACTGGCGGTACGGGGCCGGGGAGATCCACCGCTCGCTGTCGAAGCGGGCCTTCACCGAGGCCGTACGCCGCCTCCTGCCGGAGGTTTCCTCGGCGGACCTGGTCCCGGCCGCGGCGGGGGTGCGGGCGCAGGCGGTCCTGCGGGACGGGACGCTCGTGGACGACTTCCTGATCCGCGAGGCGCCGCGCACGGTGCACGTGCTGAACGCCCCGTCGCCGGCGGCGACCGCGTCGCTGCCGATCGGCCGCGAGGTCGCCCGCCGAGCCCTCACCGCGCTCCGCACGGCCTGACCCCGGGGCGGACCGAAGCGGGCGCCCCCGGGGCGGGCCCCGCCCCGGCCGGCCCTTCCGGTCGGCCCCCACCCCGCCGAGCCCGCCGAGCCCGCCGAGCGGAACCCCGCCCCGCCGAGCCCGCCGAGCGGAGCCCCGCCCTGGTCGACCCCCGCCGAGCCCCGCCCCGGCCGACCCCGCCGGGCCCCGCCCCGCTCGGCCCCGCGCCCCGGGAGCGATCCGCGCGCGGGACCCCCTGGCCGTAGAATCGGCGCATTGTGTCTGAGTCCCTGAATCCCCAGTCGCCGAGCGCCCCCGAGGGCGGCTCTTCGTACACGCCGCCCAAGTGGCGCACCGAGCCCCGCTTCCCCGACGGGCCCGCGCCCGACCCGGCCGGCTCGCACCACGAGCGCCGGATCCGCAGCTTCCAGCCGCGCCGCAGCCGGGTGACCACCGGGCAGGGCGAAGCCCTGAAGCGGCTCTGGGGCACCTGGGGGCTGGACATCGACGGGCACGAGGTCATCGACCTCAAGTCGATGTTCGACGGGCTGCCCGTCGTCCTGGAGATCGGCTTCGGGATGGGCGAGGCCACCGCGCAGATGGCCGCCGCCGACCCGGACACCGGAATCCTCGCGGCCGACGTGCACACCCCGGGCCAGGGGAACCTCCTCGCGCTCGCGGAGCGCGAGGGCCTGACAAACGTCCGCGTGGCCAACGGCGACGCGATCATCCTGCTCCGCGAGATGCTGCCGGCCGACTCCCTGGACGGGCTGCGCGTCTACTTCCCCGACCCGTGGCCCAAGGCCCGCCACCACAAGCGCCGTCTGATCCAGCCCGAGTTCCTGGACCTGGCCGCGACCCGGCTGGCGCCCGGCGCGGTGCTGCACTGCGCGACCGACTGGGAGCCGTACGCCGAGCAGATGCTGGAAGTGCTCAGCGCGCACCCGCGGTTCGAGAACACCCAGCCGGACGGCGGCTACGCGCCCCGCCCCGTTTTCCGTCCCCTCACGCGCTTCGAGGGCCAGGGGCTCGACAAGGGGCACGTCGTACACGACTTGCTCTTCCGTCGCGTGGAGAACTGACAACGTCACTCCGGGTGTCAGACCCGCTCGCTAGGGTGATGACGTGTACCGAGCGCTCGCAGGTGTGCTCGCACGTCCGTCGGGCCGGGTCCGTGCGTACGTGCTCGTCGTCCTGCTCGCCGTGCCCGGCATCGCGATCCTGGAGCTCGTGCGGGAGCAGACCGGCACGCCCGGCTTCTTCGTCGGGCTCGGGCTGGCCCTGCTGCCGGTACCGCCGCTCATGGCGGCGTTCCGGTGGCTGGCCCGGGCCGCGCCCGGGCCCTGGCGGCAGTCGCTGTTCTGCTTCGGCTGGGGAGCCTGTACCGCGGCACTGATGGCGATACTGGCCAACAACTTCGCCACCCAGTGGATAGCCGCGGCCACCGCCGACCCGTCCGACGCCGATCAGCTCGGGTCGGTGGCGATCGCGCCGGTGGTCGAGGAGAGCGCCAAGGCGGCGGCCCTGCTGCTGGTGTTCGCGTTCCGTAGACGTCGTTTCGCCGGGCCCGCCGACGGTTACGTGCTGGCCGGGTTCACCGCCACGGGCTTCGCCTTCACGGAGAACATCCTCTACCTGGGCAATGCCTTCGACGACGATCTGTCCGGGGACACCGGTGTGCTCGACTCCGTCACCGCGGCGACCTTCTTCGTGCGGATAGTGCTGTCGCCCTTCGCGCATCCGCTGTTCACGGTCCTCACCGGCCTCGGCTTCGGCGCGGCCGTGCTCAGCGCCCGCCGGCCGGCGCGGATCGGCCTGCCGCTGCTCGGGCTGGGCTCCGCCATGGGCATGCACGCCCTGTGGAACAGCTCCTCGCAGTTCGGTCCGTACGGGTTCTACGTGGTCTACGGCTGCGTGATGGTCCCGGCGTTCGCGCTGCTGCTGTGGGTGGCGGTGCGGATGCGGCGCCGCCTGCTGCGGGCCGTCGCCGCCGAGCTGGCGGTGTACGCCTCCGCGGGCTGGCTCCGCCCGGCGGAGGTGCCGGCCCTGGCTTCGATGCCGGCCCGGTCACTGGCCCGCGCCCTGGCCCGGCACACCGGCGGCCGCGCGGCCGGCCGGGCCGTCGCGCGGTACCAGGCGGATGCCGCCGCCCTCGCCCTGCTGCGCCACCGCGCCCGCCGCGGCGGCCCGGTCCGGGAGCCGGATTTTGCCGAGCGGGAGCGGGAGTTGCTCCAGGGTCTCTGGCTGCGCCGGGCCACGGCGGCGCCCGCCCTGGCACGGGCGGCGGTCATGGAGGAGCTGCTCCCGCCCTGGTTCGACCCCATCCCGGCCGCGGGCGCGGCCGCGCTGGCCGCCGTACCGGCACCGAGACGGGCGGACGCGAGGCTGCCGGTCGGCAGGCGCCCGGCCGCGGAACCGGCCCGGCGCTAAGGGCCGGCGGCCGGGGCCCGGTCGACTTCCGCCGCGTCGGCCTGGGCCCCGGCGACTTGAGCCCCGGCGGCCGGGGCCCCGTCGGCCCGGGCCGGTGAAGTGCCCCTGCGTCAGACGTTGAGCCCCTTGGCCGTCAGCCACGCCAGGGGGTCCACCGTCGAGCCGCCCTTGCGCACTTCGAGGTGGAGGTGGGCCCCGGTGACGTTGCCGGTGGCGCCGACCCGGCCGATGGTGTCTCCCGCTCCGACCGAGCCGGAGGTCACCGCCATCGAGGACAGGTGGCAGTACCAGATCTCGGTGCCGTCATCGAGCTGGAGCACGATCCGGTAGCCGTAGGCCCCGGACCAGCCGGCCGAGGTGATCTTCCCGCTGCCCACGGCCTTGACCGGGGTACCGGTCGGGGCGGCGAAGTCGAGGCCGGTGTGGTGGCCCGAGGACCACATGGAGCCGGAGTCGCCGTAGTGCGAGGTGAGCGTGTAGGCGGAGGTCGGGAGCGAGTAGCCGCCGGACTGCTTCTCGGTCCGCGCCTCCTCGGTCCGCGCTGCCTCCGCCTTGGCGGCGGCAGCCTTCTCGGCGGCTTCCTTCTCCGCTGCCACGCGGGCCTGTTCGGCCTTCTCCGCCTGCTCGGCGGCGGCCTTCTCGGCCGCCGCCCGCTTGGTCCGGGCCTCCTGGGCGGCGGCTTCCTGCGCCGCCCGCTCGGCGTCCGCCCGGGCCTGGGAGTCGGCGGCGTGCTGCTGGGACTCGGCCTGCTGGAGGATGCGGTTGCGCAGGACCTCCCCGGCGTCGGCATGCCCCTGGGACCGCACCTGCCCGTCGGCCTGCTGCGGGATGATCCCGGTCCGCGTCCCCGAACCGGTCTCGGCCGCGGCCGTCTCGTCCGTGCCGCCGGACGCGTGGTCGTCGCCCATCAGGTCCGGGAACGACGGCATGGATATGGCGACTTGGGGCCGGTCCTGCGCGGTGGCGATACCGCCCGCGCCGACCGCCGCGATGACGCCGACACCGAGCACGGTCGAACTGCGGGCGAGGCCTCCGCGCGGCTTGAGCACCCGGTGCTTGCCGCGGACGGGCCGCGCCGAGTCCTCGGTCGGGTTCCACTCGCCCCAGGCGCCCGCGGTGGGCTGCTCCTGGATGTCGATGCCTTCAGGGGCAGGCGAGTTGGAGGCCACGGGGGCACACTCCTCAGAAAAAGGGGGAACGCATACGGCGCCGTCTCTTGCGACGGCTGGGACGACCGCGCTGCGTTATCGAACGGTAATAGACGCGGGGGAGTGATTCCAAGCTGTTGCGATTGATCGTTCATACCAATCAGCCACTCCCCGAACAGCTTTGGCCTGGACATTCAACCTGACAGTGATCAACTCGGGCAAATTTCGACCCGGACCCACACCACATCAGCCACAGTGTCCAAGTGACGAACCGTCACTCACCCTCACCGTCCGCTCCGCTTGCACTACACACCGTCACTCGAAGTCGTCGCGGGGGACGACCGGGACCGTCCGGCGGCGCTCCGGCTGCCCCTCGGCCGGCCGGCTCACCGCCAGCAGCGCCATGTCGTCCGTCGCCCCGCCGCCCGTGTGCCGGCGCACATCGCTGCTGAGCGCGTCGAGCAGTTCTTCCGGCCCCGGGAAGACGCGCCCGCGCAGCCGCGCCGCCGGATCGTAGAACTCCCCCGCCGCGTCCCGCGCCTCCGTCAGCCCGTCCGTGTACAGGAGCAGCGTGCTGCCCTGCGGGAACGCCCACTCCCCCGCCCGGTCCGGCCAGCGCGCCCCCAGATCGCCCATGCCCAGCGGCAGTGCGGGCTCGGCCGGTTCGAGCACGGCCAGCCCCCCGTCCGAGTGCAGCAGCAGCGGCTCGGGATGCCCCCGGTTCACCAGCCGGAGCACCTGGGATCCGTCCGGGATCTCGCCGAGCACGCACGTCGTGAACCCCTCCACCGAGTCCAGGCTGTCGCGGCGCGTGCCCTCCCGGGCCAGGGCGCGCTCCAGCCGCTGTGCGAGCGCCTCCAGCGTCGGCTCGTAGTCCGCGGCCTCCCGGAAGGCGCCCAGCACCACCGCGACGGCCTCCACCGCGCCCAGCCCCTTGCCGCGTACGTCGCCCACCACCAGCCGCACTCCGTACGGGGTCTGCTGGACCGCGTACAGGTCCCCGCCGATGAACGCGTCCGCGTGGGCGGCCTCGTACGAGGCGGCGACGGACAGGCCCCCGATCCGCTCGGCGGGCGTCGGCAGCACGGCGCGCTGGGCGGCCTCGGAGATCCCGCGCGCCGACGCGAGCTGCTCGCCGCTGCGCCGTACGACGCGGTTGGTGAGGAGCGCCAGCGCGGAGACGGTGACCACGGTCGCCAGCTCGGTCAGCGACTCGGCCTTCAGGCTGGTGCCGTTGTAGAGGTGCAGCGCCACCACCGCGAGCGTGGCACCGAGGCCCGTCAGGAGCGTCGCCCGGGCCGAGTAGAGCGGGGCGGCGATCAGCGGGGCGGCGGAGAAGAAGGGCGAGCCGGTGAAGCTCGGCGGGGTCAGCAGGTCGAAGACGAAGCCGAGCACGATCAGCACCATCGGCAGCGCGCGGACCACCCGCCGGGCCAGACCCTGGCCGGCTCCGGTCGCGCCTCCGTCGTTGCCCTGCCGGCCCAGCCCCACCACGCTGTCTCCTGCCGCCCGGTCCCTCGCACGGGTGCGGGCCCGCTGCCGCCGCGCCCCTCAAGGCTCGCGGCAGGAGCGCCCCGCGGCGAATCGGCCGGGGCCGTACGAGTGACGCCCGGCGGACCGGCAGGCGGGGACGGCGGGCGGAGTACGGGAAACGACAGAGGCCCGGTTCCCCAAGGGGAACCGGGCCTCTGTACTGAGTAGCGGGGGCAGGATTTGAACCTACGACCTCTGGGTTATGAGCCCAGCGAGCTACCGAGCTGCTCCACCCCGCGTCGGTAAACCCAACTCTACGTCATTCGGGGGACGGCCCCCGCCAATTAACCTTCCGGCCACCCCGCAGGACCACATAACCCCAGGTCAGAGCCGTAAGAATGGATCTGGAAGGCTGCCGGGGCCGCCCTTGGGACCCCAGCGGCCCGGTGTCGGGACCGGAAGCCAACCGGCCTCCGGAATGCCGCACTTGCGGCCTCCTCCCCCGAACGGGGGCACCGACCACCCGTGGCGGGAAACCGCCGGAGCCACTCCGGTCGATACCCGATCGGCCTTGCGCCCCTCTGCGGCTATGCTCTGGGGTGAGCACGCCGAGGGCCATTAGCTCAATTGGCAGAGCAGCGGACTTTTAATCCGTTGGTTGTCGGTTCGAGTCCGACATGGCCTACTGCTCGACGAAGCGCCCCGTCCGGTTTTCGCCGGACGGGGCGCTTCGTCGTTCCCGCTCCGGGAACGGGCTCGGCCCCCACCGCACCGGAGTGCCGTGGGGGCCGAGTCGCTGTCAGATGGCGCTCAGGCGTCAGCCGTTGCGCTTCCAGCGCGGCTTGTCGTCACGACGGCCGCCGAAGGAGCCGGTGGAACCGGAACCGGACGGACGGTGGTCGTCACGACGGCCGTACGGGCGGTCGCCGGCGCCGCCGGAGCGGAAGCCGCCGGACGGACGGTCGCTGCCGCCGGAGCGGAAGCCACCCGAGGGACGGTCGTCGCGGT
>NZ_JBVHTP010000002.1:24581-357068 GCF_055565795.1 Streptomyces sp. NPDC028314
GGCGGAAGCCGCCACGGTCGCCACCGCGGTCGTCACGGTTGAAGCCGCCCGAGGGACGGTCGCCACCGGAACGGAAACCACCGGACGGACGGTCGTCACGGCGGAAGCCGCCACGGTCGCCACCGCGGTCACCGCGGTCGTCTCGGTTGAAGCCACCGGAGGGACGGTCGTCGCGACGGAAGCCGCCACCACGGTTGTCGTCACGGCGGTCGCCGCCGGAGCGGAAGCCGCCCGAGGGACGGTCGTCGCGGCGGAAGCCGCCACGGTCGCCACCGCGGTCGTCACGGTTGAAGCCGCCCGAGGGACGGTCGCCACCGGAACGGAAACCACCGGACGGACGGTCGTCGCGACGGAAGCCGCCACGGTCGCCACCGCGGTCACCGCGGTCACCCCGGTCGTCACGGCGGAAGCCGCCGCGGTCGCCGCCACGGTCACCCCGGTCGTCACGACGGTTGTCGCGGCGCTCGAAGTTGCCCCGGTCGTCACGGCGCTCGAAGGTGCGCTCCTGGACGACGGGCTCGGCCACGGCAGCCGCGACCTCGGCCACGGCGGCCTCGACGACCTCGGCGACAGCGGCCTCCGGGTCCTCGCCGCGCTCACGGGCGGAACGGGCGACGAGGCGGTCGGCCTCCTCGCGCAGCTCCACGGCACGGCGCGACAGGCGCTCCAGCTGCTTGGTGAGGTCGGCGACCTCGCGCTCGGCCTGCTTGGCGGCGTTGTTCGCGGAGTCGGCCTGGACCTGGGTCAGCGAACGCGCACCGGTGATCTCGGCGACCTCCGGGTCGAAGGCGCCGACGCCCTGGACGATGTGGCGCGAGGCGTCGACGCCCGCGTCCTCCATCAGGCGGAAGATCTGGCGGCGCTGGTGCGGGAGCGCCAGCGACACGACGACACCGGACTTGCCGGCGCGGGCGGTACGGCCCGAGCGGTGCAGGTAGTCCTTGTGGTCGCCGGCCGGGTCCACGTTCAGGACCAGGTCGATGCCGTCGACGTGGATGCCGCGGGCGGCGACGTCGGTGGCGACGAGCGCGTTGACGTAGCCGTCCTTGAAGTCGGCGAGGACGCGGGTACGGGCGCCCTGCGTCATGCCGCCGTGCAGCGCGTCGGCCTTCACGCCGGACTCGATGAGCTGCTCGGCGATGCGGTCGGCGCCCAGCTGGGTGCGGACGAAGATGATCGTGCGGCCCTTGCGGGCGGCGATCGCGGCCGTGACCGGCGCCTTGTCCTTCGGCTTCACGACGAGGACGTGGTGGGTCATGGTCGTGACGTTGCCCTGGGCGCTGTCGACCTCGTGCGTGACCGGGTTGGTCAGGTAGCGCTTGACCAGGGTGCCGATCTCGTTCTCCATGGTGGCGGAGAAGAGCATGCGCTGGCCGCCGCCGGGGATCTGGTCGAGCAGCTCGGTGACCTCGGGCAGGAAGCCCAGGTCGGCCATCTGGTCGGCCTCGTCGAGGACGGCGACCTGGACGTTGGCGAGCGAGCAGGCGCCGCGGTTGATGATGTCGCGCAGACGGCCCGGGGTGGCGACGAGGACGTCGACGCCGCGCTCCAGGGCGTAGATCTGGTTGCTCATCGAGGTGCCGCCGCAGACGACCTTCATCTTCAGGCCGAGCACGTCGCCGTAGGGCTGAAGGGCGTCCGCGACCTGCATCGCGAGCTCACGCGTCGGCGTGAGGATGATGGCGCGGGGCTTCTTCTTCTCGGTGTGGCCGCCGGCCAGCGAGGCCAGGGTCGGCAGACCGAAGGAGAGGGTCTTGCCGGAGCCGGTGCGGCCGCGGCCGAGGATGTCCTTGCCGGCCAGGGCGTCCGGGATGGTCGCGGCCTGGATCGGGAAGGGGCTGGTGACACCGTTCTGCGCGAGCTTGCGCACGATGCCCTCGGGCAGACCGAGGTCGCCGAAGGTGATGGTGGGCTCGGCGTCCGCGGCGTCGGCCTCGGCGTCGAAGGACTGGTCGGTCGTCACGTCGGCCTCAAGAGCCTCGATGATCTCGTCGGCCTGTGCGGCCTCGATGGCCTCGGTGACCACGAGGGTCTCGGCGTCGACGATCTCGTTGGAGTCGTTCTCGGGCATGACGGCACGGTCAGAACTGGAAA
Organism: Streptomyces sp. NPDC028314; assembly: GCF_055565795.1. Lineage (NCBI taxonomy): Bacteria > Bacillati > Actinomycetota > Actinomycetes > Kitasatosporales > Streptomycetaceae > Streptomyces > Streptomyces sp. NPDC028314. Next base: position 26,676 of record NZ_JBVHTP010000002.1, read on the forward strand.
TGGACATGCGAAATGCGAAACCTTCCGGAGTCTCGGCACGCGCCCAAACTCCGTGAATCGCAAATCGACCGCCTCAATGCGGTCAGCCACGGCTAGGGAGAGTACGCGCCACACGGCGCTCTTCGGATTCGGCGCCGGGCAATGGGATCAAACGATCTATAACCATACGCACCCTCCCCCGGGTCTGGCAAGTCGCTCCCTCGAAAAGGCCTCTGACCTGCGGCGATACTCCGAGGAGGGCCCGGGCGAAAGTCACCCGACGGGCCGGTACGCCTATCCGCCGGACGGAGTACTGGGCTCCGGCTGGGGCGGGGTGGGCGCCGGCGGCGTGGGTTCCGTCACAGGCGGTTCGGGCGTGGGCTCCACCACAGGCGGAGTGGGGTTCGACCCTCCGGACCCCCCGGATCCGCCGGAACCCGATCCGCCGCCCGAGCCCGACCCGCCTGCCCCGGAACCGGAGCCCGACCCCGAGCCGCCGCCGGACCCGGAACCTCCGCCGGAGGGCTGCTGCGGCCCCTGGCCGCCCGCCCCGCCGCCGGGACCGGCCGACGGCGAGGGGACTCCGGGCTTGCCGGCCGGCGCGCCCGCGCTGGGCGAGGCTCCGGTCGCGCCGGAGGCCTTGCCCGGCTCACCGGCCTTGCCGTCCGCCGTACCGTCCTTCGAGCCGTGGCCGTTGCCGTGGACCCCGGAGCCCCGCCCGGCGACCGCGCCGGCGGTGGCTCCCGGGGCGTCCTTGCCGCCCACCGAGGAGGAAGGCCCTGGCTTCGCGGCGTCCTCGCCGACACTCATGCAGCCGGCCGATGCCGCGACCGCGATCGCGGTGACGGCCAGTCGGAGGGAAGCGGACAACTGGCGCACGGGTGGCACCTCCGGGACGGGAAGCAGGGGAGCGGTCCGCATGAGCGGGTCAATGAGCCCAACTCCCTTTACCCCGTAAGAGACACGCCCTCAGCCGAAGAGCGCGCCCGCCACCCGGGACCCCAGGTGCACGGCGCCCAGCCCCACCAGCACCGATGCCAGGACGTTCGCCACGGCCAGGAACCGCGCCCCGCGCTCGGCCAGCCGCAGGGTCTCGTACGAGAAGGTCGAGTAGGTGCTGAGCGTCCCGCACAGCCCCGTCCCCAGCAGCAGGCTCAGCCGCGAGGAGCCCGCCCCGGCCAGTACGGCCCCGGTCAGCGCGCCGAGCAGCAGACAGGCGCCGGCGTTGACCACGAAGGTCCCCCACGGGAAGACCGAGTCGTGCCTCGCCTGCACCGCCCGGTCGGTCAGGTAGCGCAGCGGCGCCCCGACGACCGCGCCCGCGACCACGAGCAGCCAGTTCACGCGCGGCCCCGCAGTGCCAGCCGGGTCACCGACGCGGCCGCCCAGACCGCCCCCAGCGCGGCCGTCAGGGTGAGCCCGGCGTAGGCCAGGGCGGTGGCGGCCTCACCCGTGTCGAGCAGCCGGGAGAAGTCCATCGCGTACGTGGAGAAGGTGGTGAAGCCGCCGAGCACCCCGGTCCCGGCGAAGGGCCGCAGCAGCGGGTGCGGCGGCGTCCGGCCGCTCTCGCCGGTCGCCGCCATGAGGACGCCGATCAGCGCGCAGCCCACGACGTTGGTCCAGAAGGTGGCCCACGGAAAGGCGCCGGGGCCGGCCGGCCACAGCAGCGACAGCCCGTACCGCGCCGAGGCGCCCACCGCCCCGCCGGCCATGACGGCCGCGAGGACCGGGCCCTGCCGTTCGGTCCGCTGCTGCGGTACGTGGAGATCGACATCGGGGTCGATCGCCTCGGCCCCCTCGACCGGCCGGGTCACCGGCTCACCCGTAGCCCAGGGCGTGCAGCCGTTCGTCGTCGATCCCGAAGTGGTGGGCGATCTCGTGGACCACGGTGACCTCCGTCTCCGCGACCACGCTCTCCCGGTCCTCGCACATCCGCAAGGTGGGGTTGCGGTAGATCGTGATCCGGTCCGGCAGCACCCCGGCGTACCACTCGCCGCGGTCGGTCAGCGGGGTCCCCTCGTAGAGCCCGAGGAGCTCGGGATCGTCGGCGGGCGGCTCGTCCTCGACGAAGACCGCCACGTTGTCCATCAGCCGCGTGAGCTCCGGCGGAATGCGGTCCAGGGCCTCTGCGACGAGCTCTTCGAACTCCTCGCGCGTCATCTCCAGCACCCCGTCATTGTCGCTCCGGGGGAAACCGTTTTGGCGATAGCTCCCCGGATCCCATATGCTTCTCACGTCCCCGACGCGCTGAGAAGTGCCCGGCGGGCCTTTAGCCCTCATCGTCTAGTGGCCCAGGACGCCGCCCTTTCAAGGCGGTAGCACGGGTTCGAATCCCGTTGGGGGTACGCAACACCATGTGCGAGACTTCGGTCTTGCACAAACCAGGTCCTGTGGAGCAGTTGGTTAGCTCGCCACCCTGTCAAGGTGGAGGTCGCGGGTTCAAGTCCCGTCAGGATCGCTGAGACCGGAAACGGTCTCGTGGCTGGGTAGCTCAGTTGGTACGAGCGATCGCCTGAAAAGCGATAGGTCGCCGGTTCGACCCCGGCCCCAGCCACCGGAAAGAAGGCCCCCGTCCATCGGACGGGGGCCTTCTTGGTCTCACTCCCCCTCGGCCCGCTCCGCCACCCGGTCCCTGCGGCGCCACTGCACCAGGGCGACCGCCGCAGCCCCGGCGGCGACCAGCCCGAGCAGCGCCCAGTCCGGGACCCTGCCGGCCATCGAGCGCACCCACTGCTCCACGGCGTACGAGTCGTCCACGTCGAGCAGCCCGGGCAGTGCGCTCGCCCCGTCGTAGACCAGGAACAGCGCGCCCAGGGTGATGAAGAACAGCCCGGACAGCACCGAGGTGGTGTGCAGCTCGAAGCGGCCCACCGGGACGGTGCGGCCGCGCAGCCAGCGCTTGCGGCCCAGGTCGAAGCGCTCCCACAGCAGGGCCAGCAGGAACAGCGGCAGGGCCATCCCCAGCGCGTACACGGCCAGCAGCAGACCGCCGTAGACCGGGCTGCCGCTGACGGCGGCCACGGTCAGGACGCTGCCCAGGATCGGCCCGGCGCAGAAGCCGGCCAGCCCGTAGACCGCGCCCAGGGCGTACACCGACAGGGCGGTGGTCGGCCGGATCCTGCCGGAGAGCTCCGCGATGCGCCGGGAGGCGAAGCCGAGGCCCAGGATCTGCGCGACCCCGAGCGCGATGATCAGCCAGCCGCCGGCCAGGACGAGCCCGTCGCGGTTGCCGTGGAAGAACCGCCCTGCGTACGAGCCCGCCGCGCCCAGTGGTACGAGGGTGCTCGCGAGGCCCGCGTAGAAGATCCCGGTCCGGGCCAGCAGCCGGGAGGAGGAGTCGATCGAGTACGCGAAGAAGGCGGGCAGCAGCAGTGCGCTGCACGGGCTGAGCAGCGCGAGGAGGCCGCCCAGCAGGGCGGCCAGGTATCCGATGCCGGTCACCGCTGCGCCGCCGCCTTGGCCCGGGCGATGGCGGCCGTGAAGGCGTCGAGGGGCTGCGCGCCGGCGATGGGCTGCCCGTTGACCAGGAAGGACGGGGTGGAGGAGACGCCGATCCGGTAGCCCTCCTCCTGGTCCTTGCGCAGCGCCTCGGCGGCCCGCTCCCCGGCCATGTCCTTCTTGAAGCGCTCCAGGTCGGGCACTCCGGCCTGCCGCGCGAGCTCGGTCAGCCGGGCCTCGCCGAAGCCCTTCTCCTTGGCTCCTTCGGCGTACGCGGCCTCGTGGAACTGGCTGAACCGGTCCTGCTGCCCCGCCGCCCAGGCGGCCTTGGCGGCGGCCTCGGAGTCGGCGCCGAAGATCGGGAAGTTGCGCCACTCGATGCGCAGGGTGCCGTCCTCGACGTACTTCTTCACCAGTTCGGGTTCGGTGTCCCGGGCGAACTTGCCGCAGTAGCCGCACTTGAAGTCGGAGTACTCGATCAGCACCACGGGCGCGTCGGCGCGGCCCGCCGCGAGCTTGTCGCCGGCCTCTCGGCGGGCCAGTTTCAGCAGCTCGGCGTGGGCCTCGGGCTCGGGCTCCAGCGCGGAGGAGGAAGAGGAGGAGGAGCCGGTGCTGCCGCCGTCGCCCCGCTTCTCGGGGGCGGTGGCCTGCCAGGAGACCAGGCCGAGGGTGACGGCGGCGATCGCGACCCCGGCGGAGATCAGCAGGGGTTTGCGGGTGGAAGAGGACATGCGGGTGCTCCAGAGCGGCAACGAGGGGTGAGGGTGGACCGGGCGAAGACGACCGGTCCTCCTAGACCCGCATCACGGAGAGCTCCGGCGGACCGGGCGCCGGCAGGTCCGGCCCGCGTACGAGGACCCGTACGGGCACCGTCCGGCAGCCGGGCGCCTGCTCCGCCGCGGGCCGCGCGAGGGGCGCGTACCCGTGCTCGCCGGAGCCGCGCGGCGGGGTGGCCGGCGGCCGGTCGTGGTCCGGAGCCCCGGGGGCGCAGGCCGGCCCCCGGCCCGCGTCCGCCGGGGCCGCGTGAGCCCAGGCCGCGTGGGCCCGGGCCGGGACGACCCGGGGCGCGTCGGGGGCCACGGTGAGGACCGGCTTCCCCGGGCTCGCGGGGGCGGCGGCTCGTACCGACGCGCCCTGCCCGGACGCCGCGGCCGGCGCGGAGCCACCGCCCGGCCACCCCGCGCCGACCGCCGGCAGCACCGCGAGGAGGGCGCCGAGCAGGCACCACACGGCGCGGACGCGGGACATGGCGGGCCTCTCACTCGTACGGCGGGTCGGTTCAGGCGATCTCGTCCCGGAATGGTACGGGGAGGGGGCACAAATGCGTTCGCCACCCGGCACTCCCGGGTGAGATCCTCGACCAGGTATGTCTACTTCCTTCGCCGCCCTGCAGACGCTTCTCGGTGAGATCTCCCTCCGCGATGCGCACCGCCTCGGCCGCCGCCTCGAAGGCGCCCGCCGCATCCGCAAGCCCGAGGCCAAGCAGGCCGTGCTCGACGAGATCGCCGCGGAGGCCGAGAAGGCCGCCGCGCGTCTGGCCGGCCGTGCCTCGCGCAAGCCCGAGGTCACGTATCCCGAGAACCTTCCCGTCAGCCAGAAGAAGGACGAGATCGCCGAGGCGATACGCGACCACCAGGTCGTGATCGTCGCGGGCGAGACCGGCTCCGGCAAGACCACGCAGATCCCCAAGATCTGCATGGAGCTGGGGCGCGGTGTCCGGGGCATGATCGGGCACACCCAGCCCCGCCGGATCGCGGCCCGCACGGTCGCGGAGCGGATCGCGGAGGAGCTGAAGTCCGAGATCGGGCAGACGGTCGGCTGGAAGGTCCGGTTCACCGACCAGGTGGACCAGGACGCGACCTTCGTCAAGCTGATGACGGACGGCATCCTGCTCGCGGAGATCCAGACGGACCGCGAGCTGCGCGCGTACGACACGATCATCATCGACGAGGCCCACGAGCGGTCCCTGAACATCGACTTCCTGCTCGGCTACCTGGCCACGCTGCTGCCGAAGCGCCCCGACCTCAAGGTCGTCATCACCTCGGCGACCATCGATCCGGAGCGGTTCTCCCGGCACTTCGGGGACGCGCCGATCGTCGAGGTCAGCGGCCGGACGTATCCGGTCGAGGTCCGCTACCGCCCGCTCCTGGAGGAGGAGGGCGACGACAGCGACCGGGACCAGATCACGGCGATCTGCGAGGCCGTGGACGAGCTCCAGTCCGAGGGGCCGGGCGACATCCTGGTCTTCCTCTCCGGCGAGCGAGAGATCCGCGACACCGCGGACGCGCTCAACAAGCGGAATCTTCCCCGCGCCGGAGGCGCTTATGGGCACAGCACAGAGGTCCTCCCCCTGTACGCGCGCCTCTCGCACGCCGAGCAGCACCGGGTCTTCCAGCAGCACACCGGTCGCCGCATCGTCCTCGCGACGAACGTCGCCGAGACCTCGCTGACGGTCCCCGGCATCAAGTACGTGATCGACCCGGGCACCGCCCGCATCTCCCGCTACAGCCACCGCACCAAGGTCCAGCGGCTGCCCATCGAGCGGATCTCGCAGGCCAGCGCCAACCAGCGCAAGGGCCGCTGCGGCCGTACGAGCGACGGCATCTGCATCCGGCTGTACTCGGAGGACGACTTCCTCTCCCGTCCGGAGTTCACGGACGCCGAGATCCTGCGGACGAACCTGGCCTCCGTCATCCTGCAGATGACCGCGGCCGGCCTGGGCGAGATCGAGAAGTTCCCCTTCATCGACCCGCCGGACCACCGCAACATCCGCGACGGCGTCCAGCTGCTCCAGGAGCTCGGGGCGCTGGACCCGGGCGAGAAGGACCACACCAAGCGGCTCACACCCATGGGCCGCCAGCTCTCCCAGCTCCCCGTGGACCCGCGCCTGGCGCGCATGGTCGTGGAGGCGGACAAGAACAACTGCGTCCGCGAGGTCATGGTCATCGCGGCGGCCCTGTCCATCCAGGATCCGCGCGAGCGGCCCTCGGACAAGCAGACGCAGGCCGACCAGAACCACGCCCGCTTCAAGGACGAGACGAGCGACTTCCTCTCGTTCCTGAACATGTGGCGCTACGTCCGGGAGCAGCAGAAGGAGCGGGGTTCCTCGTCCTTCCGCCGGATGTGCAAGCAGGAGTACCTGAACTTCCTGCGGATCCGCGAGTGGCAGGACATCTACTCGCAGCTGCGTACGGTCGCCAAGACGATGGGCATCCACGTCAACGAGGCCGACGCCCCCGAGACGAGCGTGCACATCTCGCTGCTGGCCGGCCTGCTGTCGCACATCGGGCTCAAGGACACCGACAAGAACGAGTACCTGGGCGCCCGGTCGGCCAAGTTCGCGATCTTCCCCGGCTCGTCGCTCTTCAAGAAGCAGCCGAAGTTCCTGATGTCGGCGGAGCTGGTGGAGACCTCGCGGCTGTGGGCGCGGGTGAACGCCAAGGTCGAGCCGGAGTGGGTCGAGCCGCTCGCACAGCACCTGATCAAGCGCACGTACAGCGAGCCGCACTGGGAGAAGGACCAGGCGGCCGTGATGGCGTACGAGAAGGTCACGCTGTACGGCGTGCCGATCGTCGCGCAGCGGAAGATCAACTACGGCCGGATCGACGCCGAGGTGTCGCGGGAACTGTTCATCCGCAACGCGCTGGTCGAGGGCGACTGGCGGACCCATCACAAGTTCTACGCCGACAACCGCAAGCTCCTCACCGAGGTGGAGGAGCTGGAGAACCGGGCCCGGCGCCGCGACATCGTGGTGGACGACGAGACCCTCTTCGACTTCTACGACCAGCGGATCCCCGAGCACGTGGTCTCCGGGGCGCACTTCGACTCCTGGTGGAAGCACAAGAAGCGGGACGAGCCCGAACTGCTCGACTTCGAGCGCGAGATGCTGCTCACGGAGAAGGCGGCCGGGGTCACCAAGGCCGACTATCCGGACTCCTGGGTGCAGGGGCGGCTGAAGTTCCGGGTGACCTACCAGTTCGAGCCCGGCGCGGACGCGGACGGTGTCACCGTGCACGTTCCGCTCCAGGTGCTGAACCAGGTCACGGACGAGGGCTTCGACTGGCAGATCCCGGGCCTGCGGGAGGAGGTCGTCACGGAGTTGATCCGCTCCCTGCCGAAGCCGATCCGCCGGCACTACGTTCCCGCGCCGAACTACGCGACCCGCTTCCTGGCCACGGCCCATCCGATGCAGGAGCCCCTGCACGTGACGCTGGCCCGGGAGCTGCACCGGATGGTCGGGGTCCCGGTCTCCGCCGCCGACTTCGACCTGAGCCGGATCCCGGAACACCTGAAGATCACCTTCCGGATCGTCGACGAGCGGCGCAAGAACCTCGCCGAGGACAAGGACCTGGAGGCCCTGAGGCTCAAGCTCAAGCCGAAGGCCCGCCAGGCCCTCTCCAAGGCCGCCGCGGCCACCGCCGAGCGGGCGGGCGGGGAGTCGGTGGAGCGGTCCGGGCTGACCGACTGGACCATCGGGACGCTGAGCAGGGTCTTCGAGACCCGCAGGGCCGGCCAGCCGGTGAAGGCGTACCCGGCGCTGGTCGACGCGGGGGCGACCGTGGACGTACGCCTCTTCGACACGGAGGCCGAGCAGCAGCGGGCGATGTGGCTGGGCACCCGGAAGCTGATCCTCCTCAACATTCCGGTGAACCCGGCGAAGTTCGCGTCGGACAAGCTGACGAACCAGCAGAAGCTGGCCCTCTCGCGCAATCCGCACGGCTCGATCCAGGCGCTGTTCGACGACTGCGCGACGGCGGCGACCGACAGGCTGATCGCGGACCACGGCGGTCCGGCCTGGGACGAGGCGGGCTTCCGCAAGCTCTACGACGGGGTCCGGGCCGACCTGGTGGACACGACCGTACGGACGGTGGGCCAGGTCCAGCAGGTGCTGGCGGCCTGGCAGGCGTGCGAGCGGCGGCTGAAGGCCACCAACAGCCTGGCGCTGGTGGCCAACCTCCAGGACGTGAAGACGCAGCTGGCGGCGCTGATGCCGGCCGGCTTCGTGACGCTGACCGGCCTCAAGCGGCTGCCGGACCTGATGCGCTACCTGGTGGCGATCGACCGGCGGCTCCAGCAGATGCCGACGGGCGTCCAGCGCGACACCACGCGCATGGAGAAGGTCCACGAGATGCGGGACGAGTACCTGTGGCTGCTGGAGCAGCTGCCGAAGGGCCGGCCCGTGCCCGACGCGGTCACCGAGATCCGCTGGATGATCGAGGAACTGCGGGTCAGTTACTTCGCGCACGCCCTCGGGACGGCGTACCCGATCTCCGACAAGCGGATCGTGAAGGCGGTGGACGCGGCGGCCCCGTGATCGGGTTCGGCCGCACCCCTTGGGCTCGGGTTCGACTGCACCCCCTGAGCTGCTGTACAGTCTGATTCGCAGCCGCCAAACGGCAGCAAATCAAGGACCTGTGGAGCAGTTGGTTAGCTCGCCACCCTGTCAAGGTGGAGGTCGCGGGTTCAAGTCCCGTCAGGTTCGCAGAAACGTCAGGGCCCGTATCCCTCAGGGGATACGGGCCCTGACGCGTTGGTGCCCGTACGACCGCCGCGGCGGGGCGAGGGAGGGCGCAGGAGGGCCCGGGAGGCGCGGCCGTCTGCGGAACTCCTGAGGCTCGCGGGACGGTCGGGGGCCCGTAGATCATGGACACGCCCCCGGAAGGCGCCCAGAGGGGCCCTGACGGCCTCCCCGGGCGCGGCCGACGCCATCCCGCCCGACTTCCCCGCCGCCGCCCGGTCACGTCGCGTACGCGCCCGCGCCGCCGGGCCGTCGGCCAAGGCGGACAAAATCCCCCATCCGCATGAGGCGCTCTGTCGCGCACGTCCCCTTACGGGGTGCATTGCCGGATGTACAAGAGTGATCAGCTGTGACGGGTGTCACCACATGAGTTTTTGAGACTCGCACATTTATCGCAGGCATACGCTGCCTCGATTTAATATGTGCAATGGCACCCACCTCGCCGGCGCCCCTCGAACCTCGCGATACCAGCCCGTGTCCGGGCATAAAAAAAGATCGCGCTGGACCCGGCGGAGTCCAGCGCGATCGAACAGCCAAACCTGTTGGGGCAGGTCGGGCTGTTTGAAGCCTGTGGGTTTCATCGGATTGGGGGACCCGATTCAGACCCGGTAAAAAGGTCCTGCTTGCGAGCCTCAGGCCTCGCTGCGCTGCTGCGGAATTCCCGCGAGCAGTGCGCGAACCTCAGCCTCGCGGTAACGGCGGTGTCCACCCAGGGTGCGGATGGACGTGAGCTTGCCAGCCTTGGCCCAGCGGGTGACCGTCTTCGGGTCCACGCGGAACATCGTGGCAACCTCAGCCGGGGTCAGCAGCGGCTCGGCATCAGGGGTGCGAGCGGTCATGAGCGGCCTCCTCGGGAGAACCGAACCATCTCGGTTCTTTCCTCTAAATTCTGCACCTTGGCCCGCGTTGCCCGAAATGGACATACGCAGGCCGAGTCGGTTATAGGACGAACGGCTTGTCCTCGGCACTACAACTACACCATCCGTCCAGCCTCGACGGCCAAACCGATGGAATTGCCCTCCGAGGTGTTCATCAGCGGCGGAAGCCGATGGACCGCCCCATAACGGACAGTCACCCCACTGTGACGATCAGTCACAGAGCGATCAGGAGTCGTCAGACCCCCCATAGAGTGCAATACCGAGCATTCCGCCCTTAGTTAGACGGAAGGAACCCTCCCCGGACTCCTTGTCCTATTTTGGCACGAGGGTAGGGGAAGGGCGCAAGGGTGTAGATAGTGCGGTCCGTCACGCTTGGGCCAATGGCCCGTATCGGGACGTAGGTCCTGGCACTAAGGCCCCAATACCGTGATCAAGCCTCTGATCAGCGACTTATGGCCGATCGGACGATACGGGCGATACGGCGGGCACCGCTAGGGGTCCGGGAGGCCTAATTGGCGAACAGTCTCTCCCGGACCGCCCGCCAGCGCTCCGCCAGCTCCCCGTACGTCGCCGCCGCGCCCTCCCGGTCCCCGGTCCGCAGCTCCTCGATCCCCCGCGCCAGGTCGCGCGCCGAGCGGTCGCCGCAGAGCCCGGCCTCCGGCAGCGCGTGCAGCAGTCCGCCGTAGTCCAGCTCGACCATGGAGCGCGGGTGGAACTCCTCCAGCCAGCTGCCGACCTCCACCAGCCCCTCGGCGAGCATCCCGTACCCCTCCGCCGCGCGCAGGGTCCGCAGACCCCGCGCGAGCCGCCGCCGGGCCTGCACCATCGGGGTCCGGTAGCGCAGCCGCTCGCCCGGCAGGTACTCCCGCTCCTCGTCGGCCACCAGCACGAACCAGCGCAGCGGCACCTGCCAGACCCCGGTGCGGATCCACGGACGGCCGTCCGGGTTCCGCTCGCGCCAGGCCCCGTACTCCTCGGTCGCCCGGCGGCGGGACGCCGGGGGCAGCGCCGCGTCGAGCACCGGGCGCGGGAACGACTCGACCAGCTCCTGGAGCGCCAGCCACCCGCGCAGCCTGGTCCGCCAGGGGCAGACCAGCAGCACCCCGTCCAGCTCCACCGTGAAGGCGTCGGCGCTCTCGTGCGCCGGGACCCCGGCCACGGGCACCCGGACCAAGTCCGCCAGCGACCGGCGCAGTTCGTCCTGGGCGGTCGGGGCGACCCCGCGCCGGGCGTAGTCGGCCCAGTGCGTGCGCTCCGGTTCCTGAAACGCCGCCAGGGGCTCGTAGACGCGCAGGTAGGAGGCGTACGGGACGGTCGGCGCGGGGCGCGCGGAGGGCAGCCGGGGGTCGGGGGATTCGCTCACGCTCTCGTACTCCCCCGCCCCGCCCGGCGGTACTCCGGCCGGGGGGCCCGAGGTCACCCGGCTCGTGGGCCGCACAAGCCGCCGGTCGCGAAAAGGACCCGGGAATGTTCCGATCCCCGGACAGGAGGAGTGCGCGGGGCCCTCAGGTCTTACGCTGCTCCCAGCACGCCCTCCCCCACCCGCAGGGCGGGCGTCATTCCGCCGCATCTCTTCCATGGGAGTCACCACCGTGACCGAAATGACCGACGGCGTCCTGCACACCCTGTTCCGCACGGAGCAGGGCGGCCACGAGCAAGTCGTGCTGTGTCAGGACCGAGCCTCCGGACTCAAGGCTGTCATCGCCCTCCACTCGACCGCCCTGGGCCCCGCCCTCGGCGGCACGCGCTTCCACGCGTACGCCTCCGACGAGGAGGCCGTCCTCGACGCGCTGAACCTCGCGCGCGGCATGTCGTACAAGAACGCCCTCGCCGGTCTCGACCACGGCGGCGGCAAGGCCGTGATCATCGGCGACCCGGACGTCATCAAGAGCGAGGAACTGCTGCTGGCCTACGGCCGGTTCGTGGAGTCCCTCGGCGGCCGCTACGTGACGGCCTGCGACGTCGGCACGTACGTCGCGGACATGGACGTGGTCGCGCGCGAGACCCGCTGGGCGACCGGCCGCTCCCCCGAGAACGGCGGCGCGGGCGACTCCTCGGTGCTCACCTCGTACGGCGTCTTCCAGGGCATGCGCGCGAGCGCCCAGCACCTGTGGGGCGACCCGACCCTGCGCGGCCGCAAGGTCGGCATCGCGGGCGTCGGCAAGGTCGGCCGGCACCTGGTGGAGCACCTGCTGGAGGACGGCGCCGAGGTCGTGATCACGGACGTCCGCCGGGAGTCCGTGCAGGAGATCCTCGACCGGCACCCGGGCAAGGTCACCGCCGTCGCCGACACGGACGAGCTGATCCGCGTCGAGGGCCTCGACATCTACGCCCCGTGCGCCCTGGGCGGCGCGCTCAACGACGCCTCGGTGCCGGTACTGACCGCAAAGGTCGTCTGCGGCGCGGCGAACAACCAGCTCGCGCACCCGGGTGTGGAGAAGGACCTCGCGGACCGCGGGATCCTCTACGCGCCCGACTACGTCGTCAACGCGGGCGGGGTCATCCAGGTCGCCGACGAGCTGCACGGCTTCGACTTCGACCGGTGCAAGGCCAAGGCCTCGAAGATCTTCGACACCACGCTGGCGATCTTCGCACGTGCGAAGGAAGACGGTATTCCGCCGGCCGCCGCTGCCGACCGGATCGCCGAGCAGCGGATGGCGGACGCGCGCGCCGCACGCGCGGTCTGACCCTGCGGCGGGGGCCCCTCGGGACCCGCCGGAGACGCAGGGGAGACGGAACTCACTGCGCTTCGGCGGGTCGCCCGCCAGGAAAGGGTTAAAATCGCAGCTGACCAGCGAGTACGGGGTGTCTCGTTGGTTCTGCATCGGGGCGCGTCATGCGGGCGGCGTACCGTATGGCCGCGGAAGCAGGTACCGTTAAACCCCTACGGACGGTCTCTCCACGGAGAGCCCGCTCCGAACCATGAACGCGTGTCAGACTCTGGGGCCGTCGAGCCCCGTCACCGAGGGGGTCGAGCCATGGGGCGCGGCCGGGCCAAGGCCAAGCAGACAAAGGTCGCCCGCCAGCTGAAGTACAACAGCGGCGGGACTGACCTCTCGCGTCTGGCCAATGAGCTGGGCGCATCGCCGACAGAGCCGCTGCCCGTCAGCGCGCCGGTCGAGGTCGATGACGATCTGGATGACGAAGACGACCCGTACGCCAAGTACGCGGCTCTCTACAACGGCGATGACGACGAGGACGAGGACGAAGAGTCCGGTCCGTCGGCGCACCGTCGCGGCGCTTGACGCACAGAGCGTCTGCACTAGCTCAGAAGTCTCATACGTACTGAAACCCGGTCCAGGGCATTGCCCTCGACCGGGTTTCAGTGCTGCTCAGCTCGCGTAGGAACCGGTCAGGGTCGCACCCTCGGTGTGGTCGCCCCGGTCCAGGATCTCTCCCGCGACCCAGGCGTCGACGCCCCGGTCGGCCAGCGCGGTCAGGGCCACGTCCACCGACTCCTGCGGGACCACGGCCATCATGCCGACGCCCATGTTCAGGGTCTTCTCCAGCTCCAGCTGCTCCACCTGGCCGGCCTTGCCCACCAGGTCGAAGATCGCACCGGGCGCCCAGGTCGTACGGTCGACCGTGGCGTGCAGGTGGTCCGGGATCACCCGGGCCAGGTTCGCGGCGAGGCCGCCGCCCGTGATGTGCGAGTAGGCGTGGACCTCGGCCGTGCGGGTGAGGGCCATGCAGTCCAGCGAGTAGATCTTGGTCGGCTCCAGCAGCTCCTCGCCGAGGGTCCGGCCGAGCTCCTCGACGTGCTGGTCCAGGGACATCCCGGCACGGTCGAAGAGGACGTGACGGACCAGCGAGTACCCGTTCGAGTGAAGGCCGGACGATGCCATCGCGATGACGGCGTCACCCGTACGGATGCGATCCGCGCCCAGCAGCCGGTCGTACTCGACGACCCCGGTCCCGGCACCCGCGACGTCGAAGTCGTCCGGGCCCAGCAGACCCGGGTGTTCGGCGGTCTCGCCGCCCACCAGGGCGCAGCCGGCGAGGACACAGCCCTCGGCGATGCCCTTGACGATGGCCGCGACACGCTCGGGGTGGACCTTGCCGACGCAGATGTAGTCGGTCATGAAGAGCGGCTCGGCGCCGCAGACCACGATGTCGTCCATGACCATCGCGACCAGGTCGTGGCCGATGGTGTCGTACACGCCCAGCTGGCGGGCGATGTCGACCTTGGTGCCGACCCCGTCGGTGGCGGAGGCGAGCAGGGGGCGCTCGTACCGCTTGAGGGCGGAGGCGTCGAAGAGGCCGGCGAAACCGCCGAGGCCGCCGAGGACCTCGGGGCGCTGCGTCTTCTTCACCCACTCCTTCATGAGTTCGACGGCGCGGTCTCCCGCTTCGATGTCGACACCTGCTGCTGCGTAGCTGGCACCGGTGGTCTTCTCTGTCATGACAGGAGAGAGCTTTCGTGTCGTTACTGCGGGTGGTGCCGGGCCCTGGGAAAAGCCTGAAAGACAGGGCCGGGCGCAGGTCGAGCTGGGCCGAGCCGGTCCGCCCCGCCCGCGAGCGGGGCGGGTCGGACCCCGGCTACGGGCGCCGGAGCGCGTCGGCGGCGTCGGTACCGCCGGCGAGTTCGGTCTCCAGGAGCTGCTTGCCGAGGAGCTGCGGGTCGGGCAGGTCCATGGGGTACTCGCCGTCGAAGCAGGCACGGCAGAGGTTCGGCTTCTGGATGGTGGTCGCCTCGATCATCGCGTCGAGCGAGATGTACGAGAGCGAGTCCGCGCCCATCGAGGTGGCGATCTCGTCGACCGTCATGCCGTTGGCGATCAGCTCGGCCCGGGTGGCGAAGTCGATGCCGAAGAAGCACGGCCACTTCACCGGCGGCGAGGAGATCCGGATGTGGACCTCCGCCGCGCCGGCCTCGCGGAGCATCTTGACCAGGGCGCGCTGGGTGTTGCCGCGGACGATCGAGTCGTCGACGACGACGAGGCGCTTGCCCCGGATGACTTCCTTGAGGGGGTTGAGCTTGAGGCGGATGCCGAGCTGGCGGATCGTCTGCGAGGGCTGGATGAAGGTCCGGCCGACGTAGGCGTTCTTGACCAGGCCGGAGCCGTACGGGATCCCGCTGGCCTCGGCGTATCCGACGGCGGCGGGCGTGCCGGATTCCGGCGTCGCTATCACCAGGTCGGCCTCGACGGGGGCTTCCTTCGCGAGGCGCCGGCCCATCTCGACACGCGAGAGGTAGACGTTCCGGCCGGCGATGTCGGTGTCCGGGCGCGCCAGGTAGACGTACTCGAACACACAGCCCTTGGGCTTCGCTTCCGCGAAGCGGGAGCTGCGCAGGCCGTTCTCGTCGATCGCGATGAGCTCGCCCGGCTCGACCTCGCGGACGAAGCTGGCGCCGCAGATGTCGAGGGCGGCGGTCTCACTGGCGACCACCCAGCCGCGGTCGAGGCGGCCGAGGACCAGCGGGCGGATGCCCTGCGGGTCACGGGCGGTGTAGAGGGTTCCCTCGTCCATGAACACGAGCGAGAACGCACCCTTGACCTGCGGGAGGACCTTGGTGGCCGACTCCTCGATGGTCAGGGGCTTGCCGTCGTCGTCGACCTGGCCGGCCAGCAGCGCTGTGACCAGGTCGGTGTCATTGGTCGCCGCGACCTGGGTGGCGCGGCCGTCCTGACGGGGGAGGTCGGCGACCATCTCGGCAAGCTCGGCGGTGTTCACCAGGTTGCCGTTGTGACCCAGGGCGATAGAGCCGTGGGCGGTCGCGCGGAAAGTGGGCTGCGCGTTCTCCCAGACGGAGGCTCCGGTGGTCGAGTAGCGGGCGTGACCGACCGCGATATGACCCTGGAGCGAGCCGAGAGAGGTTTCGTCGAAGACCTGGGAAACGAGGCCCATGTCCTTGAAGACGAGGATCTGGGAACCGTTGCTCACAGCGATTCCCGCGGACTCTTGTCCACGGTGCTGTAGCGCATACAGTCCGAAGTAGGTGAGCTTGGCGACCTCTTCACCCGGAGCCCAGACACCGAAGACGCCGCAAGCGTCCTGGGGGCCCTTTTCGCCGGGGAGCAGGTCGTGGTTGAGTCGTCCATCACCACGAGGCACGCTTCCGAGTGTAGGCGAGATCGCCCACTGGTCCGAATTGGGGACTGCCAGGAAAAGTCACAGTGCGGACAGTCGGGTAACCCCTGCGGAGGGTGACTGTCTCGATATCCGGAATGCCCTGGTTGACAGCCAGCTGTCGATTCGTACAGGCTTCCGGCTCATGCAGCCTCTCGGTGACCGCACCGTCACCCTCGTCGAGCGCCGGCACGTGGACCTCGTCCGTGTCGCGAGCGCCATCTGTTGTTCCTCCCGGGCGTAGTTCCGCCCCGCGCCGTCGCGCGCCTTTTTCTCTTTTCCCAGCGCCCGTGCCCCGGGGCCCCGTGTCTCGGCGCGTCGCGCTGACTTCTGCCCCTGTGCCCTTCCCGCTGTGCCCTTTCCGTTGTGCCCTTCCCGCTGTGCCTTCTCGCCTCGCCTGAGCCTGCCCTGCCGTGCCGCGCGCCGTCCCGCGCAGCCCGGGGCGGCCGGCGGGCCATGCCTTGGAGTAGCTGTGACCTCGTCTGAATCCCGTCTGTCCCGGCGTGCCTTCGGCGGCGCCGTCGGTGTGAGCGCCGCCGCGGCGGCCGTGGGGCTGGGGAGCGCCGCGCCCGCTGCCGCGGCGCCCGCCGAAGCCCAGTTCCCGGGCCCCGGGGAAGGGGAGTTCAAGGCCGCGCGGGGGCGTCAGTCCCGGCGGCCGAACATCCTGTTCATCCTCGGCGACGACCTCGGCTGGGCGGACCTGTCCTCGTACGGATCCCCGCACATCAAGACCCCGAACCTGGACCGGCTCGCCCGCCAGGGGGTCCGGTTCACCGACGCGTACTCCGGCTCCGCGACCTGCTCCCCGACCCGGTTCAGCCTGTACACGGGCCGCTACCCGGGCCGCACCAAGGGCGGGCTCGCCGAGCCGATCGCCGACAAGTCCGCCGGGCTGGACCCCACGCACCCGACGCTGGCCTCCCTGCTGAAGGACTCCGGCTACGCCACCGCGCTGATCGGCAAGTGGCACGCCGGCTACCTGCCGGACTACAGCCCGACCAGGTCCGGCTGGGACGAGTTCTTCGGCAACTTCGGCGGGGCCCTGGAGTACTACTCCAAGCTGGGCCTGGGCGGCGAGTACGACCTCTACGAGGGCGACGCCGAGTACAAGGACCTGCGCTACTACACCCGGATCATCACCGAGCGGGCCAGCGAGTACGTCTCGCGCGACCACCACGGCAAGCCCTGGCTGCTGAACCTCAACTTCACCACCCCGCACTGGCCTTGGATCGCCGACGGGGACACCGCGGAGAGCGCCGAGATCGTCCGCCGGATCAAGGCGGGCGACGGCCGGGCGCTGTGGCACCAGGACGGCGGCTCGGTCGAGAAGTACAAGCAGATGGTCGAGGACCTGGACCGGTCGATCGGCACGGTGCTGGCGGCCCTGAAGCGCTCGGGCCAGGAGGACGACACCCTGGTGGTCTTCTCCAGCGACAACGGCGGCGAGCGCTTCTCGTACAACTGGCCGCTGTCGGGCAACAAGGCCTCCCTCCAGGAGGGCGGGATCCGGGTGCCGAACATCGTGCGCTGGCCCGCGCGCCTCGACGGCGGCCAGGTCAGCCACGTCCCGGTCTTCAGCCCGGACTGGACGGCGACCCTGCTGGAGCTGGCCGGGACCCGGCCGCACCGCGCCTACCCGCTGGACGGGGTGAGCCTGGCCGGATACCTGCTGCGCGGCGAGAAGGTCGCGGAGCGGAACCTGTTCTGGCGGGTGCGGGGCGAGCGGGCGCTGCGCCGCGGGGACTGGAAGTACTACCGCGGCAAGGCGGGCCAGGACCAGCTGTTCAACCTGGCCGGGGACATCCGCGAGCAGGCCGACAAGGCGGCCGTCGAGCCGGCCCGGCTGGCCCAGCTGCGGGCGGCCTGGGAGTCCGTCAACGCGGGGCTGCTGCCCTACCCGGCCTGACCCTTGCCGCCGCTGTGAGGCTCGGCGCGCGTCATTCCGCGGCGGAGGCCGCCCCGGCGGTCAGGCCCTTGCCGTCGGGGGCGGTCAGGGTCAGGGACCGGGCCTGGACCTTCCAGGTGAGCGGGCCGCTGCCGAACAGCTCGGTCAGCGTCCGCTCTACCTCGCCCGCCGGGCCCTCGCAGGCCATCCGGGTGGTGGTGAGCGGCCCGAAGGTGACCGCGGGACCGTCGACGGTGGCCTTGGCGCTGAACCGGTTGCAGCCGAGGGTGCCGCTCGCGGCGCCGTCGGCGGCGATGGTGAAGCGCGCCCTGCCGGCCGCCTCGGCCGGGACCGAGGCCGCGGTCTCCCCGCTGGTCAGGGAGTTCACGGTCCACTCGGTCACCGTGAGCGGGGCGTCCGCGGCCGGGGGCTTGGCGGTCATGGCGATGGTGCTCCCGTCGGCGGTCTTCAGGGTGAGCCGGTCGGGGCCCCGGTCGATGGTCAGCCGGCCGGTGAACAGCTTGGCGAACTCCGTCTCGAAGGCCTGGTCCTCGCAGGCCATGGCGGTCGTGGCGCCGGGGGTGACGGTCAGGGCGGAGGCGCCGTCGAGGACCACCTTCGCGGTGAACCCGTTGCAGCCGTAGTTGCCCTTGGCCTCGTCCTGCCCGATGTCGACGCGGGCGGCGTCCGGCGCGTGCAGGGTGCGGCCACCGGTGGTCAGGGACTCCACGGCCCAGGGGCCGACGGGGTCGGGGAGCGTACGTGCGGCGCCGTCCTCGGACTGGCCGCCGCACGCGGCGAGCGCGAGTACGAGCGCCAGGCCGGGCGGGAGGTTCCTGAGAATACGCATGCCGCTGGGACGAAGACGGCGCCCGGGCGGTTCCGCTCAGCTCATCAGCGGCAGCAGCGCGGACAGGTCGGCCCGCTCGCCACTGGCGCTGACCTGCGCCGCGTCGAGGGCCTCGGCCCATCCGGTACGGCCCGTCGCGAGCCGGACCCAGGTCAGCGGGTCGGTCTCCACCACGTTGGGCGGCGTGCCCCGGGTGTGCCGGGGCCCCTCGACGCACTGGACCACGGCGAAGGGCGGGATCCGCACCTCGACGGAGCCCCCGGGCGCTTTGAGGGCGAGGGAGTCGGCGAGCAGCCGGGTGCAGGCGGCCAGGGCCTGCCGCTCGATCGGGACGTCCAGTCCGGCGGCCCGGTTCAGGTCGTCGGTGTGGACCACCAACTCCACGGTGCGGGTGACCAGGAAGTCTGCGAGGGTCATGTCGCCGATCCACAGCTCCAGCACCCGGCTGCCCGGGTTGGCCTCCAGCGCCTCGGCCATCCGGGCGGCCGCCCGGTCGTAGAGCTCGGGCAGCGGGGGACCGGCGAGGGTCTCCCGGGCCGCCTCGGAGATCTTCCCGGCGAGGGAGGCGGTGGCGAAGGGCCACTCGACGGCGCTCAGTTCGGGGACGGCGGCGGACGGCCGGGCCAGCCCGCCCGCCAGCGAGTCCGCGATCCACGCGATGTGGGCGGCGAGTTCGGCCACGGACCACTCCCCGACCCCGCTGGGCCGGGCCAGCTGCTCGGGCCCCAGGTCCCGCACGCCCCGGGCGACATGCCCGAACTGCGCGGTGACGGCCGCGCGGATCTTCGCGGGGTCGTAGGTACGCGGCTTCTTCCTGACAGGCGGCATGGCCCGACCCTACCGGGGCCCCGAACGCCGGGCCCGGAACGCCGGGGCCCCCGCCCGGAGTGCTCCGGACGGGGGCTCGGGGACGTGGCGGGATCAGGCGAGCAGCGCCGGGATCGTCGCCTCGTGAGCGGTACGCAGCTCCGCGAGCGGAATCGTGAACTCGCCCTGGATCTCGATCTCCTCGCCGTCGACCACGCCGATCCGGGCGGCCGGCAGGCCCCGCGCACCGCACATGTCGGTGAAGCGGAGCTCCTCGCTGCGCGGGACGGCCACGACGGCCCGGCCCGCGGACTCGGAGAACAGGAAGGTGAAGGCGTCCAGGCCCTCCGGGACCACGATCCGCGCGCCGTTCCCGCCGCGCAGGCAGGACTCGGTGAGCGCCTGGATGACGCCGCCGTCGGACAGGTCGTGCGCGGCGTCGATCATGCCGTCGCGCGAGGCCGAGATCAGGATCTCGCCCAGCAGCTTCTCGCGGCCCAGGTCCACCTTGGGCGGCAGGCCGCCGAGGTGCTGGTGGACGACCTCGGACCAGGCCGAGCCGCCGAACTCCTCGGCGGTGTCGCCGAGCAGGTACAGCAGCTGGCCGGCTTCCTTGAACGCCATCGGCGTACGGCGGTTGACGTCGTCGATCACACCGAGGACCGCCACGACCGGGGTCGGGTGGATCGCGGTCTCGCCCGTCTGGTTGTACAGCGAGACGTTGCCGCCGGTCACCGGGGTGCCCAGCTCCAGGCAGCCGTCCGCGAGACCGCGGGTGGCCTCGGCGAACTGCCACATGACGTCCGGGTCCTCGGGCGAGCCGAAGTTCAGGCAGTCGGAGATGGCGAGCGGCTTGGCGCCGGTCGCGGCGACGTTGCGGTACGCCTCCGCCAGCGCGAGCTGCGCGCCCGTGTACGGGTCGAGCTTCGCGAAGCGGCCGTTGCCGTCGGTGGCCATGGCGACGCCGAGGTTGGTCTTCTCGTCGATGCGGACCATGCCCGCGTCCTCGGGCTGCGACAGGACGGTGTTGCCCTGCACGAAGCGGTCGTACTGGTCGGTGACCCACGACTTGGACGCCTGGTTCGGGGAGGAGACCAGGGCCAGGACCTGCGCGCGGAGCTCCTCGGAGGTCTGCGGGCGGGGCAGCTTGCCCGCGTCGTCCGCCTGGAGCGCGTCCTGCCAGGAGGGGCGCGCGTACGGGCGGTGGTAGGTCGGGCCCTCGTGGGCGACGGTGCCCGGGGGCACGTCCACGATCAGCTCGCCGTGCCAGTAGATCTCCAGCTGCTCGCCCTCGGTCACCTCACCGATGACGGTGGCGATGACGTCCCACTTCTCGCAGATCTCCATGAAGCGGTCGACGTGCTGCGGCTCGACGATCGCGCACATGCGCTCCTGCGACTCGCTCATGAGGATTTCCTCGGGCGAGAGGGTCGCGTCGCGCAGCGGGACGGTGTCCAGTTCCACGCGCATGCCGCCGGATCCGGCGGAGGCCAGCTCGGACGTGGCGCAGGAGAGCCCGGCGCCGCCGAGGTCCTGGATGCCCGCGACCAGCTTCTCCTTGAAGATCTCCAGGGTGCACTCGATGAGGAGCTTCTCCTGGAAGGGGTCGCCGACCTGGACGGCGGGGCGCTTGGTCGGCTTGGTGTCGTCGAAGGTCTCGGACGCGAGGACCGAGACGCCGCCGATGCCGTCGCCGCCGGTGCGGGCGCCGTAGAGGATGACCTTGTTGCCGGGGCCGGAGGCCTTGGCGAGGTGGATGTCCTCGTGCTTCATGACGCCGATGCAGCCGGCGTTGACCAGCGGGTTGCCCTGGTAGCAGGCGTCGAAGACGACCTCGCCGCCGATGTTGGGCAGGCCGAGGCAGTTGCCGTAGCCGCCGATGCCCGCGACCACGCCCGGCAGGACGCGCTTGGTGTCGGGGTGGTCGGCCGCGCCGAAGCGCAGCGGGTCCACGACCGCGATCGGGCGGGCGCCCATGGCCAGGATGTCCCGGACGATGCCGCCGATGCCGGTGGCCGCGCCCTGGTAGGGCTCGATGTACGAGGGGTGGTTGTGCGACTCGACCTTGAAGGTGACCGCGTAGCCCTGGCCGACGTCGACGACGCCGGCGTTCTCGCCGATGCCGACGAGCATGGCGTCGTTCTGCGGGACCTTCTCGCCGAACTGCTTCAGGTGGACCTTGCTGCTCTTGTACGAGCAGTGCTCGGACCACATGACCGAGTACATGGCGAGCTCGGCGCCGGTGGGGCGGCGGCCGAGGATCTCCCGGATGCGCGCGTACTCGTCCTCCTTGAGGCCGAGTTCCTTCCAGGGCTGCGCGGAGTCCGGGGTTTCGGTGGCGTTCTTGACGGTGTCGAGGCTCATGCGCTGACCAGCTTCTTCAGGACCGAGGTGAAGAACGGGAGGCCGTCGGTGCGGCCCGTCCCGATCAGCGGCTCGACCGCGTGCTCGGGGTGCGGCATGAGGCCGACGATGTTGCCCGCGGCGTTGGTGATGCCGGCGATGTCGCGCAGCGAGCCGTTCGGGTTGCCGTCCAGGTAGCGGAAGGCCACGCGGCCCTCGGCTTCCAGTTCGTCGAGCACGCGCTCGTCGGCGGTGTAACGGCCGTCCATGTTCTTGAGCGGTACGGAGATCTCCTGGCCGGCGGTGTAGTCGCCGGTCCACGCGGTCTCCGCGTTCTCCACCCGCAGCTTCTGGTCGCGGCAGATGAAGTGCAGGTGGTTGTTGCGGAGCATCGCCCCCGGCAGCAGGTGGGCCTCGGTGAGGACCTGGAAGCCGTTGCAGATGCCGAGGACGGGCATGCCGCCCTTGGCCTGCTCGATGATGGTCTCCATCACGGGCGAGAACCGGGAGATGGCCCCGGCGCGCAGGTAGTCCCCGTAGGAGAAGCCGCCCGCGAGGACGACCGCGTCGACCTGGTGCAGGTCCTTGTCGCGGTGCCACAGCGAGACCGGCTCGGCCCCCGCGAGGCGGATGGCGCGCAGCGAGTCACGGTCGTCGAGCGTTCCGGGGAACGTGACGACTCCGATGCGAGTGGTCACCGTCAGGCCTCGACCTTCACGGTGAAGTCTTCGATGACGGTGTTGGCGAGGAACGTTTCGGCCATCTTGTGGATGCGGTCGAGGGCGGCCTGGTCGACCGGTCCCTCCACCTCCAGTTCGAAGCGCTTCCCCTGGCGGACGTCGGCGATCCCCTCGAAGCCCAGACGCGGCAGTGCACGCTGCACCGCCTGGCCCTGGGGGTCGAGGATCTCCGGCTTGAGCATGACGTCGACTACGACGCGTGCCACTGGCACTCCCGTGTGGTGGTTGGTGCGAAGGCGGTTCCATCAGCGTACCCGGCCAAAATTTCTACGCGGGTAGATATACCTTGAGCATGATCCGGGACCGGTTTCAGCTTCACCAACGCTTCGCAAAATCCACCGGAAAACCACGTGCCCGGGATTGCGGCGGGACACGCGGAGAGAATTAACTGGGCTTCGCAATTCATTGGGAATCGCGGTACAAAGGAATCGGTCGGGATTCCGACGGATTGATGCATTGCTCCGAAACATCCACACAGGCGACATCACCGCATGTCAGCACGCGGTGACCTCGCACGAAGGGACCGATATCCGTGGCGCAGCGCGTAGTAGTCACGATCTCCGACGACATCGATGGCGGAGAAGCGGCGGAAACGGTCGTGTTCGCTCTGGACGGTAAGTCGTACGAGATCGACCTCAATGTGGCGAACGCAAAGAAACTGCGGAAGAGCCTCGCGCCCTTCGTGGCCGCCGGCCGGCGCCAGGCCCGCTCGGGGAAGACGTACAAGCACACCTCGATCGCGCCCGACCCGGCCGTCGTCCGGGCCTGGGCCCGGTCCAACCAGCACGAGGTGCCGCCGCGCGGCCGGATCCCCAAGCGCGTCTACGAGGCCTACAACGCTGCCCACTGACCCCGGATTTGCCATCCACCCCCTCTGATCGGCTAGTGTGTGGATCACGCCGAGGGGCGAGGCCGCAAGGTCGAGGCCCCGAAGTCGTGCGGGTGTAGTTCAGTAGCAGAACACCCCCCTTCCAGGGGGGAGGCGCAGTGTGCAATCCCTGTCACCCGCTCTGCACGCTTTACCGACCACGGTTGTGGATCAGGTAGAGTGATGCTCGCAGCGCACGGCACTTGTGCCGTGGGAAGCATGCGGACGTAGCTCAGTTGGTAGAGCACCACCTTGCCAAGGTGGATGTCGCGCGTTCGAGTCGCGTCGTCCGCTCAGAGTGCAAAGGCCCCGATCATTGATCGGGGCCTTTGTCGTATCCCCGCAGTTATACCCGCGGCCATGCCGATCCACGACTGACATATGTCATCGCCGGTCATGACAGCCCGCACTGCTGCCCCGGCCGATCCGCCGCGAGCCTTGAGTCATGACCGACACAGTGATCCGGGCCGAAGGACTGCGCCGCGGCTACGCCGGAGGATTCGAGGCCGTACGCGGCGTCACCTTCTCCGTGGCGCGCGGCGAGGTGTTCGCCCTGCTCGGCACCAACGGCGCGGGCAAGACCTCCACCGTGGAACTGCTGGAGGGACTGGCCGCGCCGAGCGGCGGACAGGTCCGGGTCTTCGGCCTCGACCCGTACGCGCGGCGGGCCGAGGTCCGGCCGCGCACCGGGGTCATGCTCCAGGACGGCGGGTTCCCCTCCGAGCTGACCGTCGCCGAGACCGTCCGGATGTGGGGCGGGGTCACCACCGGCGCCCGGCCGGCGCCCGAGGTGCTGGAACTGGTCGGGCTGGCCGCGCGGGCCTCCGTACGGGTCAAGCAGCTGTCCGGCGGTGAGCGGCGCCGGCTCGACCTGGCGCTGGCCCTGCTCGGGCGGCCCGAGGTGCTGTTCCTGGACGAGCCGACCACCGGCATGGACCCCGAAGGGCGTCGGGACACCTGGGCGTTGGTACGGGAACTGCGCGACCAGGGCACCACCGTCCTGCTGACCACGCACTACCTGGAGGAGGCGGCGGAGCTCGCGGACCGGCTGGCGATCCTGCACGAAGGGGAGCTGGTGCTGAGCGGCACCCCCGCCGAGGTGACCTCGACCCGGCCCGCCCGGATCCGCTTCACCCTCCCCGCGGGGG
Source organism: Streptomyces sp. NPDC028314 (assembly GCF_055565795.1). Classification (NCBI taxonomy): domain Bacteria; kingdom Bacillati; phylum Actinomycetota; class Actinomycetes; order Kitasatosporales; family Streptomycetaceae; genus Streptomyces; species Streptomyces sp. NPDC028314. The sequence continues at coordinate 51,202 of NZ_JBVHTP010000002.1, forward strand.
TGCCCGCGGGCCGGCTGCCGCTGTCGCTGCGGGCGGCCGCGGACGGGCGGCGCGTGGAGATCCGTACCGAACGGCTCCAGGACAGCCTCGGGGAACTGCTGCGCTGGGCGCACGAGTCCGGGGTGGAACTGGCCGGGCTCGACGCCCGGTCCGCCTCGCTGGAGGAGGCCTTCCTGGAGATCGCCCGGAGCCGCCGGGGTTGCGCTGCGCAGGCCGGTACCGACGCCCGTGGCGGCGGCAACGCGGCGGCGGTGTACCGATGAGCACGCTGAACCTGACCGCCCCGAACCTCAGCCCCCGACGGCTCACCGCCCTGGGCCGGGCCGAACTGACCCTGCTGCGGCGCAACCGTGCCGCGCTGACCCTGGCCCTGCTGATGCCGCTGGCCATGGTGTTCCTGCTGCGCTCGACGCTCGCCGGCAACGACGGGCGCGCCGCGGAGGCCATCGGCGAGGCCACCCTCACCGGCGGCCTCGGGCTGATCCTGCTCCTCGTCGTCTACATGAACCTGGTCTCCGCGTACGTGGCCCGGCGCGAGGAGCTCGTCCTGAAGCGGCTGCGCACCGGAGAGGCGGGCGACCTGGAGATCCTGGCCGGGACCGCGCTGCCCGCCGCCGTGATCGCCCTCGGGCAGATCACCGTCCTCACGCTGGCCGGCGCCGCCGCGCTCGACGCCCCGATGCCGGACGACCCGCTGCTGCTGGCCGGGGCGGTGCTCGCCGCGATCGTGCTGCTGGCCGGGATGTCGGCGGTGACCAGCTCCTTCACCCGGAGCGTGGAGAGCGCGGGCCTGACCACCCTGCCCCTGTTCCTGGTGACAGCGCTCGGCTCGGGCCTGTTCCTGCCGGCGGACGCGCTGCCCGAGCGGCTGGCGTCGGTGTGCGAACTGCTGCCGCTCAGCGGGGTCATGACGCTGGTGCGGGGCGCCTGGAGCGGCGGCCCCGGCGGCGGGGAGCTGACGGGGGCGGCGCTGACCACACTGGCCTGGATCATGATCACCGTGTTTGCTGTCCAGCGGTGGTTCCGCTGGGAACCGCGCCGCTAGGACGTAGAACGAAGTCGGGGGACGGGACCGTGTCGAAGCTGACCGGGTGGTGGAAGAACCGCGGCAGTGCCGGAAAGATCGAGCTGTACACCCGCTGGTCGTTCCACTTCTTCATCGCGATCGAGGCCCTCGCGATCCTTGGGGGCCTCGCGCCCGAGGGCATCGGGGCCGTCACCGGGGCGCTGCTCGCGGCCGCGGCGCTGTGCATCGCCCTGTCCGGGCTGCTGTCCTCCCGGGCCCTGGACTGGGTGCTCGGGCGGCGGGAGCGGCCCGTGCGGCTGATGCTGGCCATGGTGGCGGTGACCGTCACCACCTGCCTGAGCGCCCTGGTCCTGCGGTCGGTGGGCATCGTCACCAGCGAGAACGTGGCCCCCGTGCTGGTGACCAACCTCATCGCCTTCTCCACCGGTTCGCTGGCCTTGACCCTGACCAAGGTCAGGCACATGGTCTGCGTCGGACCGGCCGCGGCCTGCTTCGCCGGCTGCGCGTCGATGGCGACGGGACGGCCGGGCTTCGAGCCCGTCGGATACGGCGTCGGCGTCCTCATCACGAGCACGTTCATGACGCTGGCCTGCGGTTTCTCCTCCTGGCTGCTGAAGACCGTGTACGAGCTCGACCGCGCCCGGGAGCTCCAGGCACAGCTCGCGGTCGCCGAGGAGCGGCTGCGGTTCGGCCGCGACCTGCACGACGTGATGGGCCGCAACCTGGCGGTGATCGCCCTCAAGAGCGAGCTCGCCGTGCAGCTGGCCCGGCGCGGCCGCCCGGAGGCGGTGGACCAGATGACGGAGGTCCAGCGGATCGCCCGCGAGTCGCAGCGGGAGGTACGGGACGTCGTACGCGGCTACCGCGAGGCGGACCTGGCGGTGGAGCTGGAGGGTGCGCGCGGGGTGCTGAGCGCGGCCGGGATGGCCTGCCGGGTCGAGTTCGACGCCGGGCGCGTGCTGCCCGCCGAGGTGCAGTCGGCGCTGGGCTGGGTGGTCCGGGAGGCGACCACGAACGTACTGCGGCACGGGGACGCGCACAGCTGCCTGATCCGGCTGGAGCAGGCCCGCGGCGGGTCGGGCGCGCTGACCCTGCTGGTCGAGAACGACGGGGCCCCCGAGGCGCCGGCCGGGCCTCCGGGATCGGGGCTCGCCGGACTGCGGGAGCGCCTCGCGGTGGTGGACGGGACCTTGCTGGCGGGACCGGTCGGGGGCGGCCGGTTCCGGCTCCTGGCGGAGATCCCCGAACAACGACTGGAGGTGCGGGCGTGAGCCCCGTACGTGTACTGCTGGCCGACGACGAACACCTGATCCGGGGCGCCCTGGCCGCGCTGCTGGCCCTGGAGGACGATCTGCTGGTCGTCGCGGAGGCCGCCTCGGGGCCGGAGGCCCTGGCCATGGCGCGGGCGCACCGGCCCGATGTGGCGGTGCTGGACCTGCAGATGCCGGGCGCGGACGGTGTGAGTGTGGCCACATCCCTGCGGACCGAACTCCCCGGCTGCAAGGTCATGATCGTGACCAGCCACGGCCGTCCCGGCCACCTCAAGCGGGCCCTCGCGGCGGGCGTGCGGGCCTTCGCGCCGAAGACGGTGTCGGCGCAGCGGCTGGCCGAGCTGATCCGCACCGTGCAGGCCGGAGGCCGTTACGTCGATCCGGAGTTGGCGGCCGACGCGATCAGCGCGGGGGACTCGCCGCTGACCGCGCGGGAGGCGGAGGTGCTGGAACTGGCGGGGGACGGGGCGCCGATCGCGGAGATCGCGGAGCGGGCCTCGCTGTCGCAGGGGACGGTACGGAACTACCTGTCGTCGGCGGCGACGAAGCTCGGGGCCGAGAACCGCCACACGGCGGTGCGTCTCGCGCGGGAGCGAGGTTGGGTATAGTAGGTCTCGCGTTACGGCGCATGCGGACATAGCTCAGTTGGTAGAGCACCACCTTGCCAAGGTGGATGTCGCGCGTTCGAGTCGCGTTGTCCGCTCTGTAGTGCAGAAGCCCCCCGGTCCTCGGACCGGGGGGCTTCTTCGTGTCTGCCCGCCTGCGGCCTGCCGCCCCCGGCCTCCCGCCCGTTGCGGGGGCGGAAGGCGGCAGGCGGGAGGCCGCAGGCGGGGACGCTCAGTGTCCGGTGGTGGCGGTCCAGGTCAGGCCGGTGAGCCGCTCGTACGCCTCGATGTACTTGGCGCGGGTCTGCTCGACGACCTCCTGCGGCAGCGCCGGCGGCGGGAGTTCGCCGTGGCGGTCCCAGCCGGAGGCCGGGGAGGTCAGCCAGTTGCGCACGTACTGCTTGTCGAAGGAGGGCTGGGCACGGCCCGGCTTCCACTCGTCGGCCGGCCAGAAGCGGGAGGAGTCGGGGGTGAGCACCTCGTCGGCGACGACCAGGGTCCCGTCGGGCGCGAAGCCGAACTCGAACTTGGTGTCGGCCAGGATGATCCCGCGCCGGCGCGCGATGTCGCGGGCGTGCCGGTACAGGGCCAGGGTGGCCTGGCGCAGCTGCGCCGCCGTCTCGGCGCCGACGCCGCGGGCGACCTCCTCGTAGGAGACGTTCTCGTCGTGCTCGCCGACCGCGGCCTTGGCCGCCGGGGTGAAGATCGGGCCGGGCAGCTCGGAGCCGTCCTCGAGTCCCTCGGGGAGGGCGAGTCCGCAGACCGTCCGGGTCTGGTCGTACTCGACGAGACCGGAGCCGGTGAGGTAGCCGCGGGCCACGCACTCGACCGCGACCATGTCGAGGTTCTGGCAGATCAGCGTGCGGCCGGCCCAGTCGGCGGGGGCTCCCGCGGGCAGCTCGGTGCTGATGACGTGGTTCTGGACCTGGTCCCGGAGCTTGTCGAACCACCAGAGGGAGAGCTGGGTGAGGACGCGCCCCTTGTCCGGGATCTCGGTCGGCAGCACCCAGTCGAAGGCGGACATCCGGTCGCTGGCCACCATGACGAGGTTGCCGTCCTCGTCCCGGTAGAGGTCGCGCACCTTGCCGGTGTGGAGGTGGACGAGGCCGGGCACCTGGACCGGCTCGGGCTTTTCGACGAATCCGGACACGGGGTCTCCCTGTGGTTCTGTACGAGCGCGAACCCATTGTCTCGTACAGGGGCCCACACCCCCACCAGGGGGGCGCGCGGGCCCCTCCCGCCCCGGGCGACGCGTTCAGTCCCGCTTGCAGATCCGGTCGAGGAGATTCGCAGTGGCCCGCTGGACCCGTTCGTCGACATGGCCGGGGCGGTCGAGCGCCGGGGACCAGGCGAAGGTGCCGGAAGCGAAGACGAGCGCCCCGCTGGGTGCCCGGTAGAGGGAGGTCTCCTGGTGGCGCTTGGCACCTTCGGTGTCGAGGTACGGGGAGTGCGCGAGGAGGATCCGGTCCTGGTGCTCGGGCAGCTGGGTGCGCGGGAAGTACCGGTCGGCCTCGCCCGCGACCAGGCCGTCGAGCTCGTCGTTCTCGGCCGCGCCGGTGGAGTCCCAGAGCCAGTGCGTGGCATTGCGCACGATCAGGGGCGCGGGCTCGGGGACTCGCCCCGCGTACTGGATGCCGAGCAGCTGCTGTTCCGGGCGGTCGACCTCGCGCCACAGACTGGGGCGGCCGGGGCCGCGGCGTTTTCGGCAGGTGAGGAGCCGGTCCTCGACCCCGGAGGGGGAGGGGGCGAGCTCGACCTGCCAGTACATGGTGTTGGCGGAGAGGAAGACGAGCGAGGTGCCGTGCTCGCGGGCGCGCTCGACGGTGCGGCGCATGGGCACCGACCAGTACTCGTCGTGGCCGGGGAAGACCAGGCCGCGGTAGCGGGTGGGGTCGACGCGGCCGGCGTGCAGGTCGCGGGTGTCGGCGTAGGCGAGGTCGTAGCCGTAGCGCTCGGCCCAGCGGATGAAGTCGTAGGCGTGGCCCACGTGGAGGGGCAGGCCCGCGCCCGCGTAGGGGCGGTCGAAGGAGACGGTGATGGCCGCGTCCCGCTCGCCGAGGAGACGGCCCTGCTCGTCCCAGGCGTGGTAGAGGCTCGCGCCGGTGTGGCCGTCCTCCGGGTAGAGGTTGTAGGCCTGCCAGGTGATGTCGGGCAGGAGGAGGAGCAGGTCGGCGGGGTGGTCGTCGCGGACCGTGAAGGGGATGTGGGAGCGGTAGCCGTCGACGGTGGTCAGGACGGCCACGTAGGCGCCGAGATTCCAGTACGAGGGGACCTGGAGCCGCCACGACAGCCACCAGTGGTGGCAGGAGACGGTGCGGTCGGCGGTGAGCGGGGCCGGCTGGACGATGCCGGAGAGCCGGGGGCTGGAGTGGACCTTGCTCGCGCCGTCGCCGCCGTAGTGACCGATGCGGTAGATGTCGACGGAGAACTGCTGGGGCGGATCCACGGTGATGTGGAAGTCGATCGCCTCGCCGGGGGCCACGGCCCCGGTGGAGGCGAAGCCCTTGATCTGCCGGTGGACGTCGTCGGCGGTGAGCGGGCCGCCGCCGCTGCGGGCCCGCGGGACCTGGCCGGGGGCGACGGCGGGGTCCACGTACCAGGGGACGACCTGGCCGGTGTCGTCGAAGTACAGCTCGCTGCCCCGGAACCAGGGCAGGGGGCCCTGCCCGAAGGGGTCGGTCACCGCGTGCGCGAGCGCACCTGACTCCCACCGCCGGATCTGGTCCGCACCCATTCCGCTCCCCTCCCTCGCTCCCCCGAACACGTATCCATCGCCCCCAGCACATCACATAACGCACGCACTCCGTCACCGTTCGTCGCGAAAAAGCCTTGCCGGGTGCGCTTCTTGTCGGATGCGCGCCTTGCCAGGTGCGCCTTGCGGGGGTGCGCCTTGCCGGGGTGCGCGCCTTGGCGATGCGGGGTGGCGCAGCGGCCGGGGCTGGGGGCGGGGCTCGGGACGGCTCCCCGGGGGCGCCGAGGGGCGCGCCGGAGGCCCGGAGGCCCCGCCGTGCCCGCTACACCAGCCGGACCGGCTTCTCGGGGCGGACTCCGACCTGCGCGAGCCACTCCCGCAGCGGCTCGGGGTCGCCGTCCTCCACGAGACACAGCACCCGGGGCGCGAGGTCCGACCTGCGCTCGCCGCCGACCAGCAGCACGGGCCCGTCGAGCCAGTCCAGCCCCGGCGCGGCCCCGGCCGAGTCCACGGCGGCGCAGCACACCAGCGCCGTCACGTGGTCCGCCAGCAGGTCCCGCCCGCTTCTCGGAGCCTGGAGCGGGAACAGCGGCACCGCGTCCGCCCCCCGCGCCATCGAGGAGTCCGGCCCGGCCTGCTCCCGCGCCTGATCCCGCGCCTGATCCCCGCTGAGTCTCCCGGCCAGGGATTCCCCGGCTGGGCCGGCGTCCGTGAGGAAGGCCAGTACCCGCTCCACCGTCGGGGCGGCGGGGGCCGCCAACGCGTCCAGGGCGGCATGCAGGCGGGCGGCCTCGGTACGCCACTTCCGGTCCACGACCTCTTCCGGGTAGGCCGCCCAGTCCACCGGCGACCAGTCCGGACCCGCCTCGGCCGGGCCGCCGTGGAACAGCCGCGCGGCCAGCAGCGAGGCCGCCTCGTCGACGGCGCCCGGCTGCTCCAGGAGATCGCACGCGGGCCGCTCGCCGAGCCGTGAGGTGAACCCTTCCGCCAGCCGGTCCCGGCGGGACAGTTCGGTCAGGGCGGAGACCACCCCGGCGTCGAGACGCGCCGGCCAGCGGCCCATCCGCCAGGCCGGCAGAGCCACCCGGGTCAGCAGCCGGTCCCAGCCCGCGTAGGCCAGCCCGACCTGCTCCTGGGCGACGATGCGCAGCCCGTAGTCCACATCCTGTGCGCGCTCCGAGGCGGCCGCGGCCACCCCGCGCTCCATCTCGGCGGCGTCCACCCGGCACAGGGTCAGCAGCAGCCGGGCCGGGCCGGCGATCCAGCCGAGGCCGGGCCTGCTGCCCACGTCCACGGCGGCGTCGAGCCCCCGTACGAAACCTCGCGCGTCGGCTATGTCCGGGTGCGCCGAGGGGCCCGTACCGGCAACGACCGGCGCGAGGACCGCCCGTAGCTCCGCGACGCGCATCCACCACAGGAACGGCGAGCCGATCACCAGCACGGGGGCGGCGCCCGGCGCGGACTCCGGACGACCGGCCGATATGCCGGCCCGGCGGTGGGCGGGATGGGTGCGGTCCTCCAGCCAGCTGTCGCAGTCCGGGGTCAGGGCTATCGCGGAGGGCGCGGGCACGTCCATCCGGTCGGCCAGATCCCGCACCAGCCGGTACAGGTCGGGGGCGGCGGCCTCCGACAGCGGCACCGTCGGCGTCACGGCGGGGCCGGCCCGGAGCACCACGGCGGCGAAGGTCCCGCCGACCAGGAGCACCAGCGCGGCGACCGCGCAGACGGCGAGGGTCACCGCCTGCCAGGGATCCGCGCCCAGCCGGCCCGTCATCCGGGCGGCGACGAGCACCACCGCGACGGCGGCGGGCAGCAGTCCGAGGGCCAGCGCCCTGCTGCGGACCCGCAGCACGGCGAGGGCTCGGGAACGCGCGGACGGCGCGCCCACTTCAGCGATCGAACTGGTTCCGGACACGGCCGGACCTCACCCCCTCTGCCCTGCGGCGGCTTTGCTCACTCCCCCACTGTGACACCCGCCACTGACATCGCAATGCCGGTGGGCCATGTGCCGGAATGCTTGCGCCGCACCCTAGTTGGGGCCGGCCGCGCAGTCAGGCGGACCGGGGCACGATCACCCGATGGAATGGCTTTGGGCAAAGGTGGGTGCGTTCGAACGCGGCCGGATGCAGTCGCACGCGCGGGCCCGGGCGCGCAGTGTGCGCCCGGGCCCGCGTTCGAGTGGAGCCGCTGCTCAGCGGCCTTCGGCAGCCTTGGCCGCAATGTCCGTACGGTGCTGCGAGCCGTCGAGCCTGATCCGCGCGACGGCCTTATACGCCCTCTCCCGCGCCTGCGCCAGATCGGAACCGGTCGCGGTCACCGACAGCACCCGCCCGCCCGCGCTGACGACCGCGTCGCCCTCGCGGCGGGTCCCGGCGTGCAGCACGTACGCGTTCGGGGCGTCCTCGGCGGCCACCTCGGCCAGACCCTCGATCGGGTCCCCGGTACGCGGGGTCTCCGGGTAGTTGTGCGAGGCGATCACGACGGTGACGGCCGCGTCGTCGCGCCAGCTCAGCGGCGGTTCGGCGGCCAGGGTGCCGTTGGCGGCGTTCAGCAGCACGCTCGCGAGCGGGGTGCGCAGCCGGGCGAGGACCACCTGGGTCTCGGGGTCGCCGAAGCGCGCGTTGAACTCGATGACCCGGACCCCGCGCGAGGTGATCGCGAGACCGGCGTAGAGCAGACCGGAGAAGGGGGTGCCGCGGTGGCGGAGTTCGTCCACGGTCGGCTGGAGGACGGAGGCCATGACCTCTTCGACCAGCTTCGGGTCGGCCCAGGGGAGCGGGGAGTACGCGCCCATGCCGCCGGTGTTGGGGCCCTCGTCGCCGTCGAGCGCGCGCTTGAAGTCCTGCGCGGGCTGGAGCGGCAGCACGGTGACGCCGTCGGTGATCGCGAAGAGGGAGACCTCCGGACCGTCCAGGTACTCCTCGATGACCACGCGGTCGCAGCCGAGCGCGTGCGCGCGGGCCGCGGCCAGGTCCTCGGTGACCACGACGCCCTTGCCGGCGGCGAGGCCGTCGTCCTTGACGACGTACGGGGCGCCGAAGGCGTCGAGGGCCGCGTCCACCTCTTCCGGGGTGGTGCACACGTAGCTGCGCGCGGTCGGGACCCCGGCAGCGGCCATCACGTCCTTGGCGAAGGCCTTGGAGCCCTCCAGCTGCGCGGCCTCGCGGGACGGGCCGAAGACGGGGATGCCGGCCGCGCGGACGGCGTCGCCGACTCCGGCGACCAGCGGGGCCTCCGGTCCGACGACGACCAGGTCGGCGCCGAGCTCGGTGGCGAGCCGGGCGACGGCCTCGCCGTCGAGGGCGTCGACCGGGCGCAGCTCGGCCACCTCGGAGATGCCGGCGTTGCCGGGAGCGCAGTACAGCGCGTTGACGTCGGGGTCGAGGGACAGAGAGCGGCACAGGGCGTGTTCGCGGGCGCCGCCGCCGATGACGAGGACCTTCACGCCATGAAGCGTAGCCCGCGCTCCGGATTCCCTTTCGTGCGGCCACCCAATGAGACGGCCCTACTCGTTCGTATATTCCTCTACAACGGTCGCTCCGAGCTCGCGCACGATGAGGTCGTGCCCCGTCAGGGCGGTGTCGACGAGGTCGGGGTCGTCCTCCTCCGGGACGTCGTCCTCGGGGGCCACGGGCGGGGGCGCCTGCTGTACGGGAGGCTGCGGCGCGGGCGCCGACTGCGGGGGCTGCTGCTGGTACTGCGACTGGGGCGGCTGCGGGGCCGGGGCCTGCTGCGCCGGGGGCGTCGGGCTGTAGGCGGGCGCGGGCGGGGCGGAGTAGGAGCCCGCGGCGGGTGCGGGGGCTCCGCCGCCGCCACCGCCGACCACGGCGTCGATCTTCCAGTTGACCTGGAACTGCTCGGCCAGGACCGCCTTGAGCACGTCCTCGCTGCCGCTGCTCGCGAAGTTGTCGCGGGCTCCGGGGTTGGGGAAGCCGAGCTGGAGGGTCGTCCCGTCGAAGCCGGTGACCTGGGCGTTCTGGCTGAGCAGGATCCAGGTGAAGCGGCGACGGTTCTTGACGGCCTCCAGGACTCCGGGCCACATGGCCTGCACCTGGCCGGCGCCCGCGGCCATGCCCGGGGAGGGGGCGGCCGCCGCGGGGGCCGGGGTGGCCGCCGGAGCCGGAGCCGGGGCGGGCGCCGGGGCGGCCGTACCGGGCGCGGTGGCGCTGGGCCAGGCCCCGGCGGTGGGCGCGGGGGGCTGGGTCTGGGCGGCGGGGGTCTGGGCGGCGGGGGCTGCCGGGGACGCGGCCCCGGGCCAGGCGCCGGGGGCACCGCTGCCGGGCTGCGCGGCGCCGGGCCAGGCGCCGGGGGCGGGACCGGCGGGCGCGGGCGCGGGGGGCGGCGGGGTCGCGGCCGGGGGCGCGGGGGCCGGAACCGCGGGGGCGGGGGCCGGCACCGGGGCGGGGGCCGGCGCGGGAGCCGCCTCGGGCTCGGGGGCTCGTACGGCGGCACGCGCGGCGGCCATGCCCCCGGCGGGCCCGGCCGGGGCCATGCCGTGGGCCTCGGGCCCGGGCACGTACCCCATGACGGGTGCGGCGGCCGGAGCGGCGGCGAGGCCGGCGGCGAACCCGCCCCGCTCCAGCCGGTCGAGCCGGGCCTGGAAGGACCGCTCGTCATCGAAGGCGGCGGGCAGCAGCACGCGGGCGCAGATCAGCTCCAGCTGGAGCCGGGGCGAGGTCGCTCCCCGCATCTCGGTGAGCCCGGTGTTGACCAGGTCGGCGGCGCGCGACAGCTCGGCGGCCCCGAACACGGAGGCCTGGGCCTGCATCCGCTCGACGACATCGGCCGGGGCGTCGATGAGCCCCTTCTCCCCGGCGTCGGGCACGGCGGCCAGGATCACCAGGTCGCGCAGCCGCTCCAGCAGGTCGGCGACGAACCGGCGGGGGTCGTTGCCGCCCTCCACCACGCGGTCGACGACCTCGAACGCGGCGGCCCCGTCCCCGGCGGCGAAGGCGTCGATGACGGAGTCCAGCAGCGACCCGTCGGTGTACCCGAGCAGGGAGGTGGCCATGGCGTACGTCACACCCTGGTCGGCGGCGCCGGCGAGCAGCTGGTCCATGACGGACATCGAGTCACGCACGGACCCGGCGCCGGCCCGCACGACGAGCGGCAGCACGCCGTCCTCGACGGTGGCCCCCTCACGCCCGCAGACCTCGGCCAGGTACTCCCGCAGGGTCCCGGGCGGGACCAGCCGGAAGGGGTAGTGGTGCGTCCGGGACCGGATGGTGCCGATCACCTTCTCCGGCTCGGTGGTGGCGAAGATGAACTTGAGGTGCTCCGGCGGCTCCTCGACGACCTTCAGCAGGGCGTTGAAGCCCGCCGAGGTGACCATGTGGGCCTCGTCGATGATGTAGATCTTGTAGCGGCTGGAGGCCGGCCCGAAGAAGGCCTTCTCCCGCAGGTCACGGGCGTCGTCCACACCACCGTGCGAGGCGGCGTCGATCTCGATGACGTCGATGGACCCGGGGCCGTTGCGCGCGAGGTCCCGGCAGGACTGGCACTCCCCGCAGGGGGTCGGCGTGGGACCTTGCTCACAGTTCAGGCAGCGGGCCAGGATGCGCGCGCTGGTGGTCTTGCCACAACCGCGCGGGCCGCTGAACAGGTACGCGTGATTGACCCGGTTGTTCCGCAGGGCCTGCATCAGCGGTGCAGTGACATGCTCCTGACCGATGACCTCGGCGAACGACTCGGGGCGATAGCGGCGGTACAGCGCAAGGGACGACACGTCTACGAGGTTATCCGGGCCCACCGACAACAGCGGCCCTCCGACCCCGCGGGACCGGCTCCGGACCCGCCCCGGAACGCAAAGCGCCCCCCACGCACCCGCCAGAGCCCACTTACCCTTGCTGCCTTCCGGCCCTGGGGGAGTTGGGTGAGATAGCGCCACGTGAGGGGCTGCGCCCACCCTAGCGGATGAAGCCACCCGGAATCGACCCGGACCCCTCCCGGACGCATCCCGAACCCGTCCGGGGTCACCGGTTGGCGATCACGTTCGCGAGCACCCCTCAACGTCTTGTATTGTTTGCGGCGGAGGATTCGCCTAGTGGCCTAGGGCGCACGCTTGGAAAGCGTGTTGGGGGCAACCCCTCACGAGTTCGAATCTCGTATCCTCCGCCAGTGCCTCACCGGGCACTTGAAGGCCCCGACCGGGAAACCGGCCGGGGCCTTCTGCGTTGCATGGTCTGAGTTCCAGTCTCGTTTATTTGCCTCGTAAGCGGACGTTTCCGCGCGTTCCGCCCTCGATGGCCTATCCCTCGTACTCCCAAGGGTTCAGCAGGAGTACGCCCGATCGCGCCAGATGCTTGATGTTGCGGCTCACCAGCGTCCAGTCGTTCGCCAGCGCCGTGGCGGCGATCAGCGCATCGGGGGGATCGATGCTGGTCCCGGCACTCTTGAGCCTCCGGTGAAGAGCGAGGTAGGCGAGTGCCTCCCGCTCTCCGACGGTGGCGATCCGGTCGCGGTACTGATCGCCGCGATCGTGATGACGCTCAGGCAGAGGGCAGGAGCTGGAACAGACCGAGCCCAGGCGACGACGGCCGGGCAGGCTTCGGCCGGGTGGTGATCTCGGCGCCCACATTGGTGTCGAGCAGATAGATCACTCGCCGTCCGCCGCATCGTCGTAGGACCGCTGCCCGAACTCCAGACCCTCGAACGGGGCCGCCGTAAGCCGCTCAAGGAATCCGTCGCTGCCCAGGGTCGCCCAGCGGTGCAGCATGTCGGGCAGGGCATCGATGTCGGTGTCGGCGAGCTCGGCATCGAAGTGCCCGAGCTGCTGCTCGGGCAGAGACTCCCGGATCTCCCGGATCGTCCGGAGCGGATGGGACTGAGGACGGGACTCCTCGGGTCTGCGCGGCGGGAGCGGCAGATTAGGGGCAGTGCTCATATCGGCTCCTCCACGCTGTGGTCCACGGGCCCATGCCTGAAGACCACCCTGGGCCGGGCGGCCCGGGAGAGGGTCGGAAACGACCCGAATCCGAGCTTTGACGGGACCCATCCGCCGAGTCGCCGCCGGCAGTGTCCGGCAGCCGGCCTCTGCCGGCGGCAGCGATGCCCCTTTGGTTGGAACCAGCTGAACGAAGCTGTCCGGCTGGACACAATGGGGAGCACCGCCTTGTAGTCAGTCGCGTGCACCGCGTCATTGGGACATGGCGAAGATCAGCTGGCGCCCCCTCCACCGAAGGTAGCGAATGACGCACAGCACAGCCGCCCGAGCCGGACGCTTCCACACGGGGCGTTTATCCGAGGGACTGCCCCAGGCTCTGGAGGCCTGGCGTGTCACCACCGACGATGCCGATGTAGCCGCCCGTGTCGCCGGCTTCCTGGGTGGCGAACCTCGACCAAACGAAGGGACAGGAGGACCCGGCCTTGCCTACGAAGTACTGACGAGCCGAGAGAGCGTACGCGTTCTACTGGACGGGCCCGACGCGGTGGCGGCACACATGGTCCTCTGGGGCAGTACGGGCCTCAGCCACCATTGCGACGGCGTGGCGTTCCTGTCACCGGAAGAGAAGAAGGGCCAGCCCTGCGGCTGCCCGCCACTGCTTGAGGACAGGAAGCTGGCGGCCAGAGCCATGCGCGGCCCGACGCCCTCCGTCGACATCACCTTCCGGATCGCAGCGGCACCCGAGCTCGGCGCGTTCCACTTCATGACGGCCTCATGGCAGATGGCCGCGCAGCTCTCCGACCTGACGGACTCGCTGGAACGTGTCGACGGCCCGGCCGTCTGCGACCTCACCATCGAGCTCGTCAGCTACACAACCAAGGCGGGCAGAGACGTCTGCTACCGAAAGCCTGTGGTCACGGTGCTCGGCAGCCCCGACACCATCGCGCCCGAACCCCCGCCAGCTGCCGAACCCGCGCCTGCTCCGGCACCACCAGCACCCCGTCGCAGGGCCAGGCCGGCCTCTGAGCCCACCACCCCGTCCGCGCCGCAGTCGAGCCACTCGGTCACCGTGGATGCCGTTCTGCTCCGCCGTGCCGCCCAGGTGCTGGGCACCGGCGACCACCAGCAAACCGTCATCGCCGCCCTGTCCGAGATCGTGGCGGGACGGCAGCAGACCACGGAGCTTGCCCAGCTGCGAGAGGATGTCGAACGCATCGCCGCCATCGCGGGGCAAGCGCTCCGAGGCCGGGACTCCGCGCTCACCTGACCGGCTCCGACCGTCTTGCAGTGATCTCCGGCAGCCGGGCCAGGCTGGTCTCAGTCCTGGTCTCGTTCACGTCCGTCCGAGACGGTTCGGACAGATACGGACCGAATGCTTCGCCGCAGGTCAGGACGGGTACGACCCCAGCCGGACAGGCGTACGAACATGTGGAAAGCGTGTTGGGGGCAACCCCTCACGAGTTCGAACCTCGTACCCTCCGCCAGTGCCTCACCGGGCACTTGAAGGCCCCGACCGGGAAACCGGCCGGGGCCTTCTGCGTTTCTCCGCCGCGACCGAGTCGATCGCAGTGGATGCCGGGCGAGATATACTTGACACACAAGTTGATATCACAGGAGGTGCCTGGATGAGTCGAACCGTGATCGACCTTGATGATGAGCTGCTGGCCGACGTGGCTCAGGCACTCGGGACCAGCACCAAGAAGGAGACGGTCAACACCGCTCTGCGCGAGGTGCTGGAGAACCGGCGGCGGGCTCTCGCGCTCACTCGGCTGCGTGCTGCCGCCGCAGAGGGCTCCTTCGACCTGGACCTCTTCGAGGACAAGAGGAACTACCGGCGGTGAGCGCGGCACAGTTCCTGATCGATACCAGCGCCCTCGCACGGTTCCTGCGCGGCGACGCCGAACAGTACGGCTGGGACCAGGCGGCCGCAGCCGGCCTCATTGCGACCTGCCCGATCACCGAGCTGGAGTTCTTCTACAGTGCCCGCTCTGCCGCGGACCGCCAGCGAGGCATCGAGGACATGCGGTTGCTGTTCAGCTGGGTGCCCGTCGACGACCGGGCATACGACCGCGCCTGGCAGGTCCAGGAGCTGCTGACCCAGCGTGGACACCATCGCAGTGCCGGCGCGGTGGACCTCGTCGTTGCCGCCACTGCGGAACTGCAGGGGCTGACCCTCCTGCACCGCGACCACGACTTTGAATGCATCGCAGCTGTCACGGGCCAAGCCATGCAGTGGTACGGCCCGGAGGCCGGCAAGTGAACGTGCGCCTGGTCTCATTCGCAGGGCGTGCAGCGGCTGTTCGGCACTTCGGTAGTCGCGGGCCCTCCCCCGGTCCGGGCGCCCTGGCCGTCGCCTGACCGGCACATGAGCACTACGAGCATGTGGAAAGCGTGCTGGGGGCAACCCCGGGTGCGGTCGGCGCCACCCGTGGGCGGGAACCTCCGCCGTACGGCACGTCCGGGCCCGGCGTTTGGGCCATGGGCTCGGCGCCGGTCCGGCCGAGGTCCACACATGGCGCGTTCCTTGATCTGAGGACAGGCGTGGGAGCAACCGCTCGGCCTGGACGCGCCACTGGCGGAGTTGCTGACGGACGCGACCTCCGACGAGCTGCGCGGCATGCTGGCGACGCTGGGTGTCAGAGTGCCGGGCACCAGGCAGCGGTGCGTGGCGGCCCTGGTCGCGCATCACAGCGATCCGCAGTCGGTCGCCTCCGTGCTCGCGAAGGCCCCTGCGGCTGCCCGCCCTCGCCGCGCTCCGAGCCGAGGGGTACGCGCCCGTCTCCGAGACGGCCGACGGAGCCGTCCGGGTCGAGAAGAACCGGCCCGAGCGGGTCCCCTCGCCCGTACCGGGCCCACGCGAGGCCCGTGCGCAGGCCGGCCTGCGCACCAAGGCGGCTCCCCCCACACCGCAGGCCCCCGCCGCCGACCTGGACGCCCTGGCCGCCCGGCTCCTGACCGCCCCGCCGACCGCGCCCGAGCCCGACCCGTTCGGGCCCGGCGGAATCCCCTTCGGGACAGACACCGAGGAGATCGTCGCCGGGAACGCGAAGCAGCTGTCGTACAGCGATGTCCGCCAGCTGGCCCATGCCATCGACACCGGTACGGCCGTCACGGTCGACTACGTCGCCGCTTCAGGCGCCCGCACGGTACGCACCCTCGACCGGCTCACCCTCGAACCGCCGTGCCTCGAAGCCTGGTGCCACCTGCGGGACGCCGAACGCGTCTTCAGCCTCTCGGGGAATCCACGGCGTGATGCCCGCGTAGGACCTGGGAACAACCCGCCCGGGGCCGGCGGGCCAGAATGGCGGCGTGGAGCATGAGCGGGCGGTGTTGCTGGTCCCCGGGCAGCGGAGCAGTACGGCCGGGCTGCTCGCCGGGGTGGCCCGGCGGCGCGGTATGGACGTGCGGGGTCTGGAGCGCGGGGTCGGGGGGCTCGGCGGGCGGGAGGTGTACTGGTGCGCGGGGCCGGTGGCGGCCGCGCGGGTCGGGGGCGGGCTGGGGCTCGGGCTGCTGGAGCCGCCGGACGACTGGCTGGTGCGGCTGCCGGAGCGGTACGCGGGACGCAGGGTCGAGCTGACCACCCTGGCCCGGGCGCGGGGGCTGGCGGGGCCCGCGTTCGTGAAGCCGCCGCGCGACAAGTCGTTCCCGCCGGGCGTGTACGGCGACGGGGAGGCGCTGCCGCGCGGGCTGCCGCCGCAGACGCCCGTGCTGGTCTCGGAGGTGGTGGAATTCGCCGCCGAGTACCGGCTGTTCCTGCTCGACGGGGAGATCGCCGCCGCGAGCCGGTACGCCGTGTTCGGGCGGCTGGACTCCGCCCCGCTGGAGGAGGATCCGCGCGCCGGTGCCGTACGCCGCTTCGCGGACGGGCTGGGCGGGACCGGGCTGCCGAGCGCGGTGACCGTGGACGTGGGGGTCACGACCGGGGGCCGGTGGGCGGTGGTCGAGGCCAACATGGCCTGGTTCTCGAACGGTTACGCCGCCGCTCCCGAGCGCGTGCTGGACGTGGTGCTGCGGGCCGCCGGGCCGCTCCGGCTGGTCCGGGACGCCGACCGGGCGTTCGTGCGCGGCCGGAGCGGCGGCGGATCCTTTCCCCGGTACGACTGATCCACCCGTGCGGGTGGATCCGTACCGTCGCGCCCGGGGCGGGCCGTCCGCCGCGCCTATAAAGGGCCCGTCATGTTGATCAACTGATGGGCTCCCACCATGTTGCAGGCCGCTCTGCGGGTCCTCGCCGCCGTCTCCCTCGTCTCCGCCGCCGCCGTCTCACCGGCCGCCGCCGCCCCCGTCGCGGCGGAGGACGAACTGACCTCGCCCTGCGGGCCCGTCGTCGAGTACCGCGCCTGGGACTGGTGGCGTACGACGACCAATCCGATGATCGCCCGCGCCGTCGCGGCCGCCGCGACGGCGGAGGACTGGCAGTGGCGCAGCGACGTGAACACCCTGTGGCGCGGCGACACCCGGGAGACCGTCGAGGAGATCTTCCGCACCGGCTTCACGCCCCGGGGCGAGGAGTTGACCCCGCTCGCCGAGTACATCGTCAAGGGCGGCGGGCAGAACAGCGCCCACCTCAGCACCAGCTGCGAGAAGTGGGTGGCCCAGAAGTTCGCCACGTACGGCACCGCGCAGACGGGCTGGGTCTACGAGATCCACGCCCCCGGCGGCATCGACGTGAACGCCACCGCGAAGAAGAACAACTACAACTCGCCCTACCTCTGGAACAAGGAGATCGACTTCCCGGGCGGGGTCGAGGGCCGGTACATCAAGGGCGCCTGCAAGTACCACCTGCTCCGCACCGATCCGGAGACCAAGATCAGCACCTGGGAGGAGCTCGGCTGCAAGAACAACGCCGACTTCGCTCCCTACAAGGCCGACGCGGCCGCCCTGGCCACCGCCCGCTGAGCCGCCGGCCCGCCCCACTAGGCTGCGGGGCGTGCCGTCGTACTCCATGGGTCAGGCCGCGAACCTGCTGGGCGTCAGCCCCGAGACCGTCCGCCGGTGGGCGGACGCCGGAAGGCTGCCCGTCCGGCGCGCCCCCGACGGGACGCGGACCGTGGACGGTGTGGCGCTCGCCGCCTTCGCCAAGGAGCGGGCCGCGACTGCGGCGGCGGACCCCGGCCCGGTGAGCACCTCGGTACGGAACTCCTTCGCGGGGATCGTCACCGCGGTACGGCTCGACGAGGTGGCGGCCCAGGTGGAGATCCAGTCGGGTCCGCACCGGGTCGTCTCCGTCGTGACCCGGGAGTCGGTGGAGCAGCTCGGGATCGCGGTCGGGGTGAGCGTCACGGCCCGGGTGAAGTCCACCGAGGTCCACATCGACCTGGCCTGACCCCGCGGGCCCGCCCGGGCCACCGCCGGGCCCACCGCCCGGGTTCACCGCCGGGCCCCCCGCCGGGCCCACCGCCCGGGCGCAGCCCCCGGGCACCACCCCACCCCCGCGCTCACCCGCAGCGCAGCGCCGCGTACAGGTCGAGCTTGTGGTCGAGCCGTGAGAGGTCGCGGCCGGTCAGGGCCTCGACCCGCTCGATCCGGTAGTGCACCGTGTTCACGTGCAGGTGCAGGGCCTCCGCCGTGCGGGCCCAGGAGCAGTTGTTGGCCAGGAACACCTCCAGCGTCTCCCGCAGCATCCCGTCGCCCAGCGACCCCAGCGTCCGCGCCGCGAAGACCGTCCGGACCTCCGGCGGGACCCCGGCGAGCAGTTCCGCGAGCGTGTCCAGCTGCTCCACGCACCGCACCGGAACCGCGCCGTCCGCCGCCGTCAGGGCGAAGCGGGACTGGTTGAGCGACGCGCGTAGCGCCTCGGCCGTCGCAGCCCGCGCACCCGCGCCGAGGCGCAGGTCGGCATCCGGATCGGCGCAGGCCTGGACGAGCGGCCACACCGAGCGGAGCCGGCCCGGGACCTCGCTCCCGGCGGACGGGTCCTCGTACAGGACGGCGGCGAACTCGCCCACCGCCGACGGAACCGTGTCCAGGTGGCCCAACGCCTCCGCCAGCGCGTCCCCCGAGGTGGCCGTCAGCACCCGGTACGGGCCCCCGAGCGGAAGTCCGGCCGCGGTCAGCGCCTCCTCCAGCGTCCCCGGGTCGGGTTCCCCGGACAGCACCCGGATCAGCTCCTCGCCGGCCGCCCGGGCGGCGGCGACCCGGCGGGCCTGGCCGTCGCGGTACTGGGCGATCACCTCGGCGATCTCGTGGAGCACCCGCGGCGGCGCGGCGTCCGCGTCGGGCACGTGCAGCTGCCAGGCGTCGTACGGGGAGCTCTCGGACTCGATGCGCAGCGAGAGCCCGTTGCGGGCCGAGGCCGAGCGCTGGGCGGGGATTTCGGGCGCGGAGGGCGTACGGGCCACCGTGCGCCCGCTCGCGGTCAGCAGGTAGCACGCCACCCGGCCGAGGTGCGCGCACGCCCGGTCCAGCAGCTCGGCGGGACCGGCCCCGCCTTCGAGCAGCCGGCTCAGCTCGCTGCGCACGTTCTCGGGCAGCGCGAAGAGCCGGGTGGGACGGCGGCTGAGGTCCCCCCACTGCCGCAGGTAGACGGCCTCGGTGACGGCCCGGAAGCTGGTCCGCGCCGGCACGGCGACGATCGGCACCCGGTAGGCCCGGCAGGCGGCCACCAGCTCGTCGGGGACCCGGCCGTGGGTCTCCTCCCCGGC
Organism: Streptomyces sp. NPDC028314; assembly: GCF_055565795.1. Taxonomy (NCBI): domain Bacteria; kingdom Bacillati; phylum Actinomycetota; class Actinomycetes; order Kitasatosporales; family Streptomycetaceae; genus Streptomyces; species Streptomyces sp. NPDC028314. The sequence continues at coordinate 70,324 of NZ_JBVHTP010000002.1, forward strand.
CAGCAGGGCGGTGGCGCCGGCCTCGGCGAGCGCGGCGACGAACCGGTCCGCCTTCGCCAGGTCGCCGTCGGCCCACCACACCAGGCCGCTCAGCACGAGCTCCCCGGGTCCCAGGAAACGGCCCGGGTCCTCCAGGTCGGTGGCGGTGACCCCGCTGACCTCCTGGCCGAGAAGAGCCTCCTCCCCCCAGAGCAGGGTGAGGCCGAGATTGTCGGACTCGAGCAGGTCGAGGACGTGCATGGCAGGGACTCCTTGCGGTGGGTGGCAGCCCACATTCGCCAGGCGAATACGAGAAAGCCCATCGTAAATGCAAGGGGAACGGCCGGGACGGCCTCTTGGTTAATCATCCAGGGTGAGCCGCCGCACACCCACCCCTTTCCGTGGCCGGGACCAGTCGTTTCGCCCCCGTCCCCGTTGCTTCACTGACTGAAAACCCCTGGGAGAGGCCGGTGGCGCGAAGTGGATCTCAACACGGTGCTCGACGTGCGCGACGCACGCCGCAGGGAACCCTGGCGGCCCGGTGACGCATGGCTCGGCGGCGGCACGTACCTCTTCTCCGAGCCGCAGCCGCACATCCGCCGTCTGATCGACCTCTCCCGGATGGGCTGGGCGCCGCTGTCCTGGCAGTCCGACGGCTCCCTGGAGATCGCCGCGACCTGCACCATCACCGAGCTGTCCCGCTTCGGCCGGTCCCTGCCCGCGAACGCCTCCCCGCTGATCGAGCAGTGCTGCCGGGCCTTCCTGGCCAGCTTCAAGATCTGGAACATGGCCACCGTCGGCGGGAACCTCTGCAACGGCCTCCCGGCCGGCCCGGTCATCTCCCTGACCGCCGCCCTCGACGGCGAGGTCCGGCTGCTGGGCCAGGACGGCGCCACCCGCCGGATGCCCGTCGCCGACTTCATCCGCGGAGCGGGGGTCAAGGACCTCCGCGACGGCGAACTGCTGCGTTCCGTCCGCATCCCGGCCCGCGCCCTGGATTCGCGTACGGCCTTCCGGCAGGCCTCCCTCTACGGGCTCGGGCGTTCCGGCGCCCTCGTGATCGGGGCGGCCGACCCCCAGGACGGCTCCCTGACCGTCACGGTCACCGCGGCCACCACCCGCCCGTTCCGCTTCTGGTTCTCCCAGCCGCCCACGGCCGCCGAGCTGCGGGAGGCGATCGACGGCGCCGTCCGGCCCGACGAGTGGTTCGACGACATCCACGGCCTGCCCGACTGGCGGCGCCACATGGCCCTGCGGCTCGCCGAGGAGATCCGCCGCGAGCTGGGGGACGACCCGGCCGCCCGGCCGGACCCGCGGCGCCCGGCCGCCGACCCGCAGGAGGGATCACGATGAGCACCGAGAACGCGCGCAGCGGCGCCGAGACCACCGAGGGCTACCGGATCGAGGTCAACAAGCGGGAGTTCACGCAGGAGCCCCGCGCCGGCCAGTGCCTGCGCACGTATCTGCGCGAGCGCGGCTGGTTCGGCGTGAAGAAGGGGTGCGACCAGGGCGACTGCGGCGCCTGCACCGTGCACGTGGACGGGCAGCCCGTGCACAGCTGCCTCTACCCGGCCGTCCGCGCCGAGGGCCGCTCCGTCACCACCGTCGAGGGGCTCGCCAAGGAGGGCGGCGAGCTGCACCCGGCCCAGCAGCAGTTCCTCGACGCGCAGGGCTTCCAGTGCGGCTTCTGCACGGCCGGCTTCCTGATGACCACCTCCGCCCTCCAGGCCGAGCGGGGCACCGCCCACGACGACGGCAAGCTCGACGACCTCCCGCGCGCCTTCAAGGGCAATATCTGCCGCTGCACGGGCTACCGCGCCATCGAGGACGCCGTGCGCGGGGTCAAGCACACCGAGCGCCCCGAGGCCGGCCAGGCCGTCGGCAAGTCCCTGGGCGCCCCGGCCGGGCCGCAGGTGGTCACCGGGACCGCCCGCTACACCTTCGACGTCGAGGTGCCCGGCCTGCTGCACATGAAGCTGCTGCGCTCCCCGCACCCGCACGCCCGCATCGTCTCCATCGACACCACCGACGCCCTCCAGGTCCCGGGCGTGCACGCGGTCCTCACCCACCACGACGCCCCCGACCGGCTGTACTCCTCGGCCCGGCACGAGCACCCGACCGAGGACCCGATGGACACCCGCGTCCTGGACGACGTGGTCCGCTTCGTCGGCCAGCGCGTGGCGGCCGTCGTCGCCGACAGCGAGCAGGCGGCCGAGGAGGGCTGCCGCCGCGTGGTCGTCACGTACGAGGAACTGCCGTACGTGATCGACCCGGAGGAGGCGATGCTGCCGGGCGCGCCCGTCATCCACCCCAAGGGACCCGAGTCGGGGATCTTCCGCGCCGAGAACAACGTGTGCGGCGAGGTCCACAACACGCTCGGCGACATGGAGAAGGGCTACGCGGAGGCGGACGTCGTCTACGAGGAGACCTTTCAGACCCAGCGCGTGCAGCACGCCAGCCTGGAGACCCACGGCAGCGTCGCGTACTTCGAGCCCAAGGAGGAGGGCGACGGCGAGCGCATCACCGTCCGCTCCTCCACCCAGGCGCCGTTCCTGACCCGGCGGGCGCTGTGCGCCCTCTACGACCTCGGTGAGGACGAGGTCCGCGTCGTCGCGGGCCGCGTGGGCGGCGGGTTCGGTGGCAAGCAGGAGATGCTGACCGAGGACATCGTGGTCCTCGCCGCCCTGAAGCTGCGGCGCCCGGTGAAACTCGAATTCACCCGGGCCGAGCAGTTCTACGGCGCCACCACCCGCCACCCCTTCAAGATCACCATCAAGATCGGCGCCAAGGCCGACGGCACCCTGACCGCGCTGCGCATCCGCGTGCTCGCCAACACCGGCGCCTACGGCAATCACGGCCCGGCGGTCATGTTCCACAGCGTCGGCGAGTCCTTCGCCGTCTACAAGGCGCCGAACAAAGAGGTGGAGGCGTACTCCGTCTACACCAACGGCGTACCGGCCGGTGCCTTCCGCGGCTACGGCCTGGGCCAGGTCCTCTTCGCCCTCGAATCGGTGATGGACGAGCTCGCCATCAAGCTCGGCATGGACCCGCTCGTCCTGCGCGAGAAGAACGTCATCGGCGCCGGCGACCACATGGTGACCCCGATCGGCCACGAGGAGGACCTCTTCATCGCCTCGTACGGGATGAAGCAGTGCATGGACGTCGTCCGCAAGGCCATCGCCGAGGACCGCAGCCACGAGGACGTGCCGGAGGGCTGGCTCACCGGAACGGGCTCGGCCGTCGCGATGATCGCGACCGGCCCCCCGGGCGGCCACTTCGCCGACGCGCGGGTCAGCCTGCTGCGCGACGGCACGTACGACATCGCGGTGGGCACGGCGGAGTTCGGCAACGGCACCACCACCGTCCACAAGCAGATCACCGCCGGGGCGCTGAACACCACGGTCGACCGGATCGCGGTCCGCCAGTCGGACACCGACGTCGTCCGCCACGACACCGGCGCGTTCGGCTCGGCCGGCACGGTGGTGGCGGGCAAGGCGGTCATGCTGGCGGCGAACTCACTGGCCGAGCGCCTGCAGACCTTCGCGGCCCGGCACACCGGCGTCGCCCGGCACCTGTGCAAGCCGGGGGCCGAGGCCTTCGACTGCGCCGGCCGGACCGTCACCCTGAAGGAGCTGCACGAGGCCGCGTACGACAAGGGCAGGCTGGAGGAGCTGGCGGCGGACGGGCACTGGGGCGGCAGCCCGCGCTCGGTGGCCTTCAACGCCCAGTGGTTCCGGCTCGCGGTCGACCCCGACACCGGCGAGATGAAGATCCTGCGGAGCGTGCACGCGGCCGACGCGGGCAAGGTGATGAACCCGATGCAGTGCCGCGGCCAGGTCGAGGGCGGCGTGGCCCAGGCCCTGGGCGCCACCCTCTTCGAGACCGTACGGGTGGACGAGCGCGGGGAGGTCACCACGGCGGCCTTCCGCCGCTACCGGCTGCCGCAGTACGCGGATGTCCCGCGCACCGAGGTCCACTTCATGGAGACCTCGGACGCGATCGGCCCGCTCGGCGCCAAGTCGATGAGTGAGAGCCCCTTCAACCCGGTGGCCCCGGCCTTCGCCAACGCGCTGCGGGACGCGACCGGGGTCCGGTTCACGGAGATGCCGGTGACACGCGACATCGTCTGGCAGAAGATCGCGCAGAAGCGATCGCGGAATCTGCCAGGTGGAACCGGCCAATGACGGCACACATGCGGCTCGCACCAAGCACTCAACCTTGCAGATGAGGTTCCGGAATGGATGGCCCCGGGCATGACGTACGCATGGCCAAACTCATGCTGCACGGAGACCTGGACCACCCGGCGACCCTGAGCGTCGCGGACCTGCGGGACTGGGCACAGCACCGGGCCGCGGTCACCTTCGACTGTGCGACGAACGGTCCGCAGCACCACGTTTTCGAAGGCGCCTTGCTGCGCGACGTCGTCGCGGACGCGGGGCCCGCCTTCGACGCCCGGCGGCGCAAGGACCGCTCGCGCTTCCTGATCGCGGTGAGCGGCGGGGACGGACACCATAGCGTGCTGTCCTGGGCCGAGCTGGACGCCGACTTCGGCGCCAGCCCGGTGCTGCTGGCGACCCGCCTCGACGGGGAGGAGCTCGACGAGACGGGCAGTCAGCTGGTGGTCCCCTCGGACCGGTGCGGGGCGCGCTACGTCAGCGCGGTGACGCACGTGTGGTTCGGCGCGCTCTCGCCGCCGAGCCTGGGTCTCTGAGCGGGGTCCTGGACCCGGGCGAAGCTCCGGTCAGAGGTCAGGCGTTCGCCAGGCTGATCTCGGTGGACTTGATCAGCGCGACCACGGAGGAGCCGGCGGACAGGCCGAGCGCCTCGACGGCGTCCTTGGTGACGGCGGCGGTCAGGTGCCCGCCGTCGACGTCGACCTTGACGGAGGCCATGGCGCCGCCGGTGGCGATGCCGGTGACGGTGCCGGCGATCTGGTTGCGGATCGAGATCCCGTCGACGGATCCGGTGGCCAGGGCGACCTCGGTGGCCTTGACCAGGGCCTTCACTGCGGAACCCGCAGCGATGCCGAGGTCCTTGACGGCGTCGGTGGTGATGGCGGCCGTGATGTCCTGGCCGCCCTCCAGCCGGAGCTTGACCGTCGTCATCGCCTCGCCGGAGGTGACTGCGGTGACGGTGCCGGCGATCTGGTTGCGGATGCTCAGGCTCATGGGTGGTTCGACCTCTTACGTAGACACGTCGCGCGGAGCGGGCGGAACCGCACGCATCCGACCGTAGGCGCCTTCCCCCCGGCGCGCGTTCGACGCATCGCGGTCGCGGCTCCGAACCACCCGACCGGCGCGCTGCCGACGATCACTCACGGTTCGTGACGGGAGGAATTCAGCAGGTGATAATTAGATGAATCCCTGACTGAATTGTCGTCAACAGCCTTCCAGTTCTTATCTCGATTTGATAACGACGCATCCAAAAAGGCCTGGACCTTTCCACCCCTACGCGCGTAACTCCCGCGCTTTCAAAGCGAGTTGACAGTTCATCAAATCAAACCAGAAGGTAACGGTCTGATTTCTCGGGCCCAATTCCCGTTTGTCCGAATTCTCCATCTCGGCCTTCTGGCAGGCTTCCGCGCACCCACTCCCCACATCTGGACTTGAGGTGCGCATGACTAGACATAGAAGGCGTGAACACCGGCGCAAGCCGCGGCGGTTCATACTCTTCACCGCCGCCATGGCCACGGCGGCGGTGATCGCGGGAGGCATCGCCTACTCCGGCCTCGGCGACGACGCCCAGGCGACCACACCCGCACAGGCCGAAGCCCTCGGCGCGGAGACACCCGCACCGGCCGCCGCACCGGCCAGGGACGCCGAACCCGCCGCCATCAAGGGCACCCCGTCCAACGAGGACGGCCGCGGCATGGTCTACAACGGCCTCGAAGCCGCCCCGCAGGGCGACCGCTGCGTCGGCGTCTACCGCACGGGCGCCGGACACTGCACGCACGGACCCGACGCACCCCCCACGGGCGTCGACATCAAGAAGGACGTCGCCCCCGCCGTCAAGGCCACGGCCCCCGCGGCCGATCCGGCCCGCCCGGCCGCCGACGACCCGGCCCCCGCCGAGGGTGGCGGGCGTCCTCAGGACGCGCCCGCCGCCGACGCGCAGACCGCGAACTCCGCGGCCGCCGCCGCTCCCGCGCCCGCGCCGTCCGCCGGCAGCCAGGCCGTCGCTGCCGGGCCCGCCGGGCAGACCGTCCAGTGCGACGGTGACGGCAGCACCGGAAACCGCGTCCAGGTGGTCTACGTACACGGCCCCGACCGCGACCGGTACTCCGAATACGTGGCCTCGTTCCGCAAGTGGGCCGCCGACGCGGACCTCATCTACTCCGCGAGCGCCCAGGAGACCGGCGGCATCCGGCACATCCGCTACGTCACGGCCGCCGACTGCACGCCGACCGTGCTCAACATCGAGCTCCCGGCCGCCGCGCTCGGCGAGTTCAGCGCGAGCAACAACGCGCTCGCCGGCAAGGGCCTCGACCGCCGCGACCGCAAGTACATGATCTTCGCGGACACCCAGGTCTACTGCGGCATCGGCACCTTCAACGGCGACGAGCGGCCCGGCCAGAACAACCTGAGCAACTTCGGCCCCTCGTACGGCCGTACGGACTCCGGCTGCTGGGGCGGCCACACCGCCGCGCACGAACTGGGCCACAACCTCGGCGCGGTGAACAACAGCGCCCCCAACACCAGCCGCGGCGCGCACTGCACGGACGAGTGGGACGTCATGTGCTACTCGGACACCCCGTACTACCCGCAGATGCGCAACATCTGCACCAACAAGGCGTCCGAGAACATCCTGGACTGCAACCACGACGACTACTTCCACACCAGCCCCAAGGCGGGCAGCTACCTCGCCACGCACTGGAACATCGCGGACAACCAGTTCCTGATGCGCGCGAACGGCGGCGGCGGTACCGACCCCGGCCCCGGCCCGAACCCCAAGCCGACGCCCACGCCGTCCCCGAAGCCCACCCCGACCAAGAAGCCGACGGGCGGACCGACGGTCACGGCCGGGCAGATCCAGCCCGACTCCGTCGTGGTGAGCTGGCCCAAGGTCGAAGGCGCCGCCTGGTACCAGGTCCTGCTCAACGGCAAGCACCTCACCTGGGTCCAGTCCCAGACGCTGCGGATCTACAACCTCCGCCCCGGCACCGAGTACAAGGTCGCGGTCTCGGTGCGCGACGGCGCCGGCCGTGACAGCGGCGCCGGCCAGACCACGTCCTTCCGTACGACGAGCACGGGCGGCGGGGCCACCACCCCGAACACCCGCTACCTGCTCGGCAACGGCAGCACCGGCATGAACGCCGAACTGTGGGGCGGCCGCACCGCCGACGGGACCGTGCTCGTCGGGGCGCGGACCAACGGCTACGCCCAGCAGCAGTGGTACTTCGACGACGCGGGCGGCGGCCTCGTCCGGATCCGGTCCGCCGTCTCCGGCAAGTGCCTCCAGCCCGGCGGCGCGCCGGCCCCCGGCATGTGGGTCGCGCAGCAGCCCTGCGGGAACTCCGGCGCCCAGCAGTGGCGGCTGACCGTCCGCGGCAGCCAGGCGACCCTGACCGACCCGGGCGGCGGCTACGCCCTGACCCTGAGCAACCGGCCCTACTACGGGAACTGGCTGCTCGACCTCCAGCGCGCGGACGGCCGCGCGGCGCAGGCGTGGACGGTCCAGAAGGCCGCCTGACCAGGCCCGCACCACCCCTGCCGGGCTGACCGGCCCCAGTGAATCCCCCGGCGGACGGCCCCACCCCACGCGGGGCCGTCCGCCGGTCCCTCATCTCCTCCCAGCGCACCAGGAGCACCGCCATGCGCCGCACCAGACCCGCTCTCCTCTTCCTGTCCCTGCTCCTCTCCCAGGCGGCCGCCGTGCTCGTGCCCGCCGCCGCGCACGCCCACGGCGACACCGTGAAGGTGGTGGTCACCGGGCAGAAGGACGGGCACGTCACCACCGAGATCACCTGGGAGAACGACGGGGACCCCATCGAGGAGGCCGTCGCCGCGACGGTGAACGCGGCCAACCCCGACGGGTCCCGCACCCTGGGCCCCTGGCGGCTGGTCCGCGACCCGGGCACGCGTGCCGGCTGGTCCACGGCCGAGGTGCTGCCCCCGGGTGCCTGGAAGGTCAGCGTCGACGTGGGCTTCCCGAGCCTGGGCCACGGCGAGCGCGAGATCGCGGTCCCGGTGACGGACCCGGCCCCGTCGAGCGCCCCGTCCGCCTCGCCCGTCCCGCCGGCCTCTCCCGCCCCGGCCAACCCGGCCAACCCGGCCACCCCGGCCACCTCCGCCGGCCCGTCGGCGGCGGGTCCGTCCGCCCCTGCCGCGTCCACGCCCCGGACCCCGGACCGGGAGCAGGCGGCCGGGAAGAGCGACAGCGCCGTCTGGTGGACCACCGCGGGCGTCGCGTTCACCGCCCTCGCCGGCGCGGCCGTCGGCATCCTCCTGCGGCGGGCCCGGGCCCGGCGCCTGCGCTAGCCGCGCCGGAGGGCCCGGAAAAGTTTTTTCCCGGCTTCTGTCACACGGGTGGGATGCGGCGGGTCATGTCAGTGAACCCGCCGCAAGGGGCGGGCAGCGCTTGATGAGGAGCTCTTCTGATGAACACCGCCGCCACCGTCGTCGCCGTCGTCGCCGCCGCCATGTCGGGCTTCTCGGGGTACTCGCTGCTCTCGCGGGCCAAGTGGGTCGTGGAGGCCATGGAGGAGTACCGCGTCCCGAAGGCCTGGTGGACCCCGCTCGGCGCCGCCAAGGCCCTGGGCGCGATCGGCCTGATCGTGGGCCTGTTCGTCCCCGTCATCGGCATCGCCGCCGGGATTGGACTGGTCCTGTACTACCTCGGCGCCGTCGTCACCGTGATCAAGGCCCGCTCGTACGCCCACATCCCCTTCCCGGTCATCTACCTGGCCCCCGTCGCCGCCGCCTTCGCCCTCGGCTACGCGCTCTGAGCGACGGGGCGACGTACATGGGTACGGCCCGAACCGATTGCCTCTGCAAGGGCTGCTCAGCCCGCGCCGCCTGAGACGACCCAGTCCTTCTGGATCACCGAGAGGACGTTGCCCGCCGGGTCCTTGAACCAGGCGATCCCGGGGCCCTCGCCGCGGGCGATGCCCTTGTCGTCCTGGCCGAAGCCCTCGTACCGCTCGAAGGTCACGCCGCGCTCCACGAGCCCGTCGACGGCCTGGTCGAGGTCGTCCACCGGGAAGTTCAGGACGGTGAAAGTCGCCGCCTGGTGGTTATCCTTGGGGTACACCAACACCTTGTTGTCCCCGGCGAGATCCAGGAACAACATGCCCTGGTCCCCGGAGACCCGCAGTCCGAGCGTCCGGCCGTAGAAGTCCCTCGCCGCCTCGATGCTGTCCACCGAGAAGCCACTGAATGCCCTGCTGTTACCCAGCATGATCGTCGCCCTCCGTTCGCCTTCAATTGTCCTCCCGACGGCTTGCCGGGGCATCCGGGAACCACTTCTGCCGGGCGGCCAGTTGTGACTGCGTAACGCACATCGCAGACCGCAGAACGCAGCGAAGGACCCCGCCATGCACGACGCAGCCCGCCCCCTCGAGGACACCCGCTTCGGCAAGATCGCCGTCCGCTTCGACGGCCAGGACCGCCTGGAGGTCGAAGGCGAGGCCGTCCCCCCGGTGACCCTGGTGCGCGACCCCGGAGCCGAGGCCGATCCGCAGATCGCCATAGGCACCCGCGACCCGGCCCGGCTCACGCTGACGATCGACGGCCAGGAGGCCGCGCTCACCCCGGCGGAAGGCCGTCTGACCAGGAACTCCTACCGGGTCGACGTCGAGTACGCCGGCGCCCGCTACCGCCTGGTCCCGGACTCCGTCCCCAGCAGCCGGCTGACCCGCGACGGCACGCACCTGGGGGACTTCTCCTGCGACGGCGACGCGCTGGTCATCGCGGAGTGGCGGGAGGGCGCCGAGATCCGTCCCGTCGACGCCTCCGTGGGGTACGCCCTGGCCGCGGCCTTCGGCACGGGCGCCCAGCCCATGTGGATGATGATCGTCGACGGAGTGACCAGCGCCCTTCCGTAGCCGCACGGCGGGACCGCTCCCCGGGCCCCGCCGCGCGCCCGGGACTACTCGAACTTCGGCATCTCCCCGACCGTCGTCGACAGGTCGATCACCGCGAAGGCCGCCCCCTGCGGGTCCGCCACCGCGGCGAACCGCCCGAACGGGCTGTCCATCGGCCCGAAGTGCAGCTTCCCGCCGTGCTTCTTGGTCTTGGCCACCGCCTCGTCGCAGTCCGGGACCGCGAAGTACACCTGGACGTACGAGGGGATCTCGGGCGGGAACTCCTCGCCCATGTTCATCCGGCCCATCACCGGGTTCTCCGGGCCGCCCGCGCTGTAGACCTTGTAGTCCATCCCTGCGCTCTCGGGGCTGTCGCCCATGTCCATCTTCTGCGTCCCGTACGGGAAGACCTTGGGCAGGAAGCCGTCCACCTTGCCCACGTCCCGCGAGAAGATCTCCGCCCAGGCGTACGCGCCCGTCTCCCCCAGCTTCTCGAAGCCCTTGTGGTCTCCCGGCTGCCAGACGCCGAAGACCGCGCCGCTCGGCTCCTTCGCGATCAGCATCGTGCCGAAGGAGCCGACCTGCATCGGCTCCATCATCAGTTCCCCGCCCGCCGACTTGATCTTCTCGGCCGTCGCGGCCGCGTCCGACGAGGCGAGGTACAGACACCACTGCGAGGGGGCGTCGCCGCCCGGCATCGGCGGGACGACGGCCGCGACCGCCTTGCCGTCCGAGTAGGCCTGCGTGTAGTTGCCGTACTCACTGCTCGACTCACCGAAGGTCCAGCCCAGCACGTCCGCGTAGAAAGTCTTCGCGCCCTCCACATCGGTGAACATCGCGTCCACCCAGCAAGGGGCGCCATCCGGGAACTCAGCCATGATCGATCGACTCCTGTGTCGTGTACGACGTGACCCGTCTCGGTCACACGCTAGGCCGCCGGAGTGCCGCCCGCGCGCGGAAGGCGAGCACGGGGGAGGCTGGAGTCATGGACAAGGAGATCACCATCCGGCTGGCCCAGCAGCCCGAGGCCGACGCCCTGCTCGGCCGGAGCCCGCTCGCCGCGCTGGTCGGGATGCTGCTCGACCAGCAGGTACCGATGGAATGGGCGTTCTCGGGGCCGTACACGATCGCCCGGCGGCTCGGCGCGGACGACCTCGACGCGCACGCGATCGCCGCGTACGGGCCGGAGGCCTTCGCGGGACTGCTCAGCGAGAAGCCCGCCGTGCACCGCTACCCGGCGGCCATGGCGAAGCGGATCCAGCAGCTGTGCGCGTACCTGGTGGAGCACTACGGCGGGGACGCCGAGGCGGTCTGGCGGGATGCGGAAACCGGCGCCGAGCTGCTCACGCGCCTCAAGGAGCTGCCCGGCTTCGGGGAGCAGAAGGCCCAGATCTTCCTGGCCCTGCTGGGGAAGCGGTTCGGCGTCCGCCCCGAGGGCTGGCGGGAGGCGGCCGGCGGGTACGGCCTGCCCGACGTCTACCGCTCGGCGGCCGACATCACGGGGCCGGAGTCCCTGGCGAAGGTGCGGGCGTACAAGCAGGAGCACAAGGCCGCCGCGAAAGCCGCCGCGAAGGCGCCGAAGACCACCGGCGCGACGGGTACGCGGAAGGCCACGAAGGCCTAGCAGATGCCGAGTTGACGGACCGTGGGCCCCGGCCGGGAACGGCGGGACCCGCGCTCCTAGGATCAGCCGCATGACCGAGAACCTCACCCGCGCCGCGACCGCCGAGACCATCACGGATGGCCCCGGCAGCGTCATCACGCTCCTCACCGACACCGCCGAACTCACCTGCAACACCGCGAGCTTCGAAGTGGGAGCGGCCGGGGCCCCGGTGCACTTCCACACCAAGGCGACCGAGTTCTTCCACGTCACCGACGGGGAGCTCGACGTACTGGTCGGCGACGAGATCCACACCCTCACCAAGGGTGACTTCATCAGCGTCCCGCCCGGTGTGAAGCACGCCTTCGCCCCGGCGGCCGGCCGGACCGCCGAGGTGTTCGTCGGCTTCACCCCCGGCATGGCGCGCTTCGACTACTACCGCCTGCTCGGCCGGGTGCGCGCGGGCGAGGCCACCGTGCAGGACATCATCGACAGCCAGCCGGTGTACGACAACCACTACGCGGAGAGCGAGGCCTGGGCCGGCCGCCCGCGCAGCGCCGAGGCGTAGACCTCGTCGGCGTCGAGGCGCCGCAGCTCCTCCGCCAACAGTTCGGCGAGGCTGCGGACCTTGAGGGCGACCTTGCGGTCGGGCCACCCCGGCAGGACCAGGGTGGCCAGCACCCCTTCGGGCCGGTCCAGCCGGATCTCGCCGCCGGTGGTCTCCAGGCGGACCCGGGTGATGACGGGCCCGTCGGTGGTCACCCGCTCCACGGGCACCCGGAGCCGGCCCTCCAGCCAGCGCGCCAGCAGCTCGGCGCTCGCGTTGTCGGCCTCGCTCTCGACCGCCGCTCCCGTCAGCGGCAGCGGCTTCTGGTCCAGGGCGGCGGCCAGCAGCGAGCGCCACGGCGTCAGCCGGGTCCATGCCAGGTCGGTGTCGCCGGGGGCGTACGAGGCCGCGCGCGCGTCCAGCACCCCGACCGGGTCCGCCGCCGCCTGGGCGTCGGTGATCCGCCGCTGCGCCAGGGCGCCCAGCGGGTCCCGGGCCGGGTCGGCGGGGGCCTCGGCCGGCCACCAGGTCACCACCGGCGCGTCCGGCACCAGCAGCGGCAGGACCACCGGACCGGCGTGCTCGGTGAGCTCGCCGTACAGCCGGAGCAGGACGATCTCGCCGGACCCGGCGTCGGAGCCGACCCTGAGCTCGGCGTCCAGCCGGGTCTGGCGCAGCTTGCGCGGGCCGCGCGCGGTCCGCTTGATCACCGCGATGATGCGGCAGGGATGCTCGCGGGAGGCCTCGGAGGCCGCGCGTACGGCGTCGTACGCGTTCTCCTCGTCGGTGACCACGACGAGCGTCAGCACCAGCCCCAGGGCTGGGGTGCCGACGGCCCGGCGGGCTTCGAGCAGAGCCCGGTCGATCTTGCTGGACGTGGTGTCGGTGAGTTCGGTCCGCATACCCCGAGTCTGTCAGCGTCGGCCTCGTCCGCGGCAACCGGTTCGCTTGATTTCCCCTCGACCTGGTCCTCGACCCGGTCCTCGACCCGGTCCTCGACCCGGTCCTCGGCGGAGCCCCCGGCTACCTGCGCCGGCGGGCCGTGCCGAAGATCGACCGGGAGATCTCGCGGCCCAGCTGGGTGCCGATGGAGCGGGCCAGCGAGCGGAAGATTCCGCTGCCCACGACCTGTTCGGCCAGCGAGGGGTCCGGCTTGGGCGCGCTGCGGGCCGTCTTCGCGGCCTCCTTGGCCTGCTTCTCGGCCGCCGCCGCGGCGGCCGCCGCCTCCGCCTCGGCCTCGGCGGCCGCCTGTTCGGCGCTGATCTTCTCGTACGCGGACTCGCGGTCGACCGGCTCGGCGTAGCGGGAGTAGAGCAGGGAGCCCTTCACGGCCCGGTCCAGGGCTGCCGCGTCGATGGGGCCCATCAGGGACTGCGGGGCGCGCAGCCGGGTCGCCGCGACCGGGGTGGGGGCGCCGTTCTCGCTGAGGACGGTGATGACGGCCTCGCCGGTGCCCAGTTGGGTGAGGAGCTCCTCCAGGTCGTACTCGGAGTTCGGGAAGGTCTTCACGGTCGCCTTCAGCGCCTTCGCGTCGTCCGGGGTGAAGGCGCGCAGCGCGTGCTGCACCCGGTTGCCGAGCTGGGCCAGCACGTCGGCCGGTACGTCCTTCGGGGTCTGGGTCACGAAGAAGACGCCGATCCCCTTCGACCGGATGAGCCGCACGGTCTGGGTGATGGACTCCAGGAAGGCCTTCGAGGCGCCGTTGAAGAGCAGGTGCGCCTCGTCGAAGAAGAAGACGAGTTTCGGCCGGTCCAGGTCCCCGACTTCCGGCAGGTCCGTGTAGAGATCGGCGAGCAGCCACATCAGGAAGGTGGAGAAGAGCTGGGGTTTGTCCTGCACCGCGGGGAGTTCCAGTACGGAGACAAGACCGCGCCCGTCCGCGGCCGTCCGGAGGAATTCGCCGGTGTCGAATTCCGGTTCTCCGAAGAACTCCGCGGCACCCTGCTGTTCGAATGCGGTGAGTGCCCGGAGAATCACCCCGGCGGTCACCGTGGAAAGTCCTCCGATGCCTTTGAGCTCCGCCTTTCCCTTGTCGGAGACGAGGAAGGCGACCACCGCCCGCAGGTCCTTGAGGTCGATCAGCTCCAGGCCCTTGGAATCGGCGTAGTGGAAGATCAGCCCCAGGGACTGCTCCTGGGTCTGGTTGAGCTGGAGCACCTTCGACATCAGCACGGGGCCGAAACTCGTCACCGTCGCCCGGAGCGGAATGCCGGGGCCGATCCCGCCCAGCGAGTAGAACTCGCTGGGGAATCCGGTGCCCGACCAGTCCTGGGCCACGTCCCGGGCCCGCTCCTCGACCTTCGCGTTGGCCGTGCCCGGCGCCGAGATACCGGAGACGTCGCCCTTGATGTCGGCGAGGAAGACCGGCACGCCGTTCGCCGACAGCTGCTCGGCGATGAGCTGGAGGGTCTTGGTCTTGCCGGTGCCCGTGGCGCCCGCGACCAGGCCGTGCCGGTTCAGCATCGAGAGCGGGACACGGATCTGGAGGTCCGGCCGGCACTGCCCGTCCCAGAGCAGCGCCCCCAGGTCGAGCGCGGGTCCGGTGAAGGCGTACCCGGCGGCGATCCGGCCTGCCGGGGACGCGGGGTCGGTGCTCTCGCTCATGCATCACTCCCGAAATAGCCCCGAGTGACACTTTTGCACCAACGCCGCGAGGCTGCGCCCGCAGGCACCGGCCCGGTAGGCTTTCCGTGTGATCTTCAAGCGCATCGGAAGCGGGCGGCCGTACCCCGACCACGGCAGGGAAACCACCCGGCAGTGGGCGGACGTCGCCCCGCGCCCGGTCCGGCTCGACCAGCTCGTGACCACCAAGGGACAGCTCGACCTCGAAACGCTGCTCGCCGAGGACTCCACCTTCTACGGAGACCTCTTCGCGCACGTCGTGAAGTGGCAGGGCGACCTGTACCTGGAGGACGGGCTGCACCGCGCCGTGCGCGCGGCCCTCCAGCAGCGCCAGGTGCTGCACGCACGCGTCCTCGAGATGGACTGATTGCGCCTTTCGGGTCTGCCTTACCCGATCAACAGATCATTTAGTAGGCATCGTTCCGGTACGGCACTACGCTGCGCCCATGAGCATGCTCACTCCCCCCGGCATGGGCGGAAAGTACCGCGTAACGGGAGCTGCCTTCCCCCGCATGAGCCGTCCCCGGCGACGCCGCCGGATCGTGCTCGCCCTGCTCGGATCCGTCCTCGCACTGGCCCTGCTCGGATTCGGGGCATTGCAGCTCATCGACGTGTTCCGAGGCGACAGCGGCAAGAAGACGGCCGCGGCGGCCAAGGACTGTCCCACCGGGGCGCCCGGCAAGGCGGGCCCGGCGGCGGCGGCCTCGCCCAAACCCGCGGTCGTGCTCCCCCAGCCGGACCAGATCACGGTCAACGTCTACAACGCGACGCCCCGGGCGGGCCTCGCCAAGCTCGTCGGCGACGAGCTGAAGAAACGCGGCTTCGCCGTCGGCCAGGTCGGCAACGCCCCCGCCGACTTCGACAAGAAGGTCCCCGGCACGGGGATACTGCTGGGCTCGCCCACCACCGACAAGGCCGCGTACTCCGTGCTCGGCGCCCAGCTGCCCGGGACCACCCTGCAGAACGACGCCCGCGACGGCGCGGACATCGACCTGATCCTCGGTGACGCCTTCAAGGAGCTCAGCACGAAGCAGGACGCGGACAAGGCGCTGGCCGCACTGGCCAACCCCGAGCCCGCGCCCGTCAAGAAATGCTGACCCCCCGGGCCTGACCCCCGGGCCTGACCCCACCCAGGCCCCTCAAGGCCCCCCGAGCCCCTCAAGGCCCTCAAGGCCGGCCCTGAGGGGGTGCTGATCGTCGGGCTCGGCTACTCGGCCGAGCCGTACATGCGGTCGCCCGCGTCGCCCAGGCCCGGCACGATGTAGCCGTGCTCGTTGAGCCGCTCGTCCACTGCGGCCGTCACCACCGTCACCGGCGTGCCCGCGAGGTCTCGCTCCATGACCTCGACGCCCTCGGGCGCGGCCAGCAGCACCACGGCGGTGACGTCGTCGGCGCCGCGCTTGATGAGCTCCTGGATCGCCGCGACCAGCGTGCCGCCGGTGGCCAGCATCGGGTCGACCACGTACACCTGGCGGCCCGAGAGGTCCTCCGGCATGCGCGTCGCGTACGTGGAGGCCTCCAGGGTCTCCTCGTTGCGGACCATGCCCATGAAGCCCACCTCGGCGGTCGGCAGCAGCCGCATCATGCCGTCGAGCATGCCGAGACCGGCGCGCAGGATCGGCACGACCAGCGGGCGCGGGTACGACAGCTTCACACCGGTGGTCGGGCCGACCGGGGTGACGATGTCGGCCTGCTCGGTACGCACGTCGCGCGTGGCCTCGTACGCGAGGAGGGTCACCAGCTCGTCGGCCAGCCGACGGAAGGTGGGGGAGTCGGTGCGCTTGTCGCGCAGGGTGGTGAGCTTGTGCGCGACCAAGGGGTGATCGACGACCTGCAAACGCACTGCATCCTCCAAGACTCAGCTGCCGCCAGCTGCCGGGTTTCGACCTGCGACCTGCGAAAACGGCCGCGATGTGCGACCCACACCCAAAAGGCTACGCGGTGGGAGGACCGCTCCGCGTCCGAAGCGGCGACCCGGGGCGCACGGGCCCGGAGATGCGCCCCGCCCGGCCGCCCAGCACCCTTGACTGGTGAGCAACGCACTGGTGATCGCGGCCGTCGACGGATCCGAGCACAGCCTCAGGGCACTGGAGTGGGCCCGGACCGCGGCGCTCCTGCGCGGCGCCGGGCTCATGGTCGCCCATGTGCTGCCGGACAGTGCCCAGTTGTACGCGGGGCGCCGCTCCGCCCTGCACGACCCCTCCGAACCGGATGAGTACGCCGACCCGGTGAGCGGGCGCGTCGAGCGCATCCTCGCCGCCGCCCCCGAGCTGCCCGACGAGGTCCGCTACGAGGCCCTGGAGGGCTCCGTACCCGAGGCGCTGCGGGCCGTCGCCGGCGAGTCGGAGCCCCTGATGCTGGTGATGGGGTCCCGGGGGCGCGGCGGTTTCGCCGCCCTGCTGCTCGGGTCCAGCAGCCGGGCCGTGGCCTCCACCGCGACCTGCCCGGTGGTGGTGGTTCCGCACGCGGGGCGCTCGGTGGTGGCGGACTCGGAGCCCTCGGCCGGCCGGGTCGTGGTCGGGCTGCACGCCTCGGAGACCCCCGACGACGTACTGGCCTTCGCGTTCGCGGAGGCCGCCGCGCGGGGGGCCACCGTCCAGGTGGTCTCCGCGTACGCCGTCCCGCCCTCGACGATGATCGAGGCCGACACCCCCTTCGCGGTGATCCCGCCGGAGGGTCTGGCCGACGGCGGGGACGGGGTGCCGGCGGAGCGGGAGATGCTGCGGTCCCAGACGGAGCGCCTGGCACCCTTGCGGGTCCGCTTCCCCCGGGTGCCGGTGGAGCAGGCCGCCCTGCCCGGGGAGGCCGCGGGGCGGCTCGTGGCCGCGTCCCGGTCGGCCGCGCTGGTCGTGGTGGGCCGCCACCACCCCCGGCGCAGCGTGGGGCCGCTGATGATCGGGTCCGTGGCGCACGCGGTGCTGCACCACGCGCACGGCCCGGTGGCGGTGGTCCCGACGCTGACGGAAGACGCCTGAGCTGCGAAGACCTGGCACGGGGGTGGCATCAACCGGGCCCTGCCGGGGAAGGTGGGTGCGGGGGGCGAGGACGACCGGACCAGCAGCCGGGGTGGTGCCCATGCCAGAAGCAGAACCGAGCGCGGAGAGCGGAGAACCCGAATCGGCGGCGCAGCGCAGAGCGCGGCGCGCCCAGTTCCTGCGCGACCTGAACGAAGCCCGCGAGCTCCGCGACCGCGTCCAGCCCCGCCGCGCCCGCGCTGCCCGCATGCGCCAGCAGATGCGCATGCGCACGTTCCGTTGGTGACCCGCGCCGCCGGGCGACCCGCGCCGCACCGCCCCCGCCGCGCCCGGCACCGCGCGGGTTCACAGGCGCTCGGGGCACGGGTGCCGGGGGGCCGCGACGCGCCCGGCACGGGCCCCTCCGGCCCGGACGCCCGGCGGCGGCGCCCCGACGCGACACGGCCGAAGACCTCTCGCAATGCCGCCGTTTCTGCCACGATGCCGATTGGGCGGGGGACGAAACGGTGAGCAGCACGACCGTTCCACCCCCATCCTCCGGCCGGGGGGACCTCCAACCGGCACGCCTATGACCAGTGGGAGAGTCACGGTGTATTTCGCCGCACTGCTCGCGCGCACCGAAGACGGGTGGGAAGCGAGCGACATGGAACTCGACGACGTCGAGTCCCTCAGTGATCTGATCGATCTCGCCCGTTCCGCCGCTGTCGACGACGACACGGTGGTCGCCCTCATCGAGCAGGAGGACGCCTGGTTCGGCGTCGTCCGCGTGGACGGCGAGGAGGACCCTCGGTACTTCGTATCGAACGCCTCCGCCGCCGACCGCAGCTCCTACGGCTCGATGCTGACCAAAGAGCTGCTGGGCAGCGACGAGGAGGACGACGAACTCGACGAACTCGACCTGGACGGCACCGAGGACGGCGAGGAAGACCGCATCGCCGCGTTCACGGACGAGGACGACGACGCGGACGACGAGCTCGGAACCGGCGCGGATCCGGTACCGGCCGGTCCGCTCGGCGACCCCCGGCTGCTGGACGACCTCGGGGTGAGTCACAAGCAACTGATGACCCTGGACGGGGACGCACTCTCGGAGATCGCCGATTCCCTCGGCGCCACCGAGGTCCTGGAGGCCGTCCGCTAGTGATCGGCGAGCACGACACGCACCACCCCGGTCCCGACCCCGTACGGGACCCCTGGCGGGACTCCATGCGCCTGGCGCTCCAGGAGGCCGCCCGAGCGGTGCCGGCCGGCGACGTGCCGGTCGGCGCCGTGGTGCTCGGCCCGGCGGGAGAGGTCCTCGCGACCGGGTACAACGAGCGCGAGGCCACCGGGGACCCCACGGCGCACGCCGAGGTACTGGCGCTGCGCCGGGCCGCCGCCGAGCTCGGGGAATGGCGGCTCCCGGGGTGCACCCTGGTGGTGACCCTGGAGCCGTGCGTGATGTGCGCGGGCGCGCTCGTGCAGTCCCGCGTGGCCCGGGTCGTCTACGGCGCGGGGGACGAGAAGGCGGGCGCGGCGGGGTCGCTCTGGGACCTCGTACGGGACCGCAGGCTCAACCACCGGCCGGAGGTGATCCGCGGGGTGCTCGCGGAGGAGTGCGCCCGGCAGCTGACGGACTTCTTCCGCGACCTGTGACGCGGGTCGCTCGGATACGGATTTCAGAGCACGGCGTTCTTTGGGCTAAGCTCTCTCTCGGTAGCGTGTCCGAGCGGCCGAAGGAGCACGCCTCGAAAGCGTGTGATGGTGCAAGCTATCCGTGGGTTCAAATCCCACCGCTACCGCTCTGATCGAGAGCCCCGCCCCGCAAGGGTCGGGGCTCTCGGCGTTCCCCGGCAGGTTCAGCTCCTGGTCCGCGGCCCCGTCCGCCGCCTCGCGCACCGCCTCGTCCGCCGGGCGGTGTCGGCGTCTCTCCGGGGGACACCCGCGTGACCGGCCGCCCTCTCGGCCGTTGTCACGGCATGACCAAGACCCAGCGCATGCTCGCCGCCTTCGCCCTCGCGGGGGCCGCCGCGGGCCTCGCCGCACCCGCCGCCTCCGCCGCGCCGATCGCCCCGCTCACCCTCCCGGACCTGCCGACGGCGGCCCCGGGGATGCCGCAGGGGGCCACGCCCGCTTCCGTGCAGGAGATCGGCGCGAAGCTCAGCGAGGGGGCGAACCAGCTCAACCAGCTCATGGAGCTGCCGAACCAGCTGGCGCCCGTGATCGCGCCCGTCCAGCCGATCACGGACCTGGCGGGCGGCCTCGGATAGCCGTCACCGGATTCGAACGCTTCAACGCCCCGACGCCCGGCCGGACGGTATCGAACGCGAAGAAGGCCCCGACCACGGGTCGGGACCTTCGACGTCGGGACGGGGGAAGTGGCATCGGGGGGACAAGCCACTTCCCCCGGCGAGGACGGAACCTGCCAGCCCGAGCCGCAGTCAGGGGGGAAGCCCGCGGCTCGGACCCCGCAGTGAGGTCCTGTCCCTCGCCCACCGATTTCCTGCCAGAACCGGTGGGCTCGTCTTCAATCCTGCGCCTCCCGGACCCCGGTGCGGTCCGGCAAAGGGCCCGGACGGCCGGGTCATTGGTCCTTAAAGGGCAGGTGAGTGTCCAAAGTTGACCGGTTAGACTCACCCGACTTAGCAGGACCGGTTGGGGAGGCCGACACCGCTCGTGGACACCAAGAAGATCATCATGGGCGCGCTCGTCGTCTTCGTGCTCTACGTGATCATCACCCAGCCGGTTAAAGCTGCAGATTTCGTACAAATAGGCTTCCAGGGAATCTCGGATGCCGCCTCCGGTATCGGCGAGTTCATGACCGAACTGGTGCGCTGAGCCCGTACGCTGAAGCGGATTCCGGACTTACCGGCCCCCCACTCCGACGGGTGGGGGGCCTTTTGCGTTATCTCCGTTCGAACTGAATGCCCGCATATGCCCAACTTGCCCTCAACACGGCGATATACGGTGCTTGCACACAGTGCACATCTCTTGTGATGCTATGACCGCTTTTGACGGATAGTTGACTGAAGGGGTGGCGTGACCGTGCCGGCCAGTACTGCGCCTCAGGTGCCACCCCAGCAGGACCCCCAGGAGCCCCAGCACGCACAGAGCCTCCCGGGTCCGCACGCCCCCGGCCCGCAGGGCCCGCACGCCGCGGCCCAGACCCAGCAGGACGCCCAGGTGCCCCCGCAGCAGGACTCGCCGTTGGAACCCGGTGCGGAGCCCCCGGCGGGATCTCCGGCGGGATCCCCCGCGGGGGATCCCGCGCAGCCTCCCCAAGAGCCTCCAGCCGCCCCGAGACCGCCGAGCCGGGGCGCCGACACCCGGGCCCTCACCCAGGTGCTGTTCGGGCAGCTGAAGGGGCTGGAGCCGGGCACCCGCGAGCACGACCGGGTGCGCGGGGCCCTCATCGAGGCCAACCTTCCGCTCGTCCGGTACGCGGCCGCCCGCTTCCGCAGCCGCAACGAGCCGATGGAGGACGTGGTCCAGGTCGGCACGATCGGGCTCATCAACGCGATCGACCGCTTCGACCCGGACCGCGGGGTGCAGTTCCCGACCTTCGCGATGCCGACCGTCGTGGGCGAGATCAAGCGGTACTTCCGCGACAACGTCCGCACCGTCCACGTCCCGCGCCGCCTCCACGAGCTGTGGGTACAGGTCAACGCGGCCACCGAGGACCTCACCACCCTGCACGGCCGCACCCCCACCACCCCCGAGATCGCCGAACGGCTGCGGATCTCCGAGGACGAGGTGCTGTCCTGCATCGAGGCGGGCCGGAGCTACCACGCAACCTCGCTCGAGGCCGCACAGGAGGGCGACGGCATGCCCGGACTGCTGGACCGCCTCGGCTACGAGGACCCCGAGCTGGCCGGCGTCGAGCACCGCGACCTCGTACGCCACCTCCTCGTACAACTGCCCGAGCGCGAGCAGCGGATCCTCCTCCTGCGGTACTACAACAATCTGACCCAGTCGCAGATCAGCGCTGAGCTGGGCGTATCCCAGATGCACGTGTCCCGGCTGCTCGCCCGGAGCTTCGCCCGCCTGCGATCCGCAAACAGGATCGAGGCTTAACCGGAACGGGTGGAGATCGCCCGACGCGTTTCCCGACAGACCGGGCTCATTCCGCTCTGTCGCTGGAGATACATGTCGACATGGCGCTACAGCGTGTTGCCGACATGTGACATTCTGCTGGAACCGCGTTTGCCGCAGCCCCGCCTCCGGTATTCAGGTGGAGGCTGCGTTCCTCCGACGGGCGCGCAGAGACGCGACCGTCCGCGACCTCAAGGGGGTGGCATGTCCGTAGACCAGGGCAGCTCACAGGTGCTCACGCTCGTCAAGCGTGAAGTGCCGGCAGTGTCCAACCGCTCGGAAGCCATCGACACCCGCACCCTCTCCCGCTCCCTCTTCCAGCGACTTGCCGCCCTGGACGCGGACAGCCCCGAACGGGCGTACGTACGCGACACCCTGATCGAGCTGAACCTTCCGCTGGTGCGCTACGCGGCGGCGCGGTTCCGCAGCCGCAACGAGCCGATGGAGGACATCGTCCAGGTCGGCACGATCGGCCTGATCAAGGCGATCGACCGGTTCGACTGCGAACGCGGGGTCGAGTTCCCGACCTTCGCGATGCCGACCGTCGTGGGCGAGATCAAACGCTTCTTCCGGGACACCTCCTGGTCCGTGCGCGTCCCGCGCCGCCTCCAGGAACTCCGGCTGGCGCTCACCAAGGCCAGCGACGAGCTCGCCCAGAAGCTGGACCGGTCCCCGACCGTGCCGGAACTGGCCGCCGTGCTCGGCGTCTCGGAGGAGGACGTAGTCGACGGCCTGGCCGTCGGCAACGCCTACACCGCCTCCTCGCTCGACTCGCCCTCCCCGGAGGACGAGGGCGGCGAGGGCTCGCTCGCGGACCGGCTCGGATACGAGGACACCGCGCTCGAAGGTGTCGAGTACCGCGAGTCCCTCAAGCCTCTACTGGCCAAACTCCCGCCCCGCGAACGGCAGATCATCATGCTGCGGTTCTTCGCCAACATGACCCAGTCGCAGATCGGCGAGGAGGTCGGCATCTCCCAGATGCACGTCTCCCGGCTGCTGACCCGCACGCTCGCGCAGCTGCGCGTGGGCCTCATCGGCGAGTAGCGGATTATCCGGCGCCGCCGGGTTCCCAATTGACGGAGCGTCAGGAACACTGGCGCGATGCGAACGGGAACCCGCACGGTGCCGGCCCTCGCCCTGTGCTGCGCGGCCGCCGCCGCGGTCCTCACCGGCTGCGGCGGACCGGCGCGCGGCGGCTACGTGGCCGTGGGCGCGGCCGCCCCCGGCCCGGAGCGGGGCGCGGGGGAGAACGTACCGCCGCAGGGCCGCGTGGAGTTCCAGCAGCTCGGCGCCCCGCCGGTGACGGGCCCGTCCTCCGCCTCCACGAGTACGTCGCCCAGCGCGGCGGCCCCACAGGCCCCGGCCGACTCCACCCCGGCCGGCCCAGCCCCGGGCGGACCGACGGCCACCGCGCCCGGCGGCTCCGCACCGGCCCCCGGCACTCCGCCTGAACCCGGGCACACCACCACGGCCCCCGGGAGCACCGGCACGCCCGGGCTCCCGCCCACCGGGCCGGGCACCACCGCCCCGGCGCCGGCGCCGACCCCGCCACCGGCCCCGGCCACCCCGGCGAAGCTGGTGCTCAGCGCCCCGGCCCGGGCCGCGGCCACGGACCGCTGGTGCGAGAAGGTCACGGTCGCCTTCGCCAACACCGGGACCACGGCGGCCCGTTCGGGCACGGTCAGCTTCGCGACGCACATCATCGGCGCCCTCGGCGTCGACTGGGCCACCCTCACGACGACCCAGCCCCTGCCCGCCCCGATCGCGGGCGGGACGACGAAGACGCAGACCTACACGGTCTGCGTCGAGTCCTGGCGAGTGCCGCTGGGCATGCACGTGGACACCCGGAAGGTCACCGCGACCTGGAGCTAGCGGGCGCACTGCCGGGCGACTTCGTGCCGGGCGGCTATCCCAGCGCCAGCCAGACCACCACGCCGACCACCAGCACCGCCGCCAGGCCCAGACCGAGCCACAGCCCGGTCTTCGAGCCGGCCTGCTGCCGCTGGACCCGCTGCTGCCGTCGGCCGCCGGTGGGGCCGGCTCCCGGCCCGGGTGCCGCGGGAGCGGACTCCTCGACGAACGCCCTGAACATCTGAGTGCTGCCCGCGGGGTCGTAGTCGCCCTCGGGACCGGGTGAGTTGTGGTTCGCAGCCATGGCTCCGCACCCTAGCGGGTTTTCCGATTCCTTTACCGCGGGACCCCCCGGATTCATTTGCCTGTAGCAACCATCCGCTTCTATGGTTGCCCTAAGCAACAAGATGGGGGCTGTCCGGTGACCAGTCCGGTGACCACACGGACCATCACGGCGACGACCCGGTACGAGGAGCTGGCCAATCAGCTCACGGGCATCGGCGCGGTCAAGCGGGACCTCTCCAGGATCCTGCCCCCCGACTGCCCCGCCGGCGCCGCCGCCGTCCTCACCGTCCTCGACCGGCACGGGGAGATGCGGCTGAGCCGGCTCGCCGAGCTCATGGCCGTAGACATCTCGGTGAGCAGTCGCCACGTGGCCCACGTCGCGGAACGCGGCTGGATCGCACGCGAACCCGACCCGGGAGACGGCCGCTGCCGGATCCTGCGCCTCACCCCGGCCGGCCGCGCCCTGCTCGGCGAACTCCGCGCCCGCTACAGCGGCGCACTGGAGAAGGCCCTGGCCGACTGGCCGGCCGAGGACATCGACGTACTCAACACGCTGCTGGCCCGACTCCGATCGAGCTTCTGGCACTAAGGAAACACATGGCGACGACCACACCCACCGGTGTGCGGGGAGACGGCCGGCCGGAGACCACGTCCGACGCCGCACCCATGACACACCCGCAGATCATGAAGGCGCTGTCCGGGCTGATGCTCGGCATGTTCGTGGCGATCCTGTCCTCCACGATCGTCTCCAACGCGCTGCCCCAGATCATCAGCGACCTCGGCGGCACCCAGTCCTCCTACACCTGGGTCGTCACCGCCGCCCTGCTGTCGATGACGGCCGCGACCCCGCTCTGGGGCAAGCTGTCCGACCTCTTCAGCAAGAAGCTGCTGGTCCAGATATCCCTGGTGATCTACGTACTCGGCTCCGTGGTCGCGGGCCTGTCCCAGAACACCGGCACGCTCATCGCCTGCCGCGTCGTCCAGGGCATCGGCGTCGGCGGCCTGTCCGCCCTCGCGCAGATCGTGATGGCCGCGATGATCTCCCCGCGCGAGCGCGGCCGCTACAGCGGCTACCTCGGCGCGGTCTTCGCCGTCGCCACCGTCGGCGGCCCGCTGCTCGGCGGCGTCATCACCGACACCGACTGGCTCGGCTGGCGCTGGTGCTTCTACGTCGGCGTGCCCTTCGCGGTCATCGCCCTGATCGTCCTCCAGCGCACCCTGCACCTCCCGGTGGTCCGGCGCGACGTCAAGGTCGACTGGCTGGGCGCCTTCCTGATCAGCGGCGCGGTGTCGCTGCTGCTGATCTGGGTCACCCAGGCCGGTGACTCGTACGACTGGATCTCCTGGACCACGCTGGCGATGACCGGCGGCGCGCTGGTGCTCGGCCTGCTCTTCGTCCTCGTCGAGTCCCGCGCGAGCGAGCCGATCATCCCGCTGCGGCTGTTCCGCAACAAGACCATCACCCTCGCCTCGGCCGCCTCCCTGTTCGTCGGCATCGCGATGTTCTCGGGCACGGTCTTTTTCAGCCAGTTCTTCCAGCTGGCCCGGGGCGAGTCCCCCACGATGTCCGGAATCCTGACGATTCCGATGATCGGCGGGCTCTTCGTCTCCTCCACCCTTTCCGGTGCGGTGATCACCCGGACCGGAAAGTGGAAGGCCTGGCTCGTCTCCGGCGGCGTCCTCCTGACCGCCGGCCTCGGCCTGCTGGGCACCCTGCGGTACGACACCCCGTACTGGCAGATCGCGATCCACATGGCGCTGACCGGCCTCGGTCTCGGCATGATGATGCAGAACCTGGTCCTCGCCACCCAGAACCAGGTGGCCCCCGAGGACCTGGGCTCGGCCAGCTCCGTCGTCACGTTCTTCCGCTCGCTCGGCGGCGCCATGGGCGTCTCGGCGCTCGGCGCGGTCATGGCCAACCGGGTCACGCACTACGTCCAGGACGGGCTGGCCGCACTCGGGCCGAAGGCCGCGGCGATGAGCCCCGGCGGCGCCGCCGGGGGCGGGATCCCCGACCTCGACAAGCTGCCCGCGCCGATCCGCACGGTGATCGAGTCCGCGTACGGACACGGCGTCGGCGACGTCTTCCTGTACGCGGCCCCGTTCGCGCTGCTCTCCCTGCTGCTGGTGGTCTTCATCAAGGAGGTCGCGCTGAAGTCGAAGCCGGCCGCCCCCGCCCCGACGGCCGGGGAGGGCGCGACGGCCGCCGACTCCCCTGCCCCCAAGGCCCCGGCCGACGCTTCGGCCCAGGTCTGACCCCGCGTTGTACGGGGGTCGGGCGCGGGGCCTTGGGTGCGGGGCCTTGGGTGCGGGGCTCAGGCCCCGGGCGGCTTCGCCGACTTGGCTTCGATGCCCGCGATGAGGACGTCGAGGGCATGGCCGAAGTCCCGTTCGGACGCCCGCCGGACCGTGCCTCCGCACCCGTGCAGGAACTGCGAGACGGCCAGGTGCGCGCCCGCCCGGCAGCCGTCCGCCAGCCCGGTGGCGTCGAGCAGGCGCTGCAGGGCGGCGTCGAAGGCCCGGGCGTGCGGCCCGATGTTCGGGTAGGCGGCGGTCAGCGGAGCCACCCACGGGTGTTCCGCCAGCAGCCGCCGGTAGCCGCCGGCCAGCACCCGCAGCCCGGCGGGCCAGCCGCCGGGCTCCGATCCGGCGGGCAGGGGCTGCTCGCCCAGGACCGTGTCCAGGGCGAGTTCCAGCAGATCGTGCTTGGTGTCGACGTACCAGTACAGGGACATCGCGGTGACCCCGAGTTCGGCGGCGAGCCGGCGCATCGAGAACCGGGCCAGCCCCTCGGCGTCGAGCAGCCGCACGGTGGCGGCGGTGATCCGGTCCCGGTCGAGCCCGGAGGGCGCCTCGCTGCGGCGTCTGGCGGGGGCGGCGGGCCTGGCGGCCAGCCACACGCTGGTCCGGGTCTCGCCGGGATCGGCCTCGGTCACCATGGAGGCACCCTCCTCACGACAGGTGGATCAGCCCGGAATGCCCGGTCCGCCCTCTTGATGCTAGGGGGTGCCTCTGGGGTTCCGGTCGGATCAGGACGTGCCGGTGCTGCCGGATACCGGGGTGGTCAGGTCGTAGAAGGTGGCTCCGCCGACCGTGCCCGCCTTGAAGTTGGCCTTCACCCAGCTCTCGATGGCGCTGCTCGTGCCGCCGCCGGGACCACCCGCGCCGCCTCCGCCGCCGGGGCCGCCGGCCGCGCGGTTCGTTGCCGGTGTCTCGCCCGTGCCGCCGCCCGTGGCCCCGCCCTCGGCGCCGCCCTGGCCGATGAACCAGTGGATCTTCCCGGCCTTCACGTACGCCTTGAACTGCTCCAGGGTCGGCGAGGGGTCGCTGCCGTTGAAGCCTCCGACCGGCATCACCGCCGCGCCCGAGGCCAGCTGGTAACTGGCCGCGTTCTGCGAGCCGATGGCGGCCGCCGCCCAGGTGTACCGCCCCGCGTCGGCGCGCAGGGCGGCCCGGGCCTCGGCGCTCGCCTTCGTACCGTTCAGCAGTCCGCCGGGTCCGCCACCGCCCGGGCCGTTGCGAAGCCGCTCGGGCTGTCCGGCCCGGCCTCCGGGGACCTGTCCGCCGCCGGCCGGGCCGCCGACCGGGGCCTGACCGCCCGGGGCCTGGCCCGCCTGCGCCCGGCCGCCGCCGCCCGGCATCATGCCCTGCCGGCCCTGCGGGGCGCCGCCCTGCGGGCCCGGCTGGCCGGCCCCGCCCGGAGCGTAGAACGCCCGCATGCCCTGACCGCCCGGGCCGCGTCCCCCCGCTACCGCCGGACCGGCCGTCACGATGGAGCCCGTGTGCGGGGTGTTCACGGTGGTCAGGCAGTACGCCAGGGGCCCGGCCAGCGCCGCGCCGAGCCCGACCCCGGCCACCGCGAGCAGCGCCCGGCGGCCCAGCCGCGTGGCGAACGGCAGCAGGGCCGCCGATCCGAGTCCGGCCGCCAGTACGGTCCAGCGCAGCCACGGCAGGTAGCCCTCGGCGCGGCCGAGGAGCACGAAGGCCCAGTACGCGGTGAGCGCGAGCGTCCCGGCGAGGGTGAGGGAGGCGGCGCGGCTGCCCCGCTCCTCCCACAGCACCGCGACGCCCATGCCGACCAAGGCGGCCACGAAGGGGGCCAGTGCGACGGTGTAGTACTCGTGGAAGATGCCCTGCATGTAGCTGAAGACCAGCGCGGTGATCAGCAGTGAGCCGCCCCAGGCCAGGAACGCCGCGCGGGCCGTGCTCTCCAGCGAGTCGGTGGTCCGGCGGGCCCGCCAGGTGATCACCAGGCCGGCCACGAGGAAGACCAGGGCGGCCGGCAGCAGCCAGGAGATCTGCCCGCCGATGTTGGCCGAGAAAAGCCGGTCGATCCCGGTCTCGCCCCAGCCTCCGCCCCCGCCTCCGCCGGGGCGTGCGCCCCCGCCGACGCTGCCGGTCTCGTTGCCGTTGATCCGGCCGAGGCCGTTGTAGCCCAGGGTCAGCTCCAGGAAGGAGTTGTTCTGCGAGCCGCCGATGTACGGGCGGGACGCGGCCGGCCACAGCTCCACGACGGCCACCCACCAGCCGCCGGCCACCACCATCGCCAGCCCGGCGAGCAGCAGCTGGCCCAGCCTCCTGCGCAGCCGCGTCGGTGCGCAGACCGCGTACAGCAGGGCGAGCGGCGGCAGGATGACGAAGGCCTGGAGGGTCTTGGTCAGGAAGGCGAACCCGACCGCGACACCCGCCCAGACCAGCCACTTGGTGCGCGCCCCGTCGAGGGCGCGCAGCACGCAGTGGACCGTGACGGTGAGCAGAAGGGTGAGCAGCGCGTCGGGGTTGTTGAAGCGGAACATGAGCGCGGCGACGGGCGTCAGCGCGAAGGCGGCGCCGCTGAGCAGGGCGGCCACGGGTCCGAACTGGCGGCGTACGGCGGCGTGGAGGACGGCGGCGGTGCCCACGCCCATCAGGGCCTGGGGGACGAGGATCTGCCAGCCGCCGAGCCCGAAGAGCCGGACGGACAGTGCCATCGGCCACAGGGCGGCCGGGGGCTTGTCGACGGTGATGGAGTTCCCGGCGTCGGAGGAGCCGAAGAAGAAGGCCTTCCAGCTCTCGGAACCGGCCTGGACGGCCGCGGAGTAGAAGGAGTTGGCGTAGCCGGAGCTGCCCAGGTCCCACAGCAGCAGGAGGCCGGTGGCCAGCAGCAGGACCGCGTACGCGGGACGCTCCCAGCGGGGCCGGTCCGCCACGGCCGCGGCCGCGGCCGGCGGCGCCGGTGGGGTGGGCGGGAACAGGGGGACTGCGGCCGTGGTCATCGGGTCTCGTCCTTCGCGGGTACGGCGCGCCGCTCGGGGAAGACCCAGGCGCGGAAGAGCAGGAAACGCAGCACGGTGGCGGCGAGGTTGGCGGTGATCAGCACGGCGAGTTCGGTGCTGTGGGCGGGGCGGGCGCTGGCCGCGCCGAGGGCGGCCAGCGAGCCGCTGGTCAGCGCCAGCCCGATGCCGAACACGACCAGCCCCTGCGCCTGGTGGCGCACCACGCGGGCCCGGCCGCGCACCCCGAAGGTGAGCCGGCGGTTGGCGGCGGTGTTGGCCACGGCCGACAGCAGCAGCGCGGCCGCGTTGGCGCTCTGGGGCCCGGCCGCCGACCGGAAGGCGGAGTACAGCAGCAGGTAGAGCAGGGTGCTCAGCAGTCCGACGGCGCAGAAGCCGAGGAGCTGGCGGGTCAGCCCGCGCGGCACCCCGGGCAGGGCGGTGCGGTCGCGCGGATCGTCCCCGAAGGGGCGGCCGAGCCGGTCGAGCGGCAGCGCGCCGACGGCCAGCGCCCGGCCCACCCGCCAGACGCCTCTGAGGTCCTCGGCGGCGGTGCGGGCGATGTGGACGGTGGAGTCGGGGTCGTCCACCCAGTCCACGGGCACTTCGTGGATCCGCAGCCCGGCCCGCTCGGCGAGCACCAGCAGTTCCGTGTCGAAGAACCAGCCGGAGTCCTCCACCAGCGGCAGCAGCCGCTCCGCGACCTCCCGCCGGATGGCCTTGAACCCGCACTGGGCGTCGCTGAAGCGGGCGGCGAGGGAGGAGCGGAGCAGCAGGTTGTAGGCGCGGGAGACGAACTCCCGCTTCGCGCCGCGCACCACGCGCGAGGAACGGGCGAGGCGGGTGCCGATGGCGAGGTCGGAGTGGCCGGAGATCAGCGGGGCGACCAGCGGCAGCAGTGCGTTGAGGTCGGTGGAGAGGTCGACGTCCATGTACGCGAGGACGGGTGCCTCGGAGCTGGACCAGACGGTGCGCAGCGCGCGGCCCCGGCCCTTCTCCTCCAGGCGGGTGCTGCGTACGCCGTCGACGGTGGCGGCGAGGGCGGCCGCGACCTCGGGGGTCCGGTCGGTGCTCGCGTTGTCGGCGACGGTGATGCGGAAGGGGTAGGGGAACGTGCGGGTGAGGTGCTCGTGCAGCCGGCGCACGCACGGGCCGAGGTCCTTCTCCTCGTTGAACACCGGTATCACCACGTCGAGTACGGGCACACCGGGCACGGGCGCGAGGGGCGCCCGGGCCGGGAGGGCGCCGGGACCGGGAGAGGCGTCGGTTGGCATACGAAGACCCTCGCGGGGCGGGCTGTCACCGCTGTGTGGTGAGCCTGTGCCCCGTCTGTGAGTCCGCGGCCGCGGTGAGGGGCAGCCGTACCTCGAAGCGGGTGCGGCCCGGCCGGCTCTGTACGTCGACCTGCCCGCCGTGTGCCGAGACCACGGCCTGGACGATGGCGAGCCCGAGACCGGTGGAGCCCGCCGCCCGGGAGCGGGAGGCGTCACCGCGCGCGAACCGCTCGAAGACGTGGGGGAGCAGCTCGGGCGGGATCCCGGGTCCGTCGTCCTCGATCCGCAGCCGGACGGCCGATGTTTCACGTGAAACATCGGCGGTGACGGTGGTGCCGGGCGGGGTGTGGGTGCGGGCGTTGGCGAGGAGGTTCACCAGGACCTGCTGGATCCGGGCCGGATCGGCGCGGATCGGCGCGGGCTCGTCCGGCAGGCGCAGCCGCCAGTGGTGCTCGGGCCCGGCTGCCCGGGCGTCGCTGACGGCGTCGACGACCAGCGGGGCCAGATCGGTGTCGGTGGCTCCGGTGGACAGCGGCCGGCCCGCGTCCAGCCGGGCCAGCAGCAGCAGATCCTCGACCAGGCCGGTCATCCGGGTGGCCTCGGACTCGATCCGGCCCAGGGCGTGCCGGGTGTCGGGGCCGGGCTTCTCGTGGCCGCGCCGGGTGAGTTCGGCGTAGCCGCGGATGGAGGCCAACGGGGTGCGCAGTTCGTGGCTGGCGTCGGCGACGAACTGGCGGACCCGCATCTCGCTCTGCTGCCGGGCCGTGAGGGCGGAGGAGACGTGGCCCAGCATCCGGTTGAGCGCCGCGCCGACCTGCCCGACTTCGGTGCGGGGGTCCGCCTCCGCTTCGGGTACCCGCTCGTGGAGGGCGGGTTCGCCGCTGTGCAGGGGGAGTTCCGAGACCCGGGTGGCGGTGGCGGCGACCCGGTGCAGGGGCCGCAGGGCCACGCCGACCAGGGCCTGCCCGGCGAGGGAGGCGGCGATCAGCCCGGCCACGGTGACGAAGACCTCCACCGCGATCAGGGTGTGGACGGTCGAGTCGACGTCGCTGAGGGGGAAGCCGAGCACCAGGCTTCCGTCGGCGGCGGTCAGCACCCGGTAGCCGCCGAGTTCCGGCAGTTCCACGTCCATCGGAGCGGTGGGTCGCTGTGCGGCCTTGCGGGCGGCCTGCGCCAGGGCCGTCGCCTGCGCCTCGGTGAGCGGCTGGCGGTGGTCGAGGTCGGGCCCGCCGACGGCCGCGCTGCGGCCGGTGCCGACGACCTTGCCCTCGGAGTCGAGCCGGATCCCGGCTGCGCCCAGCGGGCTGCCCGGTGCCAGTACGAAGTTCAGGCTGTTCTCCCGCGTGGCCTTTCCGGCGCCGGGAGGGCGGGTGGCCATGTCCACGGAGACCCGGAGCTGGTCGTCGAGTTTGTCGACCAGGTTGGAGCGCAGCGCGAGGGTGGTGACGGCCCCGATGGCGGCGCCGACGACCGCGATCAGCGCGACCGCCGACAGGACGAGCCGGGTCCGCAGCGACCAGGGCCGGCGGGAGCGGCGCGGGCGCGGCAGTGGGCGCGCGGGGAGCCGTACGGGCACTAGTCGGCCGGCTTGATCAGGTAGCCGGCGCCGCGCCGGGTGTGGATCATCGGGGGCCAGCCGGGCCCGCTCTCCAGCTTCCGGCGCAGGTAGGAGATGTACAGCTCGACGACGTTGGCCTGGCCCCCGAAGTCGTACGACCACACCCGGTCCAGGATCTGCGCCTTGCTCAGCACCCGGCGCGGATTGCGCATCAGGTAGCGCAGCAGCTCGAACTCGGTGGCGGTCAGGTGGACCTCCTGGCCGCCCCGGGTGACCTCGTGGCTGTCCTCGTCGAGCCGCAGATCCCCCACGGCCAGGACCGAGCCGCCGCGTGCGGCCTGCGCCGCGCCCGAGCGGCGGACGAGGCCGCGCAGCCGGGCCACGACCTCCTCCAGGCTGAACGGCTTGGTGACGTAGTCGTCGCCGCCCGCCGTCAGGCCCGCGATGCGGTCCTCGACGGAGTCCTTGGCGGTCAGGAACAGCACCGGTACCTGCGGGAGCTCCCGGCGGAGCCGGCCCAGCACGGCCAGCCCGTCCATGTCCGGGAGCATGATGTCGAGGAGCACCACGTCGGGGCGGAACTCCCGGGCCGCGCGGACCGCGCCGGCCCCGTCCCCGGCGCTGCGGACCTCGCAGCCCTCGTAGCGCAGGGCCATGGACAGGAGCTCGGAGAGCGCGGCCTCGTCGTCGACCACGAGCACCCGGCAGGGGCCGCCATCGGGCCGGACGAGGGCCGTGTGGCCGCCGGTGGACGTGGACGCGTGGGAGGTGGTCGTCGCAGTCATGCGTACACGCTGGCCCGGGCCTCTGAGAGCGTTCTTGCGCCTACCTGTGAATTTCCTGAGAAACCGGAGTGGGCGGCTCAGGCCAGTCGGAACAGCCGGGCGGCGTTGTCGTGGCAGACGGCGCGCAGCCAGTCGTCCCCGAGCCCGAGCCGTTCCAGGGCGGCCAGCTGGTGCTCGTAGGGGTAGGGGATGTTGGGGAAGTCGGTGCCCAGCAGGATGCGGTCCCCGAGGTCGGCGAGCCGCCCGAGTTCCCCGGGAGGAAAGCCGCTGATCTGCTCGGCGAAGTCGGTGAAGGCCATGGTGGTGTCCAGCCGGACCTCGGGGTGGCGGTCGGCCAGGTCGAGGAAGTCGGTGTACTCGGGCATCCCCATGTGCGCGATGACCAGCCGCAGCCGGGGGTGCCGGGCCAGCAGCCGGGCGATCGGTTCGGGCCCGGTGTGCTTGCCCGGGACGGGCCCCGAACCGCAGTGGATCACGATGGGGATCGCGGCCTCGGACAGCAGCCCCCAGACCGGGTCCAGCCGGTCGTCGTTGGGGTCGTACCCGCCGACCTGGAGGTGCGCCTTGAAGACGCGGGCCCCGGCTTCGACGGCCTGGGCGGTGTACGCGGCCACGCCCTCCTCCGGGAAGAAGGTCGCGGTGTGCAGGCAGTCGGGGGTCCGGGCGGCGAAGCCGACGGCCCAGGAGTTGAGCCAGGCGGCCATCGCGGGCTTGTGCGGGTACAGCATCGCGGTGAAGGCCCGGACGCCGAACTCCCGCAGCAGCGCGACCCGCTGCTCCTCCTCGTGCCGGTAGGTGATGGGCCACTCCACACCGGTCAGCGGGCCGAATCCGTCGAAGTAGTCCCACACCTTCGCCAGGACCCGCTCGGGCATGAAGTGCGTGTGCACGTCGACCAGTGCGGGCAGCCCGAGCCGCTCCCGGAAGGCGCGGACGGCCTCCGCCGTCGTGTCAGCGGCCGCCGCGGACAAAGCCGTGGCTCCGTTCGACCGTCGCGACGTGCAGGGTGTAGCTCTCGTACCAGTCGGCGCGGCCCTGCTTCATGGCCGCCTGGTGCTCCAGGTCCTCCCGCCAGGCGGTCAGGGACTCCTGGTCGCGGAAGTAGGCGACGGTGATGCCGAGACCGCCCGGGGTGCGCGCGAATTCGTAGCCGAGGAAGCCGGGGTTGGCCTGGACGATCTCGTTCATCCGGGCGTTCGTCTCCGGATAACCGGTCTCGTCAGAGGTGCGGACATTGCTGAAAACGGCCATCAGATACGGCGGTTCGAACGCCGGTACGGGCTGGATGCTCATGCCCACCACCCTCTGCGGCGGGCCCCGGGCATGTCCACCGGAAAGTGGCCCGGGAGGCCAAAGGGATCCAAGTTTTGACCTGGGCCGTCCCGTCGGCGCAGGTCAGAACAGACCGTCCTGCCCGGCGTCGGCAGGAGCCGCGATCCCGGCCACCGGCACCCGCGCGCCGTCGTCGGCGCCCGGTGCGGCCAGCTCCCACCCGGCCAGCAGCCGGGTGTCCACCACCAGCCCGTCCGCGAAGTGCAGATCGGGCCCGGCCGCGCCCGCCAGCACCCCCGCCACGACCCCGCCGGGCACCATCTCCGTGATCACCCGCGCCGCTTCGGGCAGCCCGCCGAGGCCGAACGGCACCGCGTGGTCCGCGACTTCGCAGCCGATCCGCTCCAGCGACTCCGGCCAGCCCGGCAGCGCCGCGGCGCGGGCGTGCAGTTCGGCGACCTCCCGGGCCCGCTCCGGCTGCGGCGGCAGGTGGGCCCGTACCGCACGCTTGCGGGCGTACGCGATCCGGTCGGGCACCCCGAGGGCGGCCCGCAGCAGCTCCTCGGTGCGCCGGGCGGCCATCAGCGGGCCGCGCCCCAGCCAGGCCCAGGTCACCGCCCCCTGCTCCAGCAGCCGGGCCGGGCCGCGCTCCTCGGCGGTGATGCCGACCTTGACCAGGCCGGGCCCGAACCACGCCAGGTACACCCGGTAGGTGCGCGGGTCGGCGGCGTTGGTGTCGGCGGCCACCGAGAAGGACCGGTCCAGCCGGGCGCACTCGGGGCACTGGGCGCTCCCGGTCCGCCCGGGGACGGGCCGGCCCGTGGGGCACGGGGTCAGCTTCCCGGCGCGCCGCACGCCCAGGCAGTGCCGCTCGCCCCGGGCGGCGAAGGCCAGGTCCCGCCCGTAGGCGAGCACGCTGGAGCGCTCCGCGCCGCCGGGTCCGTACCAGCCGATGCACGGGTGGCCGTCCTTCCACCGGATCCCGGTGCACCACCAGGTCACAGCGGCAAGGGCCGTTCGAAGAAGGTCTCCAGGACGACGGTGGCCTGCGTTCCGCTGACGCCGTCGATGGCGTAGAGGCGGCGCAGCACGTCCTGGAGCTGCTCGGTCGTCGCCGAGCGGACCTTCACCAGCACCGATGCGCTGCCGGCGATGATGTGCGCCTCCTGGATCTCGGGAATGGCGGCGAAGGCGTCGGCCGAGTCCCCCATCCAGGCGTTGGAGTCCACCATCACGTAGGCGAGCACCCCGCTCCCGACGGCGGCCGGGTCCACGTCGACCGTGGTCCGCCGGATGACCCCGCGCTCGCGCAGTTTCCGTACGCGCTCGTGGGTGGCGCCGGCGGAGAGGCCGACGGCGGTGCCGAGGGAGGCGTAGGACTGGCCCGCGTCCTGCTGGAGGCGCAGGACGAGCGCCCGGTCGATATCGTCCACGCGATCTTCCTCTCAGGTGCCCGTCGGGCTCTCGGCTGCCCGTGGGGCTTGCGAGGACGGTACCTGATCCTGCGATCCCGCTGCCGTGCCGAACACGATTCGGCAAGAGGCCGGGCCCGTGCGGCCTGACGCTCCGTCGGCTCATGTGCGGAACTGCGCCGTGCTCACTTGCAGAACTGCGCCAGCGCGGCTTCGGCGCCCGCGTTGTAGCCCCTCTCGTAGTCCGGGTCCAGCGGGGCGACGCCCTGCAGCGGCGCTTCCTTCTTGCAGTCCGCCTTGGTGTCGGCCTTTCCCTGCCGGAAGCCCTTGTTGAACTGGTCCTGCTTGTCCTTGTCCTCGGCCTGCTTGACCGAGCCGCACGAGACCCTGTGCTGGCCGCCCTGCCTCGCGGTGACCGGGAGTTCCTGCGGGACGGCGTGCACGACGGCCGTGCCGTCGGCCTCGACGGTCACGGTGAGCGAGTCCTGCGTGCTCTTGAACGTCACCTCTTCTCCCGGCTTCAGTCCCCGGGCCGTGACGACGAGGTCCTGCGCGTTCTCGGGGTTCTTCGTCACGCTGCACGAAGCGGCGGGCGCCGCGGCCTGGGCCGGTCCCGTCAGGAGCGCCGCCGAGCCCAGCGCCAGGGACGACACGATCACAGGCATGAGCGCGGCCCGGGCGATACGTCGGTTCATGGTTCCTTCTCCCGTCCTGGAGCCGACGGGCAACCTCGCGCGGGGCCGCGGCACGGACCGGGCAGGACGGGGAACGCCCCTGGGACGGCAGCCGCGCCTGGGCGCGGCGCGGCCCGGGGCCCCGAACAGGGCCGGTCCGTCGAGCAGACCCCTGAGGGGCGGGCCGTTGTCCCGGCCCCGCATCTCCGGACGGCCGCCGCCAGCCGGCGGCGGCCTGGGTGACCTCAATCGGCCCTTCCATCCTCCCGCCGCCCACTCACCGTGTCGACCGGGGGCGGGGGGTGCGGCGGACGGCGGACGGCGGCCTACCGGGCGACGAACTGCGTCAGGATCGCCTGCACCTCGTAGATGTTGACGCCCTTGGTGAAGGTCTTCTCCACCGTCGGGGTCGCGCTGCCCGATATCCAGATCTTCAGCTCGGCATCGAGATCGAAGTGCCCGGCGGTCTCCACCGAGAAGTGCGTGATGCTCCGGTACGGGATGGAGTGGTACTCCACCTTCTTGCCCGTGATCCCCTGCTTGTCGACGAGCACCAGCCGCCGGTCGGTGAACAGGATGGTGTCGCGGATCAGCAGGTACGCGGCGTGGACCTGCTCCCCCTGGCCCAGCAGCTTCGCGTAGTCCCGCTGCGCCGACACCGGATCGGTGGTGTGCGCGTTCCCGAACAGACCCATGGAACTCCCCCTTCGAAGACCTCAACGATCTCCCCAGGCTAGCCAGCCCGCTCGCACCCGCCCTCGTCCACCAGGGCGACCTCCACCCGGAGATCCCCCGGAGATCCCCGCGCCCTGCCGACCCTCTCCGATCAGGTCCGGCCGCCGCGCGGCCGAGGTGCCGCGAGCAGCTCCAACACCTGCGCCGGGGTCCAGTTGCCGGCCGCACCGGGGCAGGCGCACAGGTAGTCGGCGATGTCGCCCTCCTCCCAGGGCCCCGACTCCAGCAGACCGCCGGCCAGGTACCGCAGGTACGCGGCGGACGGCATGAAGGGCTCGACGTCGCCGAGGGCCCACGGGGCGGTGAACGTCAGCACGGGGACGCCCTCGATCGTCCCCGGGCAGATCAGGGTCTCGTACCGGCCCGGGCCCAACTCGTCGCGCCCCTTCCGCAGGACCCCGGCAAGATCCAGATCGGCCCCCGGCTCCCGGTACATCTCCTGCGCGGCGATGTCCGACATCTGGCCGACGGTCACCAGGTGGGCGCGCGCCCTCGTCCGGCCGGGTGCCGTCGGGTCGTAGAACGCCCGGCCCCCGGCCCACACCGGGGACTCGGTGGCGAAGTACAGGCGGCCCTGGAGCTCGACGGCGATCGACCGTTCCGGGGCCCGGTGGTCCCGGCACCCCGGATAGCTGCGCGTCGCACCGGGCGGAGTACCGCCCGCGAGGTAGGCGGCCAGCCGGTCCATGTGCATGTTGGAGCCGTAGGACGCGTACCAGACGCGCTCGGGAACGGCGGGGGCTGCGCCGGTCCGCGGGACCGCGGTGTGGACGGTCATGCTCTGTTCCTCCGCCTGAAGGAGCCGGGGGGCGTGACGTCACCCGTTGACGCCAGAAGCCCCCCGGGATGATCCCGGGGGGCTTCTGGTCGCTGTGCACTCGGCAGGATTCGAACCTGCAACCTTCTGATCCGTAGGCGGGTGCGGTCCTCGCTTGAAGCCTGCAGAAGAGCCGATCCGTGGCTGCTACGCCTCGGATGAGGGATCGAGCTGGGCGTCCGAGTACGCCGGCGTCTGCTGACGTTGATGTCAGACGCTGATGTCAGCCGGTTGACATCGACTATGAGTCATCGTCGCTGGTGACGCAGGAGCAGGAGGGCGAGCGCGAGGAGAAGACAGAACGCCGACGCTTCGGTGGTGTCGTCAGACACCAACTCGCCGATCAAACTCAACAACACGACAGCGGTGGGGGTCTCGTCCGGCGTCTGGGGCTCTCCATCACT
Source organism: Streptomyces sp. NPDC028314 (assembly GCF_055565795.1). NCBI lineage: Bacteria > Bacillati > Actinomycetota > Actinomycetes > Kitasatosporales > Streptomycetaceae > Streptomyces > Streptomyces sp. NPDC028314. The sequence continues at coordinate 108,455 of NZ_JBVHTP010000002.1, forward strand.
CGTAGGCATGTTCTAACGACTCCTCAAGTAGGCCTGGCTCATGTGAGTTGGGCTCGCTCGTTGAGATTCGCCGCTCGATGGGGTGTTGCCGCTACTGTCACGCGTTGCCGATACTTGCAACAGTTCACACCCGCACCACGGAGGGGGCAGCAGTTGAACTCCGAGCTGCAGCAGATCAGCGACGAAATATCACCAGAGGCGCGAGCCCTAGCTCAACATCTCCGCGATCTATTCCGCCCCTTGCAGGTTTCGGTACGACGCTATGCAACCCGCTGCCACAGCGACCCCGGTACGGTATCCCGCTACCTAAACGGCACCCGCATCCCGCCGTGGCCCTTCATTCACGGCCTGCTCACAGAGGTAGGGGTGGTGCGGCAGGTGCCCCTCCTCGGCGAAGTCGTTAACCACACGCGTGAGCTCCATCGGGCAGCGTTGCGGGTCAGCAACATGAGCCGCTACGAGGTACAGAACCTCCAGGACCAGCTCGAAGAGGCGGACCGAAGCCACCGCCGGGCCGAAATCAGGGAACAGGCCCTCCTCGAAGCGTTGCAAGCTCGGCAACACCGCATCGCTGAACTAGAGGTCTGCTTGCGCGAGCTGGAGGGGGCAGAGGCACACCGACAGTCGGCACTTCAGCGGCTCGAATCCAAAAACGAGAGCGCGCAGGACGAGATTTTGCGCCTGCGGCAAGAAATCGACAATCTGCAGGAAGAGCTAGCGCGCGCAAGGGAAATCGCTCAATCCGCCCAAGAGCGATGCAACACGCTTGAAAGCCAACTGGAAAGCGCCGAAATAGCCGCCGAATCGGGAAACGAATTCCGCGACGTAGAAACCCTGAACAATGCACTACAAGAGGCGGCCGAAGCGAACTCTAGAGCCGAGAGTCTGCAGCGAGAGCTAGATCGCTTGACGCGGAGAAATCAGACAACCGATTTCACTGGATCGGACGCGGCAGAACTAACACTTTCTCCACCAGAGCTCGCAATAGCCCTGCTCAGCCAGTCGACTCGGAGAACGGACGTTGAAATGCGCATGCTGGCTAGAGCCATCGGACGGAACTACCCCCAGACCGGCGTGGCCGAACTCATCCGAGAGCTCAGGAACAGGCACGAACGCGACTTAAGCTCGCAGATCTGCGTGCATTTCGCAAATCGCGGACCAGATGAGGCGTTTGGCCTCATGAGGGATCTGGGCTGGGATTTCAGGACAATCGACGATAGGGCGCTGACAGAAGACATCCTCGTTTGGTTCACCTGGAATGCCAGCCTGCGCGACATCCTAAAAATGATCGATAGACTCTCAGAGATTCCATCCGGGGAGCCAATCCGCATCGTCTTCAAAGCCGTTGCCCAGCGCAAAGAGCATTTCGAACTTACCGAGTTGATCGGCTCTTTGACTCCAGAGCATCAGCAAATCATAATTGGCAGCATCGCGGCGGACAGGGCAGCAAATAAGATACCGGGCCTTCTATCCGGGTTGCGCGACGCGGGCCAAGGGCAGCTTGCAGACAGACTAATCAAGGAGATCGAGCGTAGCGCGAATCCAATCGAACCATTGCTGGAGTGTTTTAAGGCCCTAGGGGCTAACGGAGAAAGAGACCTACTTCTGCTGCAGCAAGCCAGGCAGGCGCGTTCCACCAATTAGATTTCTGACTCATCTTGCTTAATCTGCAGCATCAGCCCCGAGACTGCTCCTCGGTCTATTGAGGCCAGCTCGCCTAATCTGACCCTTCCGGATATTGATCGACGTATCGAATCACGATGGCGGCATGAATTCGGAGAGAGACAGTCAGGATCGTTGACCCGCGTCGGGAGTAAGAATCTGTGGGATGGCACACCATCAGTCAGGCTCGTTAGTCGGTAGCGGGCACCCAACGGCCCTGCTGCCTAGCGGCTTCCGAGAGCGTCGGCGATCTCCCTCATCCCGAGCACCACAGCGTCTGCACCTGCATCTTTCAAAGACGCTCGCTTGTGGGGCTTGTTCGCGTACCCGACACTCCGCGCCCCAGCTGCGTTCGCAGCCTCGATGTCCGTGATGGAGTCACCCACGAGCACTGTCAAGTGGGGTGCCACCCCAAAGGCTGAGGCGGCGGTCAGCAGCGGATGAGGGGAAGGCTTCATGAGGTCAGGCCGCAGCGGCGAGCGTCCAATGACTACGTCCACAAACACCGCCAACCCTCGCACGGTCAGATACTCCCGGATGCACTCGGCTGAGTTGTTGCTCACGATTGCCACATGCTGGCCTGCCTCGCGCGCTGCCTGCATAGCCTCGACGGCGCCAGCCGTCGGACCCCCGGATGCCTTTACTGCCCGGATCTCTGCTGCGGTAAGGGCTGCCTCCACCGCTGCCAGGACTGTGCTCCCCCCCTCTCGTGAGAGGCGGTGAACTTCCATCGGGTCGTCCGTAGCCAGTGCAGGGGCCGCAAGCACGGGCGCCAACACAGAGACAAGGGAGCCTAGTTCGTCGGCAATAGCAGGCGCCGGAACGCCGTGGAACACGTCACACACGGGCCCGTCGAAGTCGAAGAGAATCGCTTTCGACGCGCCGAGTACAGCGCCTAGCGAGTCAGCTGGCGTCGGCATTGGCGTCCCTTCCAATCGTTTCCCACACGCTGTCGAACCACATGCGGGCCTGGTCTACTTGCTGCGCTCCACTGGATGAGTCGCCGTCGTTAAGCGAGTAGTGGAAGAGGATCGTGTCTTTGCCGACGAGGTCGTAGATCTCGATGGCCTCCCCCTTCGCAACCACCTTGTTCGGGCGGATCGGGTAGTACCCGAAGAAGGCATCCTCGTTGTTGATCACATACAGCTTGAAGAACTGGGTTCCGCTGTGGACCCGCACATCGACGGTGCTCTCCTGAACGAGGCCGAGGTGACTGAGCTCGCTTATGGCGTCGGTGATGCTGCGCGTATAGCCGACCATAATGTCGTGCATGCGGGCGCGAAGCCGCGGGTCGTCGCCACAGTCGTCGCGGCGCACTGGAGCTGCCTGCGGTACGGCCATGTCGGGGACCAGGATGCGGATTCGGATGCTCGACGGCGCCAGGCGGCCCACGCGAATCTTGTCGAGAGGCTCTTGCAGTGCACCATGCAGGGTCTCGCTGGAGAAGCCCGCGAAGTCGATCGTGACATTGCGACTGGCGAAGGCCTGCTCAACATAGGGCCGCAGCCCGGCCGGCCGCTCGGTGCGACTCCGAACGAACACCCCGCTGCCCTTCCGGGAAACTACTAGGCCTTCGTCTTCGAGATCCCGCAGAGCCCGCTGAATCGTGGCACGGGCGAAGCCGTAGTGATCCGTCAGCATCTTGTGCGACGGAAGTCGCTCACCAGGAGCCAACTTCCTCGTTCGGATAGCCGCGCCGAGACTGCGCGCGACCTGCTCGTACGGCGGTCGATCGTCGTCCGGGTCCAGCGGTTCAGGCGCAAAGGTCATGCCTCGATGTTACGACCAACCTGACTATTTGGGCAGCCTGGCTAACCATCTCTTGACGTGGCTAGCCAGGCTGGCTACGTTGTACTCGTGCCCACCGGGCTAGCCAAGTTGGTCAGGCTAGAACGGGTGTCTTGCGCCTATCGGTGCTGGTCAGGGTGCCGAGGCCTTGCGGCCGAGGGTGCCGGATCCCTTGTCAACCGGACGGCGAGTCTCTGCCTACCCCTGGGAGCACGCTCCCGGAAACGGACAACTAATGCACTTGATTCAACGCTCAGCCTTCCGGGCCTCGGCCCGGCCGGTTGCCTCCTCCGCCCGTCCGGCGCTTCGGCGTCGCACGGGGCGGGGTCGAGGGGAGCCGGGGCCCGTTCGTCCGGCCGGTTTCCGCATCTTCGACTGCTCTCGTCTGGAGTCCTCGTGCACGCTGCAACGTTCGCCGCTGTCTTCGCTGCCTTGTACGTCGCTCACAGCGTGGGTGACCACTGGGTGCAGTCCTCCTGCCAGGCCGCCGACAAGGGCAAGCCCGGCTGGACGGGCCGCCTGGCGGACACCCGGCACGTGGTGGGTCTGACCGTCACGAAGCTGGTGGTTCTCCTGCCGGTCGCCTTACTGCTCGACCTGGACCTGACCGCGGCCGGCCTGGTGGTCGGTCTGGGGCTGGATGCGGTCACCCACTGGTGGGCCGACCGCCGAAGCACGCTCGCCTGGCTGGCCAAGGTCGCCGGCAAGGGCGAGTTCTACAGCCTCGGCACCCCCGCCCACCCGGTGCACCCGGTCGCCGCCGCCGGTACTCCCGCGGCTCATCTGGGGACCGGCGCCTACGCGCTGGACCAGTCCTTCCATCACGTGTGGCTGCTGGTTGCCGCGCTGATCATCGCCACCGTCTGACCCGCAGCCTCACCGAACATAGCGCGGCCCCCGGCGCTGGAACGCCGGGGGCCGCTGAGTCCCGTTCCTCTCTCGAAGGAGCAAGACCCATGAAGCCCATCGTTGCACTTCACAGCCTCGTTACCCTCCTGCCCGTCGACCTGGAGCCGACGGACGCGGAGCTGATGGCGATCGAGATCGAGTTGCCGCTGATCCTGGCGGAACGCGACCTCTTGGACGCGCAGATCGGGACGCTGGACCGCACGCCCACCGAGGTCGACCGGCAGCGACTGCGCCGGGCCCGCCGGCGCGTGCTGGCCGAGTGGACCGCGCTGGAGAACCGGGCCGGCCACCTCCCGTCCTCCGGTGACGCGGCATGAACCGCACAGCGAAGATCGCCCTCGTTCTCGCGCTGGTCGTCGTGGTCGCCATGGCCTTCCGGGTCTCCTGGAACGCCTTGCGGGACATCGCGAAGGCCATCGGCGCCGACGACGTCGCGGCGACCCTGTACCCGTTCGTGGTCGACGGCCTGATGGCCCTCGCCCTGGTGGCCGCCCTCGTGCTGACCAACGAGGCCCGCAAGTTCGCCTTGCGGGTTCTTGCCGGGTACACCCTGGCGTCACTGGTCCTGAACTACGTTCACGGACTCCTGCCGGAGCTGCATGCCGAGTCGATCGGCTGGAGTCGACTGGCCGAGGGGAACCTGACGAGCTGGGCTCTCGTGCTGCTGGCGACGTCGCTCCCGGTCGGGTCGATCTACTTCGGCTCCGACCTCGTGGCCAAGGTCCTTCACCACCGCCCGACGGTCGAGCCGGTAGAGCAAGAATCCACCCACATCCCCGTATATCGGTCTACCTCTGAACAGGTCGAACCTCAGGTTGAGCTGCCTGAGCAAGCGGGGGAGGTGGACTCTTCCCTCGTCGTGCCGGTGGAGTCGATCGAGGTGCGTCCGCTGGTGGCGGTGGCTGCCGAGTCGACGCGTCCGCGTCGGGCGACCGGTCGAGTCCCCGCGGTCGCCCGATCGAGTCGACCGGTCCGCTCGGAGGTCGAGTTGTTGGCTGAGGCGCGGAGTCTGACGGAGTCGTGGCCGGTCGAGAAGCTGACCGGCGAAGGGATCCGCAAGGCTCTGCGTACGTCGCCGGCGAAGGCCCGGATCGTGCGCGAGACGTTGAAGGCCGAACGTGAGCGGGATGCCGCGGCGGTGGCCGGATGAGCCTGCGGATCGGCTCTCTGTGTACCGGTTACGGCGGTCTCGACATGGCCGTCCACAACGTGTTCGGCGGGTCTGCCGTGTGGGTGTCGGACAACGATCCCGGCGCCTCTCGCATCCTCGCCCACCACTACCCGCAGGTCCCAAACCTGGGGGACCTGACCGCGGTCGACTGGGATCGGGTCGAGCCGGTCGACGTGGTGTGCGGGGGCTATCCGTGTCAGCCGTTCAGTTCCGCGGGGAAGCGCAAGGGAGTCGCCGATGACCGGCACATCTGGCCCTACATCGCCCGTGCCCTTGGCGTTCTTCGACCCCGCCACGCGGTCTTTGAGAACGTCGCAGGGCACCTTTCCCTCGGATTCGCCACCGTCCTCGCCGACCTTGCCGCCCTCGGGTTCGATGCACGGTGGACGTGTGTACGCGCATCCGACGTCGGCGCCCCCCACCAACGCAACCGCCTCTTCCTCCTGGCCACTGCTGCCGACCCTGCGCACCTCGGACACCAACGGGGCGGGGCACCACGGCACGGGCGGCCTGGACCTGCGGACCACGGTGCGGCTGTTGCCGACGCCGGCGGCGCGGGACGGACGCTCGGGCAAGTCCAACCTGATGGACCGCAACGCCCGACCGCTCAACGAAGTGATCGTCAACCTGCTCCCGACACCGACCGCGGCGGACAGCGAACGGCGATCGGCGACGTTCGGGCGGGGGAACCCCGCGCTGACTGGGGCGGTTACGGTCCCGCGATCCGCAGGTGGGAAGCCGTTCTCGACCGTCCCGCTCCCCGGCCAACTGACCCTGTGGGACGCCTGAACCCGGTCCTGGTCGAGTGGTTGATGGGCCTGCCCGAGGGCCACGTCACCGACGTCCCCGGACTCTCCCGCACGGCCCAGCTCAAGGCCTTGGGGAACGGGGTCGTCCCCCAGCAGGCGACCGCCGCGCTTCACGCCCTCATGGAACCGGTCGGCGCGGCCGCAGCCGCCTGAACCTCGCATCCGCAACTCTGCGCCGACGTAGACGGCGCTTCCGTCACTTGACCTGCCTCCAAGGAGTCCGCTCATGCGTTCCGTCACCCTGTACAGCCTGATCCGCTACTCCGGCCGCTCCAACGTGGCCAAGTGGCGCCCCGAGCCGATGACCGCCGATACCGCCCGCCGCTGCATCCGGCGTGGCCGCCGCAGCAAGGCTGCGATCAGCCTCTACGAGACCACCGACCGGCAGGGCGTCCCCCTGCACGTCGCGCACGTCCACTTCGGCCCGCAGCACTTCTGGGGGGCCGACTTCGTCACGGACATCTACGAGATCCCCACGACCGCCCTGATCGACCTCTGAGAAGGGGGACCGCCCGTGAATCACCTGCCCGAACCCGCCCGCGTCGTCCAACTCCCGGACGGCCGCCACGTCTACGCCGACCAGCTCCCCGAGACGTACACCGGCCCCCAGGTCGTACACCAACACATCCACCAGGCCGCCCCCGACCGGACGGTTCAGCGCCTGGCGCTCGGTTCCGGCGTCGGCGCCGGGGCCGTCGCGGCCGGCGTGTACTTCGGCCCGCTGCTGATCGCCGCACTGACCGCCATGGCCGCGAACATCGCGTTCCTGGCCTTCCTCGCCCTGGTCCTCGGCTGGGGCGTCCACACCGTCGTCAAGGCGGTCGGTGGCGAGGCCGGCACGCAGGCAGCGAAGAACGTGCGCAAGGCCCGCCGCAAGCGCGGCTAACCCCCTCCCCACGTCTCCACTGAGGAGTACTCGCATGCTCACCACTGCCAGCCGCTACCTGCTCATCGTCCTCGTCGGACTCGCCCTCGGAATGGCCCTGCTGTGGATGACCCGGACCTGGGGCCAGGAGATCGGATGGACCGCTTTCCTCGCCGTGGAAGCCGCCCTCGTGATCCGGATCCTCCTCCCGCGCCGCCACGAGGACGGCTGAACCCCTTCCCGCTCTGAGGAGTTCGGATGCCCTTCAACGCAGGGGACAAGGTGCTGATCACGTCCTGTGAGGACGACCCGCGTGCAGCGGGCCGGACAGGGCGGATCGTGGACGAAGTCCCACCCGGACCGCTGACGGCCGGTCGCTGGACGGTCCACCGGATCAGCCCGCTGATCGGCCCCGTCCTGTGCCACACGCACGAACTGCGGCCCGCCTGACGGCTGCCCGATCCACCCGCGTCGCGGGTGGTGAGGGGAGTCGGACAGCCCGGCCCAGAGCAGGAGTTCCGTGATGGCGAAGGACCCGAAGTTCACCGCTGGCGAGATCGCCCAGATCGCCTGGTACACGGCCCGGATGGCCAAGCGTGGCATCGCCAGTCAGACCGTCTACCAGGGTGACCTGGAGCGCAAGGTCGATCGGATCATCGACGGCGCCCGCGAGCGTGAAGAGCGCCAGGCGCTGGACGCGAAGGCGGCCGAGAAGGCCGCGCGCAAGGCCCGCGCCAACAAGTAGTGGTGCCCCAGGGGCGGCCGTCCCGGCCAAGGAAACCGCGCCGCCCCTGGGCCCTACCCACCCGCCTTTCGGCGAGAGCAGGAGTCCACAGCATGACCGACAACGTCGTCCCCCTGTTCAAAGAACCCACCACCCCCACCGAAACGATCCCCGCCCCGACCCCGGCCGCCGGCGCGAGCGTGCGGCCGGTTCGGGCGTGGAAGCGCACCGCCCGCGGCCTGCGCACCGTCGTCACCCACGAACGGACCCGCACCGCGGCCCGGTTGGTGGCACGGCACGGCATGTACGTGATCGGCGGAACCAGGATCACCGCCAAGCGGACCTGGGACGGCCGCACCGGATCCCGCTACGAGCGCATGATCCGGGCGGCGGAAGCGGCGGGGAACTGGGAGGAAGCCAAGGAGTGGGAAGACCGCCTCACCCGCTTCCGCGCCGCCCGCCATCACCGCCGCATGGACCTGTTGAAAGCACCCCAGGACGCTGCCCGCAGCGCTCTGTTCGGCACCGGGCTGACCGTGGGCGGTCTGCTGGCGTTGGGGATCGTGCTGGCCATCGCCAACAAGGACATCGCCGACGTGATCGCCCCGATCGCCGCCGTGATCGAAGCGATCCGCTGGATCGTCCACATCGGCACCGTCGTGTGGGGACCGGCCGTCACCATCGGGCCTTGGCTGGCCTTACTGGCCCTGTGGGGCGTCGGCCGCCAACGGCAGACCGCGCCGCAATGGGCGCTTCCCGCCCAGCAGCGCGACGACGCCGGCGCCCCGATCACCCCCTCGATCGTGGTCACCGCCCTGCGGGATCTGGGCATCGGACCGCTTCGGGGTGCGATCAAGGAGATGGGGGACGCGGGCGCCGGGATGCTCGGGCCGATCCGGATCGCGGGATGCGGCGTGGAAGTCGACGTCACCCTCCCCTCCGGCGTCTCGACCGCCGAAGTCCAAGGCCGCCGACGCAAGCTCGCCGAGAACCTCGCCCGCCACGAACACGAAGTCTTCATCACCCTGCCCACCGCCGCCCGCACCGTCCGGCTGTGGATCGCCGACTCCGGAGCGCTGGACGAGCCGATCGGACCGTCCCCGCTGGTCACCGACCAGACCATGACCGCGAACTACAGGACCGGCAAAGCGCCCTGGGGTCAGGACCTGCGCGGCGATGGAGCGTTCATCAGCCTGTACCAGCGCATGCTGCTGATCACCGGTCTGTCGAACCAGGGCAAGACCGCGGCTCTTCGCGCGCTGGCCCTGTGGCTCGCCCTCGATCGCACGGTGGAGTTCCGGATCGCCGACCTCAAGGGCGTCGGCGACTGGGCCATGTTCGACGGCCTCGCCACCACCCTGATCCAGGGGCCGACCGATGAGCACGTGATCGAGGCGACCGAGATGGTCGAAGGCCTGGTCGCCGAGATGGAACGCCGGATCCAGGCCCCGCCCGGCACCGTGTTCCCGCCCCTGGTCGGCATCGTGGATGAGGCACAGGTCGCGTTCATGTGCCCGGCCGTCGGCGACGACAAGCGCCCCTACGGCGGATCCAAGGCCACATCCCGCTACTTCATGGCCGTCCGGAAGATCAACAACCAGGGCCGGGCCGTGGACGTGATCCTCTACGAGGGCACGCAGGACCCGACCGACCAGAACCTTCCCAAGCTGGTCCGGGAAGGCGCCCACACCCGCGTGTCCCTCGCCCTGGGTACCGAGTCACAGGCCCGCATGGCGTTGGGTGACAAGGCCGTCGACGGCGGGGCCGCACCGCACCTGCTCCGGCAGGGTCTCGACAAGGGGACCGTGGTCGTCGCGTCGGATGGCATCACCATCCCCGCCGGCCAAGCCTCCATCACCGTGCGCACGCACTACGTCGACACCGACCAGGCCACCGCGGTCGCCGAGCGGGCCAAGGCCCTGCGCGACGGAGTCACCACCGCCCACACCACCACCCGAGGGCCGGCGGTCGACCCGCTCGCGGACATCCTCACCGTGTTCGGCGACAACCCGCGCGTCCTGACGCAGGACGTGCTGAAGCGCCTGGCTGCACTGAACGAGGACGCGTACGGCGGCTGGTCCTTCCTCGACCTCAAGCGCGTCCTCGACGGCACCGGCGCCGAACCCTACAAGTCCGACGGGCGCATGGTCATCGGCCGCGACCGCGTCGCCCGCGTCCTCGCCGGACGCCCCGACACCGGTTCCGCTTCCGCCGCCGAGTAGAGGGAGCCGCACCCCGCACGGGGCAGGGAGGCAGGGAGAAGTCCCTGACCGCCTCCCTGACCCCCCTCCCTCGGCTTGACCTGCGCAAACGATCTGCCAGGGAGGCAGGGAGGCGCCGCAGGTCAGACCCCCGAAACCCCCTCCACACGCCCCCCGCCAGGGGGTGCCCAAGCCTCCCTGCCCCACCTGCGGCAGGGATTCCGCATCACCCGTCCGACAGGCCAAGAGCGGCCCCCTCTCACGCCAATGAAGCGGGGCCGCTCTCGTCCAGAACGCAAGAACTGGAGAGACCAGCATGACCCACCCGACCGACTTCCCGCGAGACCCCAACCGCCCGGCCTTACCCACCCACCTGCGAACCGCCATCTGGCTCGCCGAACTCGGCATCCCCGCACTGCCCCTGCGCGAAGGCAAGCTTCCCTTCGGGAACTGCCCCGCCTGTGCCGGCTCTTTCTGTGGGGACCGGCCCCACATGAAGGCCGCCGGCCCTTGCCAGTGCCCCGCTCCGTGCCACGGCTGGGCCGCGGCCCACACCAACCCCGACGTCCTCACCTCCCCCGCGTGGGCGACCGCCTGGCGGCAGGCGGAAGCGGTTGCCTACCACCCGGGCGGCGCGCGTCTGACCGTGGTGGACCTCGACAACGCGGACGCCGTCACCTGGGCCCGCCAGAACCTTCCGGTCACCAAGGTCGTGGCAACGACCCGCGGGGAGCACTGGATCTACCGGGGCGCCATGCAGTCCGCCAACAAGGTCCGGCCCGGCATCGACATCAAGTCCCGCATGCAATACACCCGCTGGTACGGGCCCGGAACCGGCCCCATCACGCTCCTGCCGGACGTCGTCCGCGAGCTGGTCGTGAGGGAAGAGACCACCCGCCCGCTTCGGATGGAGGTGGACTCTTCCTCGCCCACCCGCGCCGTCTGGGATCGCTCGGTAGCCACCGGATGCCGACACACCGACACCTTCGTCCGCACCGGCCTGGAACGGGGTCTCGCCCGGATCGCCGCCTGCCGCAAGGAAGGCGCCGGCAGTACCGCGTACGGGGTCGCACGCTTCCTCGCCAACCAGCACACCGCCTGCCCCGGCCCCTGCGGCCTGGAGATCCTCGGGGACCGCATCATCGACGCGGCCGTCGCCGTCGACGTGCCCAAGGCGTACGCGGCCCGCGCGGTCGCCAACGGCTTCAACACGGTCGCGGTGAGGGCATCGTGACCACCAACCCCCACCCCGCCGAACAGGCCCCCGCCCCGGACGGGCGTGGTGCGGCGAAGGTCGTCGCCGAAGGCGTCCCTTCTGCCCTTCGCCCTGGCCCGCACGGCGACGACGGTCGCCGCCCCGTCGCCTGGCTCCACACCGTCGCTCCCGGCCGCGGCGTGACCCCGTCAGTTCGGTCGTGGTGCTCGTGCGGACGCGACCTGTTCGCCGCCGGGCACCGGCGCGCCCTCGCCCTGATCGCCGACCACCAGCAGCACCGCACCGACTGCCCCCGCATCGCCCCGCAGGAAGGGAGGAAGACCGCATGAGCCGCGCCGAGGAGCTGCCCGCTCCGACCAACCCCATGGCCGTCGCACGCCGGATCCTGCCCGATTGGGAGGACGAACAAGGGCACCTGCTGTGCCGGCGGTGGCGGGGATCGTGGATGCGCTGGACCGGCACCTGCTGGCGCGAGTTCGAGGACCTGCTGATGCGTAAGAGGCTGTACGAGCAGTTGGAGCACGCGACCTACGTGGCCGGCACCGACAGCGACGGACTTCCGGAGATCAGGGACTGGGCGCCGACCCGGACCAAGCTCGGCAACCTCCTGGACGCGCTCTTCGCTGTCACTCTCCTACCCACAGAGGTGGACGCCCCGTCCTGGATCAACCGAGAGAAGGCCGCGGCGGACCGCAGCCCAATCGTCGCGTGCCAAAACGGCATCCTGCGCATCCGGGACCGGGCCTTGTTGCCCCACACTCCCGGGTTCTTCAACATCGTCGCCGTCCCCTTCGACTACGACCCGCAGGCCGTCGCCCCGAACTGGGACAACTTCCTGCGCGAGCTGTGGCCCGAGGATCCCGCGTCGATTGCCGCATTGCAGGAATGGTTCGGCTACGTCCTCTCTGGCCGTACTGACCAGCAGAAGATCATGCTCCTCAAGGGCCCCACCCGGTCCGGAAAGGGCACCATCGCCCGGGTCATGAAGGAGATGGTCGGCGAAGAGAACATCGCCGGCCCGCCCCTCTCCGCGCTGGGCACGAACTTCGGGCTCCAGTCCCTGATCGGGAAGCCGCTCGCCGTCATCGCCGACGCGCGCCTGTCGGGCAACGACAACGGAGTGGTCGAACGGCTCCTGACGATCTCCGGCGAGGACACCATCGACATCGACCGCAAGTATCGCGATGTCTGGACCGGCAAGCTCCCCACCCGGCTGATGGTCCTAACCAACGAACTGCCCTCCTTCGGGGACGCCTCCGGTGTCATCGCCCGCCGGTTCATCGTGCTGAACCTGACCATGTCATGGCTCGGCAGGGAAGACACCGGCCTGGACGCCAAGCTCGCCTCCGAGATGCCCGGCATCCTGAACTGGGCTCTCGAAGGCCTGGCCCGTCTGGAGCGCACCGGCCGCATTACACAGCCGGAGTCGTCCCGGGACGCGGTCATGATCATGCAGGACACCGCGTCGCCCACCAGCGCGTTCGTCCGCGAACGCTGTACCACCGGACCGGCCTGCGAGGTGCAGGTAGACGCCCTGTGGAACGTCTGGCGCGAGTGGGCCGAGGACAACGGGGTTCGCGCCGGCACGAAGCAGATCTTCGGCCGCAACCTCCAATCTGTCGTCCCCCAGCTCACCACCACCCGGCCCCGTGATGGCGGCATCCGCGTCCGCACCTACACCGGGATCACCCTGCGGCTCTCCCCGAACTCGCTGGAGTAGAGCCCGCCTACATTCCGCAGGGCCGCGGACCATCGCGGACCACCCTGTCTGACCTGCGCTTTCATCGACCCCGAAAGCGCGCCCATTGCGGACCACGCCTTCACGGGTGGTCCGCGATGGACCTCACACCACCCCTGAGAAATCCGCAGGTCAAAGGGGGTGGTCCGCGATGGTCCGCGACCCACGACATTGTGCCGCTGACTTTCCAGCGGGGCCGGTACACCCCGCCTCTCATCCCATGGAGCCCGCTTTGAGCTTCACGCTGCCCGCGACCCATGAAGCCATCACCGTGCCCGAGGCCATGCAGGCCCTTCGATACAGCCGCAGCAAGATCTACGACCTGCTGCGCTCGGGCGCACTGCCCAGCTACACCGAGGGCCGCGCACGGCGCATCCCTCGCGTCGCGCTCCAGACCTACATCCACAACAAGCTTGAGGAGGCTGCCTGATGGCCAAGAGGCGCGCCAACGGGGAAGGCACCATCACGAAGCGCAAGGACGGCCGCTACCAGGCGGCTGCCTACGTCTACCGGCCGGATGGCACTCGGGTCCGGAAGTTCGTCTACGGCAAGACCCGCGAGGAGGTGAGCGACAAGATCATCGAGCTGCAAGACAAGACCCGCCAGGGCATCCCCGCCGCGACGTCCTCCATGGCCTTCGGGGAGTACCTGACGTACTGGCTCGCCGCCATCGCTCCGAACCGGCTCAAGCCAGCGACGCTCAGCAGCTACGAGGGACTGTCCCGCCTCTACATCCGTCCCGCGCTCGGCACGAAGCGACTCAACCGGCTGTCACCCACCGACGTGCGCCGGTTCCTCGCCGACTTCAAGGCGGGGTGTCTTTGCTGCATGCGGGGGGCCGATGCCGCACGTGCCAAGGAGGACCGGACCTGCTGCGCGGTTGGCCGCTGCTGTGCGCGCCAGCCGTCGGCTCGAACGGTCCAGTACGTGCACGCAGTGCTGCGCTCCGCGCTCCAGCAGGCAGTCCGTGAGGAACTGGTGGCGCGCAACGTCGCCCGGATCGTGGAGACACCCACCGTGAAGCGCGAAGAAGTGCACCCTTTGGATGCGGCGGAAGTGCGAATGCTCCTGAAGACCGCCAGGCCCCACCGGTTGTACGCGCTGTGGCTCCTGCTGATCTCGACCGGACTGCGCCGCGGGGAGGTCTTGGGACTCACATGGTCGGACGTCGACCTGGTGGGCGGACAGCTCAGGGTCCGACGCAACCTTCAGCGCATCCGACGAGAGCTGATCTTCGGCACTCCGAAGACGGCTCGCTCCATCCGGACCGTGTCACTCCCGAAGCGGTGCGTGGACGCGTTGCGTGCGCACCAGGAACAGCAGGAGACGGTTCGGAGGGTGGCCGGCGAGAAGTGGCAGCCCTTCGCCCACCAGCCGAGTGGGCTGATCTTCACGACGGCGACCGGCCGCGCCACCGATCCGCGCAGTCTGAATCGGATGCTCACGATCTTGTGCGGCAACGCCAAGGTCCGGCGGGTCCGCGTGCACGACCTGCGCCACACGTGCGCGTCACTATTGCTTGCACAGGGTGTGGACGCTCGCACGATCATGGAGACGCTCGGTCACAGCACGATCACCATGACGCTCGACACCTACGCGCACGTCATGCAGACGACGCTGCGGGCGGCTGCCGACCGAATGGATGACGCGCTCGGCGTTGACGAACCCGGCGAGGAAGAGGGCGACGCTCGGGAGGAGCCGCCGGCCGTTTAAGCGGTCCGACTTCATACGTTGATGTCACCCGCTGATGTCAAAGGCCCCCCGGACGATGTCCAGGGGGCCTTTGATCTGCGTGCACTCGGCAGGATTCGAACCTGCAACCTTCTGATCCGTAGTCAGATGCTCTATCCGTTAAGCTACGAGTGCTTGGGCTTATCGGGGTTTTGCGCCCCGTTGGCCTTGCGAGAACAACAATACATGGACCTCGGCGGGACGCGAAATCCATTAGCTCCACCGCCGCTGACCTGCGGAAACAGCCCGGAAGAAGATCATCCGGAAGCCCCCGGGGAAGACCTGGGGAGCAGCCGGGGCGGCTCCGTGCGCAGTCCGGCAGCCGCCCGGAAGGTCCCGGAAACGTCCTGGAACGCACCGAAGCCCCGGTCCTGAGGACCGGGGCTTCGGTGAGGTGCGGAGGCGGAGGGATTTGAACCCTCGATGGGGGGTAAGCCCCAAACCGCATTAGCAGTGCGGCGCCATAGACCGGACTAGGCGACGCCTCCAGCACACCCTCGCGTACGAAGGTGCGTGCAGATGATGACACAGGCCCAGGGCCGGTCACCAATCCGCTCCCACGGTACAAGGAACGACAGGCCCAGGGCAAAGCCTTAAGAACACGCGCGGGGCGCGTACACACGCACGCTCCGCCGGGCACGCAACATCGGGGCGGGCACGTCGTTTGTCAGGCGTACGACGTACGGACGACCTGGAGTGCCACATGCTGCGTCTCGCCGCCTTCGCCGTCACCTCCGCCCTGGCCGCCGCGGCCGCAGGACCGCTGCCACCGCTGCCCCTGGGCCGGCTGCTGGCGCCACCCGCACCCGACCGGCTGACCATCGCCGTGTCCAACACCGGCAACCGGCTCGCCGACGGCGAGTACACCCTGGAGTGCCAACCGGTCGGCGGGACCCACCCCCGCGCCCAGGACGCCTGCGCCCGGCTCGGCGCGTTCGCGAAGGACCACAAGGACCCCTTCGCACCCGTCTCGAAGCGGCAGTTCTGCGCCATGGTCGACGGCGGCCCGGCCACCGCCCGGATCACCGGAACGTGGAACGAAAAGAAGGTGGACACCACGTTCCAGCGGAGGAACGGATGCGACATCTCCCGCTGGAACGAGATGGAACCTGTGCTTCCGAGTGGGAGTTCTTGACCTGGGAGGATGCGGAGGATGGGCGGTATCGGCCGCACTTCGTCCACCCCGCCGGGGGGCCGTGCCCTTAGACTCCTCCCGTGACATGCCGGTAGTTGTGGTCAGGGAGGAAGCTCGTCGTGAGCAGCAGGCCATCCCGAGGCGCTGCTCGCCTCGCAGCAATACTCGACGCTCTTCCCGACGCGCTGTTGCTCGTCAACGCCAACGGCACGGTCGTCAACGCGAATTCGATCGCGCTAGAGATCATGGAGAGCCCCGGCACCGGGCTCGTCGGCCGCGGCGTCCTGGACCTGCTGCCCGAGTTCGACTCGAAGCTGATCCCCGGCTCCATGCGCCGCCCCGGCGACGACGAAGGGGGCCGGGCCAGGCCGAAGCGGATGACCGCGCGGCGCACCGACGGCACCGAGTTCCCCGTCGAGGTCACCAGCGCCCACCTCGACGGCCGTGACGCCTACCGCGAGCCCGCGCCGGCCTACACCGGTGACGAGCTGCTGATGCTCGTCGTACGGGACCTCTCCGAGACCGTGGACACCGAGGCCGAGCTGGCCCGCTCGCAGCGGCAGACGGAGATGATCCTGCGCGCCGCCGCCGAGGGCGTCGTCGGCACGGACACCGACGGCCGGGTCGTGCTCGTCAATCCGGCCGCCGCCCAGATCCTCGGCTACCGCGCCACCGATCTCGGCAACCGCGAGCTGCACGGGCTGATCCAGCACTCGCGCGCCGACGGCTCGCCGTTCCCCTTCGAGGAATCGCCCCTCGCCGACACCCTGCGCAGCGGCCGCAAGCACCGGGTCCGCGGCCAGGTGCTGTGGAACAAGGCCGGGCAGCCCGTCGCCGTCGACCTCACCACCTCGCCCGTACGGGACGGGGAGCTGCTCGTCGGCGCCGTGATGACCTTCACCGACCGGCGCCCGTACGACGCCCTCGCGGCGCGGCACGCCCAGCTGCTGGCGGTCCTCGACGACTCGCTGCGCGGACCCCTGGCCGAGCTGCGCCAGGAGCTGGCGACGCTCGCGGCCGACGACGCGGGCCAGCTGTGGCCCGAGGCCAACCAGCTGCTGCACCACCTGGCCGCCGGGTACTCCCGGATGACCACGCTGGTGGACAACGTCCTCGGCTTCCAGCGGCTCGACGCCGGCGGCGACAAGCTCGCCAAGAAGAAGATCCTGATCAACACGGTGGTCGCGGCCGGTGTCGACGGCGCCGTCGAGCTGATCGGGCCGGGCCGGGCGCAGTTCGCCGTGCACGCCCCGACCATCGAGGCCGAGGTGGACGGCGACCGGATCGCGACCGCGCTCGCGCACCTGGTCGCGGACGTCGCCGGGGTGGACGCCACCGGCAAGACCGCCCAGGGCAGCGGGTACGGGGACTCCACGATCGTGGTGGCCGCCGCGCAGCGCGGTGACGTCGTACGGATCGAGGTGCGCGGCCCCTATGAGGGCGGCAACCCGGTGCACGAGCCCATCGTGCGGGGCATCGTCGCCGCGCACGGCGGGGTGCTCCAGACGGTGGAGGTCCCGGGCGCGCCCGGCGGGGCGTACGTGCTGGAGCTGCCGCTCGGCGCGGGAGCCGGGACGGTGACGCTGCCGGAACCGGAGCCGGTGCCGGAGCCGGCCAAGGAGCCCGAGACCGGCGGCAAGGGCGAGTCCGGCGGACGCCGCGCCCGGCGCGGGGTGGACGCGTTCCTGGAGGAGGACACCGACGAGCCGAAGGCTCCCGGAGACCGTGACCCGCGCGGATCCCGCGAGGGCGGCGCGCTGGCGCTGCCGTCCGGGCGGCGGCGGGCCGACGGCGGCCCGGTCGACGCCGGCCCGGCCGGATCGCAGCTGGCGCAGTCCCCCGTGAACCCGGCGGGTCTCGGGACCGGGCGCCGCCGCGGGCGGGACGGCGACGGCAGCGGGAACGGCGTCGGCGGCGGAGTCGGCGTCGGCCCCGGTGTGCTGAACGGCCCGATGGGCGGACCGGGGGGCGGCCCGATGGACGGGCCCGCGAACGGTCCGATGAGCGGGCCGGCCGGTGGCCCGGCGGGCGTTCCCGTGGGCGGCCCGATGGGCGGGCCCGCCAACGGCCCGATGAGCGGGCCGGCGAACCGGCCGGCCAACGGGCCCGCCGACGGCTCCGCGAACGGCGGGGCCGGCGGGCAGGGCGGCTCCGGGCGGCCCGTGCCCCCGCAGGGCACCGGCATGCCGGCGCTGCCTCCCGTACCGCCGGTGCCCCCGGTTCCGGTGACCGAGCACCCGGCGGGACGCCGCCGGGCGCTGGGGCCCGCCGGCCCGCCCGCGCAGCCCGGCGGTCCGGTCCCGGCGGCCGGCCTCGCGGCTCCGGTTCCGCCGCGGCCCATCGCCCCCGAGGGCGGCTTCGCCCTGCCCGCGGGGCCCACCGCGGCCGCGGGTCCCGCCCCGGTGCCTCCGGGCGCCGCACAGACTCCCGCGATGGCCGGCCCGGCCGCCGCTCCGGCCGAGGCCGAGGCCGACGCTCCGGGCGGGCGGCGCGGACGCCGGGTGCTCGGAGCGCCCGCGGCCGAGCCCGAAGCCCCGGGCGCCCAGGCCGACTCGGGTGCGCAGGACCCTGCGGACCCCGCCCACCCGACCGGCCGGCGCCGCGCGCTGCCCGGTACCCCCGCGTGGCCGGTTCCGGCGGCCCGGACCGCCATTGAGGACGACGAGGCCGCGGGCCAGGCTGCCGTCCCCGGGGCCCGGCAGCCGCAGGACGCCCAGGCGGACCCGGCGCAGCCGATCAGCGTGCGCGCCCTCGGCACCCTGGGCCAGGGCATCTCCGTCGACGCGAGCGGCTCCGGCCGGCGGCGCCGGCTGGCCGAGCCCGCGCCCCAGGGACGGGCCTTCGCCATAGGAGCTCCGGAGGCGGGCTCCGACGAGGGCCCCGAGCCGCTGGACGGCCCCGGTGGCGCCGTCGAGGTGGTCAACCGTCCGGTGCCGCGCCCGGTGGACGACGAACTGCCGCCCGAGCCGCTGGACAACCCGCGCCGGCTCCTCGTGTGGCCCGCGCCCGACGTCCAGACGCAGCAGGCGCTCAGCGACCGCGGCTACCGCCCGGTGATCGTGCACTCCCGCGAGGAGGTGGACGCGCAGATCGCCGCCTTCCCGGCCGCGCTGTTCGTCGACCCGCTGACCGGGCCGATCACCCGGACCGCCCTGCAGTCGCTGCGTCAGGCCGCGGTGGCCGCCGAGGTGCCCGTACTGGTCACGGCCGGACTGGGGCACGCCACGCGCGAAGCCGCGTACGGCGCCGATCCGGCCGTGCTCCTCAAGGCCCTCGCGCCGCGCGACAGCGAGCAGCACCCCTCCCGGGTCCTGCTCATCGAGGAGCACGACGAGATCGCCACCGCGCTGACCGCCGCCCTGGAGCGGCGCGGCATGCAGGTCGCCCGGGCGGGCGCCGACACGGACGCCGTGGAACTGGCCTCCCGGATGCGGCCCAACCTGGTGGTCATGGACCTGATGCAGGTGCGGCGCCGCCGGGCCGGGATCGTGGACTGGCTGCGCGCGAACGGGCAGCTGAACCGCACCCCGCTGGTCGTCTACACGACCGCCGGGATCGACCCGGCCGAACTGCCGCGGCTGGCCTCGGGCGAGAGCGTGCTGTTCCTCGCCGAACGGGCCACCACCACGGACGTGCAGGGCCGCATCGTGGACCTGCTGGCGAAGATCGGCACCAACTAGTCATCCTGGCCGCATGGCCATCACCGACACGACCGAGCACACCGTCCCCGCCGACAACGGGGAGGTGAACCTGCTCATCGCCCGTCAGGTGGACCCGGGTCACGAGGAGACCTTCGAGGCCTGGGCCCACGGCATCCTGGAGACGGCCTCGACGTTCCCGGACCACCTCGGGTACGGGCTGTTCCGCCCGGCGACGGAGGGCGGGCCCTGGTTCCTGGTGCACCGCTTCCGCAGCCAGGAGGCGTTCCAGCGCTGGCAGGACTCCGCGGAGCGGGCGCAGTGGTTCGCCAACTGCCTCGGCCACCACCACACCGAGATAGCCCGGCGGGAACTGCACGGCATGGAGACGTGGTTCGCCAAGCCGGGTTCGGGCCGGCCCGCGCCGCCGCGCTGGAAGATGGCGATCAGCTCGGGGCTGGCCATCTTCCCGATCTCGCTCGCGGGCAACGCGGTGCTCGGCCCGTTCCTGGTGGACGTGCACTTCGTGGTGCGCACGGCCGCCTTCGCGGTCGTCTTCAGCACCCTGATGACCTACGTGGCCATGCCCGCCGTCAGCAAGCTGCTGCGGCCATGGCTCACGCGGGGCTGACGGGGCTGACGCGGCTAGCCGAGCGTGGTGACGTCCAGCTCGCCGTCCGCGTACTGCTTGCGGATCACCTTCTTGTCGAACTTGCCGACGCTCGTCTTCGGCACCGCCTCGACGAACGCCCAGCGCTCCGGCAGCTGCCACTTGGCGATCGACTGGGCGAGGAACCGGTGGAGCCCCGGGAAGTCGACGTCCGCGCCCTCCTTGCGGACCACGGTCGCCAGCGGGCGCTCGCCCCACTTCTCGTCGGGGACGGCCACGACCGCCGCCTCGGCCACCTCGGGGTGGGCCATCAGCGCGTTCTCCAGCTCGACGCTGGAGATCCATTCGCCACCGGACTTGATGACGTCCTTGGCCCGGTCGGTCAGCGTGAGGAACCCGTCGGCGCTGATCACACCGACGTCGCCGGTCTTGAGCCAGCCGTCCGCACTGAACTTGTCCTCGGGGCGGACGGGTTCGCCGCTCGCGCCGCCGTAGTAGGCGCCCGCGATCCAGGCGCCGCGCACCTCCAGCTCGCCCGCCGACTCGCCGTCCCAGGGCAGGTGGTCGCCGCCCGGGCCCACCAGGCGGGCCTCGACGCTCGCGGGGAAACGCCCCTGCGTGATCCTGTACGGCCACTGCTCCTCGGGCGTCAGACCGGCCGGCGGGTGCGCCATGGTGCCGAGCGGGGAGGTCTCCGTCATGCCCCACGCGTGGCAGAGGCGGACGCCGAGCTTCTCGTACGCCTCCATCAGGGAGGGCGGGCAGGCCGCTCCGCCGATGGTGACCTGCTTCATCGAGGTCAGGTCGCGCGGGTTGGCGGTGACCTCGGCGAGCAGCCCCTGCCAGATGGTGGGGACGGCGGCGGCGTGCGTGGGCTTCTCCCGCTCGATCATCTCGGCGAGCGGGGCGGGCTGGAGGAAGCGGTCCGGCATCAGCATGTTGATTCCGGTCATGAACGTGGCGTGGGGCAGGCCCCAGGCGTTCACGTGGAATTGCGGAACCACGACGAGGGAGGTGTCGTTGTCCGTCAGGCCCATCGACTCGGCCATGTTGACCTGCATGGAGTGCAGGTAGATCGAGCGGTGGGAGTAGATGACGCCCTTGGGGTCCCCCGTGGTGCCGGAGGTGTAGCACATGGCCGCGGCCTGGCGCTCGTCCAGCTCGGGCCAGTCGTAGGTGTCCGGGCGGCCCTCCAGGAGCTCCTCGTACTCGTGCACGCGCACGCCGAGGCCTTCGAGCGCGGAGCGGTCGCCGATGCCGGAGACCACGACGTGCTCGATGGTGGGCAGGTGCGGCAGGAGCGGCGCCAGGAGCGGCAGCAGGGTGCCGTTGACCAGCACGACCCGGTCGGCCGCGTGGTTGACGATGAAGACCAGTTGCTCGGGGGGCAGTCGCAGGTTCAGCGTGTGCAGGACGGCACCCATGGAGGGGATCGAGAAGTACGCCTCGACGTGCTCCGCGTTGTTCCACATCAGGGTCGCGACCCGGTCGTCCTGCTGGACTCCGAGCTCGTCACGCAGGGCGTTGGCGAGGCGGGTGGCGCGGGCACCGATCTCGGCGAAGCTGCGGCGGTGCGGCTCGGCCTCCCCGGTCCAGGTCGTGACCTGGGACTTCCCGTGGATCGTCATCCCGTGCTGGAGTATGCGGGTGACGAGGAGCGGTACGTCCTGCATGGTGCTGAGCAAAGCGTCCTCCCGGTGAGCGCTGCGGCGCTGCGGCGGCTACGGATGCTGCCGATTCTGCGCACGTACCGGTCGGCATGTCACTACCCAAGAGTAGAAACCCTCTCGATGTTTCACGTGAAACATCGAGGTGCCGAAGGGCGCCCTCAGCGGATGACGGTGAGTTCCGGATCCTCGCGGAGCTTGACCAGAGCGCGGGAGACCGCGCTCTTGACCGTGCCGACCGAGACCCCGAGCAGCTCGGCCGTCTGCACCTCGCTGAGGTCCTCGTAATAGCGGAGTACCACCATCGCCCGCTGCCGGTCCGGCAGCCGGGTCACCGCCCGCCACATCGCGTCGCGCAGCGCCTGCGCCTCCGCGGGATCGGCGGCCGGGACGTCTTCCGTTTCCGGGAGCTCGTCGCAGACGAACTCGTCGACCTTGCGCTTGCGCCACTGGGAGGTGCGGGTGTTGACCAGCGCCCGCCGGACGTAGCCGTCGAGGGCCCGGTGGTCCTCGATGCGGTCCCAGGCGACGTACGTCTTGGCGAGGGCCGTCTGGAGCAGGTCCTCGGCGTCGCAGGGGTTGGCCGTCAGGGAGCGCGCGGTGCGCATCAGGACCGAGCCGCGGGTCCGGACGTACGCCGAGAACGACGGGTACGGCGTCGGATTCGAGGCGAGCGTGCACACAGGCGTGGTCATGCCTCCACGCTAGGAGCGCGGCACGCTCCTGGGATCGGCCGCAGGTGCCGAAGCCAGGTCCATCTCAGGTTGTAGGGCCGGGCCGTGCCCCACCTCCTGAAGGTGGAGGAGGCGGGGCCGACCGGCGGGGCGCTCAGCCGTCGGAGCCCAGGATCAGACCGGACGTGGGAACGCCGGTGCCCGCGGTGACCAGAGTGTGGGCGGCGCCCCCGACCTGGTTGACGGAGGTCCCCCGGAGCTGGCGCACGGCCTCCGCGATGCCGTTCATGCCGTGCAGGTACGCCTCTCCCAGCTGCCCGCCGTGGGTGTTGAGCGGCAGCGCGTCGGCGGCCACGAAATCGGCGGCCTCCCCCTGGCCGCAGAAGCCGAACTCCTCCAGCTGCATGAGCACGAACGGGCTGAAGTGGTCGTAGAGGATGCCCACGTCGATGTCGGACGGCCGCAGCCCGCTGGTCCGCCACAGCTGGCGCGCGACCACGTCCATCTCGGGCAGCCCGGTGAGGTCGTCCCGGTAGAAGGAGGTCATGCCCTCCTGGCGGCGGCCGGCGCCCTGAGCGGCCGCGGTGATCACGGCCGGCTTCTGCCGCAGGTCCCGGGCCCGCTCGGCGGTGGTGACGACGAGCGCCTGCCCGCCGTCCGTCTCCTGGCAGCAGTCGAGCAGGCGCAGCGGCTCGACGATCCAGCGGGAGGCGGCGTGGTCGGCCAGGGTGATGGGCTTCCCGTGGAAGTACGCGGCGGGGTTGTTGGCGGCGTGCCGCCTGCCGGTGACCGCGACGTGGCCGAAGGCGTCCGGGGTGAGGTTGTGGGCGTACAGGTAGCGCTGGGCGGTCATGGCCACCCAGGAGGCCGGGGTGAGCAGCCCCCAGGGCAGCGACCAGCCCAGCGCCGCGCCTTCCGCCGAGGGCTCCCGCTGCTGCACCCCGGACCCGAAGCGGCGGCCGGAGCGCTCGTTGAAGGCGCGGTAGCAGACCACCACCTCGGCGACCCCGGTGGCGACGGCGAGGGCCGCCTGCTGGACGGTGGCGCAGGCCGCGCCGCCGCCGTAGTGGATGCGGGAGAAGAAGGAGAGCTCCCCGATGCCGGCGGCCTGGGCGACGGTGATCTCGGGGCTGGTGTCCATGGTGAAGGTGACCATGCCGTCCACGTCGGCGGGGGTGAGCCCGGCGTCGTCGAGGGCGGCGTGCACGGCTTCGACGGCCAGCTTGAGCTCGCTGCGGCCGGAGTCCTTGGAGAACTCGGTCGCGCCGATGCCGGCGATGGCGGCGCGTCCGCCGAGCTCGTCGCGGGTACGGGCGCTCATGCCGCGGCCCCCAGGGTGACGGTGACGGTGCCCGTGACGTGGTGGCCGATGCCGTTGGCGCCGACGACGCGGATCTCGGCGGTATCGCCGTCGCGGGCGGTGACGGTGCCCGTGAGGGTCATGGTGTCGCCGGGGTGGTTCGGGGCGCCGAGGCGGATGGCCACCTTGCGCAGCACGGCGGAGGGCCCGAGGTGGTCGGTGATGTACCGGCCGACCAGACCGTTGGTGGTCAGGATGTTCATGAAGATGTCCGGGGAGCCCTTCTCGCGGGCGAGCGAGGCGTCGTGGTGCACGTCCTGGTAGTCGCGGGAGGCGATCGCGCCCGCGACGATCAGGGTGCGGGTGACCGGGATCTCCAGCGGCGGCAGTCGGTCGCCGACGTTCATACGGGCTCCCCCTCGGGTGTCACGGTGTCGTCGGCGGGCGGTATCGCGGGCCGGGTGGCGGGCGGTATCGCGGGTGGTGGGGGCTGTGGGGCTGGTAGGTCCTGCGGAGCCTGTGGGCCCTGAGGGGCCGCCGATATGAGTGCGCCCAGCTCGGCCAGCAGCTCGCTGCCGCAGCCCAGGTACGCGTCCAGCTGCCGCCCCCACAGGAAGTGCCGGTGGACGGGGTGGTCCAGGTCGGCGCCCATGCCGCCGTGCAGGTGCTGGCCCGCGTGCACGACCCGCTTGCCCGCCTCCGAGGCCCACCAGGCCGCCGTCAGCGCGTGCTCGTGGGCGGGGAGCCCCGCGTCGATGCGCCAGGCCGCCTCGTACGTGGTGACCCGGATCGCCTCGGTGTCCATGTGGGCGTCGGCGGCGCGCAGCATGACCCCCTGGTTGGTGGAGAGCGGCCGCCCGAACTGCTCGCGGGTGGAGGTGTACTCCACGGCGCGGGCCAGCGAGCCCGCGCAGACGCCCGCCTGGAGGCCGGCGAAGGCGGTGCGGGCGGCCGCCAGCACCTCCTCGTATGCCTCCGGTCCGCCGAGCCGCTCGGCCTCGGCCCCCGCCAGGGTCAGCGCGCCCGCCGACCAGGGCGCGGTCGTCTCCACCGCCGAGGTGCTCGCCCCGGGCGCGTCCGTCCGTACGAGCCACAGGGCCCGGTCCGCGTCCGGCACCAGGACGTGCGTGGCATCGCGCAGCCAGGGCACGACAGCGGCGGTTCCGGTGAGCCGGCCGTCGGGTGTGGCGGTGATCCGGCCGCGTGCCGGGAAGGCCCCGGTGGCGACCGCCTCGCCGGTGCCCAGGGCGGACAGCAGGCGGGAGCGCTGCTCGGGGCTGCCGTGGCGGGCGACGGGGAGGACGCCGTAGGCGCAGGTGGCGGCGTAGGGGACCTGCGCGGTGGTGCGGCCCTGTTCCTCCAGCAGGAGCACCAGGCCGAGCAGGCCGGTCTCCTCGACGGCGGCGATCAGTCCGGATGCGGTGAGGGCCTTCCACAACTCGGCGTCGCTGCCGGCGCCCGCGGCGGCGAGGCGTTCGTGGGTGGCGAGGTCGCGGAAGATCCGTGCGGCGAGTCCGGCCGCGGCGGCCTGCTCCTCGGTGGGGTGGAAGTCCATGTCAGCCGGCCTCCCCTCGGAAGACGGGGAGTTCGAGCGTGTCGTCGACCCGCAGGAACTCCAGCTGGACGGGCAGGCCGATGCGGACCTTGTCGTACGGGACGCCGGTGATGTTGCTGATGATCCGGACGCCCTCGGCGAGCTCGACGAGGGCGACCGCGTACGGGGGGTCGAAGGCCGGGAAGGGCGGATGGTGCATGACGACGTACGAGAAGACCGTGCCCGCCCCGCTCGCCTCGACGGTGTCCCAGTCGGGGGAGGCGCAGGCGCTGCAGCCGGGGAGCCAGGGGAAGCGGAGGGTGGAGCAGGCCGTGCAGCGCTGGATCAGCAGCCTGTGGTCCCGGACCCCGTCCCAGAAGCCCTGGTTATCACGGTTGATCACGGGTCGGGGGCGCTGGGGCCGGACGGTCGGGGGTGCTGCCTCGGCCGGCTCGGGCCGCCGCTTCGGGGCGGGGGCGTACTTGAGGATCCGGAAGCGGTGCGTCCCGGCGAGTTCGCCGTTGGCCCGGACGTCCATGCGGGTGGTCACGAAGTGCCCGGTGCCGAGTTTCGTCGTCTTGGCCGGCGACACCGACTCGATGACGGCGTCGAACGTGATGTCGTCGCCGGGGCGCAGCGGGCGGAGGTACTCCTGCTCGCAGTCGGTGGCGACCACGGAGGTGCAGCCCGCGCCGTCGAGGAGCGCGAGGAGTTCGTCGTAGGCGGAGGAGCGGCCGGTGTGGCCGGAGAGCCCGCCCATCGTCCAGGCCTGGAGCATGGTGGGCGGGGCGATCGCGTCCGGACCGGTGTAGACGGGGTTGGTGTCGCCCATCGCCTCGCACCAGTGGCGGATCATCGGCTGGTTGACCGCGTCCTTGGCCCGGCCCGCGGTGGCGGCGGGCCGGCCCTCGAAGGACTCCAGCAGCGTGTGGAACCTGGCTGCCGCTGCCGCTGCTTCTGTCGCTGTCGCTGCCTCTGCCGCTGCCTCTGCCGCTGCCTCTGTCGCTGTCGCTGCCTCTGTCGCTGTCGCTGCCTCTCCGGCTGCGGCTGCGGCTTTGGCTCCGGCTTTGGCTCCGGCTCCGGCTCCGTCGGCGGTCATCGCTTCCTTCCCTTCATGCCGAGCCGCATCATGGCGACGATCTCCCGCTGCACCTCGCTGACCCCGCCCCCGAAGGTGTTGATCTGGGCGGCCCGGTTCATCCGCTCCAGTTCGCCGCCCGCGAAGGCCGAAGGCCCCCGTACCAGGGCCTCCTCGCCCACCACCTCCTGGCACATCCGGTACACCTCGACGGTGGACTCCGTGCCGAGGAACTTCACGCCGCTCGCGTCGCCGGGAGCCAGGCCGCCGCTGCCCACGTCCTGGACGAGGCGCCAGTTCAGGAGGCGTACGGCGGCCAGCCGGGCGTGCGCCTCGGCGAGCCGGGCCTGCACCCAGGGGCGGTCGGCCGGGCGCTCGCCGGTGGCCGGGTCGGCGGTGCGGGCGTGGTCGAGGGCCCGCGCGTAGAAGTCCTCCGCCTGCATGCCGATGGCGGCGAGGGCCACGCGTTCGTGGTTGAGCTGGTTGGTGATCAGGCCCCAGCCGCCGTGCTCGGGGCCGACCAGGTTCGTGGCCGGCACCCGGATCGAGTCGTAGTACGTGGCGGTGGTGGTGAGGCCGCCGACGGTCTCGATCGGGGTCCAGGCGAACCCGGGGGCGTCGGTGGGGACCAGGATGATCGAGATGCCCTTGTGCTTGGGGGCCTCGGGATCGGTGCGGCAGGCGAGCCAGATCCAGTCGGAGTTCTGGGCGTTGGAGGTGAAGATCTTCTGTCCGTCCACCACCCAGTCGCCGCCGTCCCGCAGGGCGCGGGTGCGCAGCGAGGCGAGGTCGGTGCCGGCCTCGGGCTCCGAGTAGCCGATGGCGAAGACGAGCTCCCCCTTGAGGATCCGGGGCAGGAAGTAGTCCTTCTGCTCCTGGGTCCCGTACTTCATCAGGGTCGGGCCGACGGTGTTGAGGGTGACCATGGAGACGGGGGCGCCGGCCCGGTAGGCCTCGTCGAAGAACACGAACTGCTCGTCGGATCCCCTGCCCTGGCCCCCGTACTCGACGGGCCAGCCGAGGCCGAGCAGACCGTCGGCGCCGATGCGGCGCAGCAGTGCGCGCTGGGCGGCCGGGTCCTCGGGGACTCCGTCCGGCAGCAGGTTCTGGAAGTAGTCCCGCAGTTCGGCGCGGAGCCGCAACTGGCCTTCGGTCGGGGCGAGGTGCACGGCGCAGGCCTCCCGGCATCACATCAACGAGGGAACCTGACTGTCCGTCAGATTCGGTGTGGATGTCAAGGTCGGGAAACGCCCGAGGGCGCCTGCGCTACCGGACCCCAGCCGGTCCGGTCGCACAGGCGCCCTCAACAGTCAGCGCGGCTGCGGAGCCGCATCTACCGCCAGGGGAAGAAGTTCACCGCCACGTTCGCGTTGTGCTGCTCGATCGCGGTGAAGGCCGAGCCGTTGACCTGCGCGGTGTTGTTCTGGTTGGACGCGCCGGAGCCGGTGGCCACCTGCTGCGAAGTGGAGGAGTTGCCGAGGTTGTTGCCGCCCACACCGCTGCCGATGATGCTGGCGACGCTCGCATTCGATCCGTCGTTCGCGAAGGAGCCGTTGTCGGCCGAGGCCACTCCACCGAACAAGGCGACGGCGAGGGGGAGCGCGGCGACGGCGACGATGACGCGGGCGGTACGGATGCTTGCCATGTCTGAATCCTCCAGAAAACCGAAGTGGGCTTCATGCCCGGGCAGTTGGCCGACTGACCCGGTCGTTCCGTGCGGTGACGACGTCGCGAGACCAGAGTTGCCCACCGAATCCCCGGCGAACCACCCCGGACGCCCCGATTCCCCCGCAAGCATGAGCAACATCGGATAAACCTCATTCGCGCCCTCAGCGGCCCAGGTCAGCGCCTCGCGGGCTGCTGAAACCCCTGCCGCGGCGGTGGAGAATCGTTCCGCCAAACCTCCACCCCCTGGACATGCCAAAAAGGGCCGCGCCGTCCGGGAACCCCGCCGTCTCCCGGGCCTGCGGCCCTGCGCCACCCTTGCAACGCCAAGCTTTGCGCCCCCTGCACGCCCCCGGCGCCCGCCGGGGTGACCCACCCGTGCCCCGGGCAGGGGCACGTCACGGCGCGATCCTCGGTCGGGTAGCGACCGGGCTCCAGCGCCTGGGTTCTGGGGTGCTGTGCTTCTGAGTTTCTGAGTTTCTGAGTTTCTGTGGATCTGTGGATCTGTGGATCTGCGTCTTGGGGTCCTGCGTTCTGCGGTCCTGCGCTCTGCGGTCCTGCGCTCTACGTCTGCGGTCCTGCCTGCCTGACCGCCTGACTTGCGACTTCAGTCCTGCGTACTGCTAACTGCGTCCTACGGGCTGTTCCACTGCGGCCTTGCGGTGCTCCTGCCGTGGCGGTCCGTCTGCCGGGCGAGGTTTCGTACGTCCGGTCCTGCTTCTGCTCCGTACCGCTCCGCGCTACGGCCTCTACGCGAACTACGCAGCGAGCGCCAGTTCGCGCGGGGCGGCTCCGGCCTGGGCCACAGGGGTGACGGCGGAGGCGGAGGTGGCGGAGGTGGCGACGATTCCAGCGGTTCCGGCGGTTCCAGCGGTTCCGGCGGTTCCGGTGGCGAGGGCGGTGGTCGAGCGGCGGACGGACGGGGTCTTGCCGTGGGCCTCGGCCCGGATCCGCTGCTTGATGGTGGGCGGGAGCGAACCGCCCCGCATCATCGCCCGCCAGGTCCGCCGGGCCGTCACCACCGGCCGGCGCACGGCGGTGGCCTCGGGGGCCGCCGGGGCGGAGGCGGCGGCAGCGGCGGCCGGGGCCGCCTTCGCGCCGAGGCCGAGGGAGGCGAGAAGTGCCACGAGTGCGGCGAGGACGGCGGTCCAGATCGACGTGACGCTGATGCGGTGTGCCATGACGGGGTGCCTCGTTTCGCGATGTTCCGACGGGCGGATCTGAATACATTCGTCATGATGTGCGCGCAACCGGAGCGCCTCCGTCACGCGCGCCGATCTTCCGACAAACACCACCCGAAGGGCCTAAAACGCCCCTGCGGGCCCTGCGGAGCCCCCTCGCGGCCCTCCGGGGGCCGCACTCGCCGCGGTCGCCCGCGCCGCCGCCCTGGACACCCTCCGGGCCCACCGGACCTACGTCCAGGGCGGCTCCATCGTCAACGCGGCGGGCAAGCGCGTGACCACCCTGGACGGAGACGCCGCCTACTGCGCCTCCCCAGCCTCGGCGATCGCCCTCAAGGGCGACTGACCGCCGGCCCGGCCGGCTGAGCCTGCCGCGCCGGGCCTGCCGCGCCGGGCCGGGCCGAAAGAGGAAGGGGCGCCCCTGATGAGGGGCGCCCCTTCTTCGTGCTGTTCCGCTGCTAGGCGGTCACGATCCTGACGGGATCAGGAGCGCTTCAGGCCCGGCGGCATGCCGCGGTTGAGGTTGCCGCTGGCCTGCAGGTCACCCTTGAACTTCTTCGACCGGAGCACCACCGGTGTCGGTGTCGGCTGCTGGAGCCAGCCTTCGTCCCAGACGAAGTTCGTGCCGTTGACGTCGCCGTGCGTCTGCCACACGGTGCCGGTCACCGTCACGACCTTGATGTACGCGTTCGCGCCCTGGGCCTCGATCGCGACGCCGCAGACACCGGCCGGGTAGTTCGGGTTCGCGTCGTCCGTACCCACTGCGGTGGGGTTGGTCAGGTCCTGCCAGACGATCGTGCCGCCCAGCGAGGGCGCCCGTCCGGCGAACGTCTTCCCGCCGGTGAGCACCGCCTGGAAGTCTTCGGTGCCCGAGGGGGCGAACGAGTCGATGTCGGAGCACGGCCCGGTCGGGCCGGTGGCACCCGTGGCACCCGTTGCGCCGGTGGCACCGGTCGCGCCCGTGGCGCCGGTCTCACCCGTCGCGCCGGTCGTACCGGTGGCTCCCGTCTCGCCCGTGGCGCCGGTCGCACCAGTGGCACCGGTCGCACCGGTCGCACCGGTCGCACCCGTAGCTCCGTCCGCGCCGGTCTCACCGGTGGCTCCGGTCGCTCCGGTGGCACCCGTCGCACCCGTGGGCCCGGTGGGGCCCGTCTCGCCGGTGGCACCCGTGGCTCCGGTGGCGCCCGCGGCGCCGGTCTCACCCGTGGCACCGGTGGTGCCCGTCGCGCCGGTGTCACCCGTGGCGCCCGCAGGGCCGGTCTCACCCGTGGCTCCCGTCGAGCCCGTCGCGCCGGTGTCACCCGTCGCACCGGTGTCACCCGTCGCGCCCGCGGCACCGGTGTCGCCCGTGGGTCCGGTCGGGCCCGTGGGTCCGGTGGGCCCGGTCGGCCCGGTGGGGCCCTCCTTGCACCGGTCGGGCGGGTTCGCCATGACCGCGCCCTCGGGCTGGTACTGCTCACCGTCCATGAACTGGCTCTGCGGGTCCCCCGCGACGCCCGGCGGCGGGCCTTCCTCCGCCCACGGAGGCGGACCGTCCTCCTCCCACGG
Organism: Streptomyces sp. NPDC028314; assembly: GCF_055565795.1. Taxonomy (NCBI): domain Bacteria; kingdom Bacillati; phylum Actinomycetota; class Actinomycetes; order Kitasatosporales; family Streptomycetaceae; genus Streptomyces; species Streptomyces sp. NPDC028314. Next base: position 139,299 of record NZ_JBVHTP010000002.1, read on the forward strand.
CGGCGGGCCGTCCTCCCCTTGCGGGGGCCTGCAGTCGTCCCCGCCCATGGGGCTTGCCAGGGCGACGTCGGCGGTCGTCGTGACACGCGGCGCCATGGCAACCGCGGGGCTCACCAATCCCGTGAACACGAGGGCGAGCGACGCGATGGCGCTCCCCCTCAGCCAGGTGTTGCGTCTGGGAAGTGGGCCGAGGGAGGACCGGGTCCTGTGCTCAGGACTCATTCATTTGCTCCTTGTCGAACAGGATCAAGCGATGTTCCGGAAGCAAGCGGGAGCTTGCCTTGGCGTCATCGGATCAAAAAACGACAGGCTTGAGCGTTTTGCCTCCCTATTAACGGATTGGTCTACAACACCTCCCCTAACGGACGCGTACGCGCGCGCGAACGGGGGCCGGGGTCGGCGTGCCGTTCCAAGGCCCCCGGAGCCCGTGCTTAGGGTCGCGACGTCCTCGCCGCCGACCGATCCCGGCGCCGCGGTCCGACCCCCACGGAATGGTGATGCCGTGAAGCCGTCCATCTGCCTCTGCATGATCGTCAAGAACGAATCCAAGGTCATCGGGCGATGTCTCGCCTCCGTCCGCGACCTGATCGACACCTGGGTCATCTCCGACACCGGCTCGACGGACGGAACCCAGGACCTCATCCGTACGTCACTCAAGGGCATCCCGGGCGAGCTCCACGAGGAGCCCTGGGTCAACTTCGGCCACAACCGGAGCCTGAACATCGCCCACGCGCGCGGGAAGGCGGACTTCCTGCTCCTCCTCGACGCCGACCTGGTGATCCGGCGGGAGGGCCCACTGCCCCGGCTGACCTCCGACTCGTACATGCTCCGCCACGAGGGCCAGACGGAGTACCGCATCAAGCGCCTGGTCCGGGGCAGCCTCCCCTGGCGCTACGAGGGCGTCACCCACGAGTACCTGACCGCCGACCAGGACCACGCCCAGGAGAACCTGGACGCGCTCGTCATCGAGGACTACGCCGACGGGGGCTCCCGGCACGACAAGTTCGAACGCGACGCACGCCTGCTCAGCGCCGAGATGAAGCGCGACCCCGCCAACACGCGCACCGTCTTCTACCTGGCCCAGACCATGCGCGACATGGGCCGCAAGGACGAGGCGATCGCCCTGTACGAGCGGCGTGCGCAGATGGGCGGCTGGGTCGAGGAGGTGTACGTCGCGCTGCTGCAGTCCGGGATCCTCCAGGCCGAATCCGGCAACTGGCCGGGCGCCATGGACACCCTCTCGCGCGCCTGGGATTCGCGCCCGCAGCGGCTCGAAGCCTGCTACGAACTGGTGGCCCGCCTGCGCACCATGGGCCGCTACCACTCGGCGCACGCGGTGGTCCGCGCCGTGCTCGACCAGCAGAAACCGGACGACCTGCTGTTCACCCAGCCCTGGGTGTACCGCTGGGGGCTGCTGTTCGAGTTCTCGATCACGGCGTACTGGGTCGGCGACTACACCGCCTCGCTCGAAGCCTGTGACCGGCTCCTCGCGCTGCCCGACCTGCCCGAGACGTACCGCAAGCAGACCACCGCCAACCGCGACTACGCGCTCCGGCAGCTCGCCTCCATTCCCGAACCGGCCCACGGGGCCCAGCCGGCCGAGCCACTCCCGGCCGGACGCCCGGCGCGAGGTCAGGGCTGACATGGCGCTGCTCTCCCCCTCCTCCACCCAGGACAGGGCGCGGGCCGCCGAGGACCTCGGCGGCCACGCGACGCCGCGGACCGGCGGGCCGCCGCGCGGCGTCTGGCTGTGGCCGACGCTCGCCACCTTCGCGGTGACCGTGTACGAGATCGGCCGCCCCCAGCTGTGGGAAGACGAGCTGAACAGCTGGGACATCGCCGCCCGCGGCACCGGCGAGCTGCTGGCCACCGTGCAGCGGGTGGACGCGGTGCTCGGCACGTACTACCTGATCCTGCACGGGTGGATGGCCGTCTTCGGGCAGTCGGCCGCGGCCCTGCGCATGCCGTCGGCCTTGGCGATGGCCGGCACCGCCGCCTGTGTGGCCCTGATCGGGCTGCGGTTGTTCGGCCGTCGCGCGGGCCTGGCCGCGGGCCTGCTGTTCGCCGTCGTGCCGGCGGTCGCCCGGTACGCCCACGAGGCCCGCCCCTACGCGCTGGTGGTCCTGGCCGTGGCCCTCGCGACCCTGCTGCTGCTCCGGGCCCTGGACCGGCCCGGGAGCTGGTGGCGCTGGGCGGGGTACGCGCTGTGCGTGCTCGCCGTCGGGCTGCTCCACCTGCTGGCGCTGACCGCACTGGCCGGGCACCTGGTCCCGGTGGCCCTGCGGGCCCGGACCGAGCGCCGGGCCGCCTGGCACTTCGGCCTCGCCGCCCTCGCCGGGGTGGCCGCCGTGGCCCCCGTCGTCCTGCTGGGCAGGGAGCAGGCGGCCCGGCAGATCTCCTGGGTCCCCAAGCCGGACGTGTCCAGCCTGCTCACCCTGTGGCCGCAGCTGTACGCGTCCAGCCTGGTGGCCGGGGCGGTCACGGTGCTGGCGGTGGTGGCGTGGGGTGAGCGCCGCGGTGCCGTTATGTCCGCCGCGGCGCTGGCCGTCCTGCCGCCCTTGGCGCTCTGGACCGTCTCGCACGGCGAGGTCTCGTACTTCTACTACCGCTACCTGCTCTTCACCCTGCCGGCCTGGGTGGTGCTGGCCGGGGCCGGTCTCGCCCGCGCGCGGTCCCGGGCGGTCGTGGCGGGGGTGCTGGTGGTGCTCGCCCTGCTGACGCTGCCCGAACAGCAGGCCCTGCGGAAGCCGTTCGGGCACTTCTGGCAGGGCATCGACTACGAGGGCGCCGCGCGGACCATCGAGAAGTACCACCGGCCCGGGGACGCGGTGGCCTACGACCGGGGGAACGACTACTGGCGCATGCTCGACGTGGGCGTCCGATTCTACCTCCCGCGCGAACTGCGGCCGCGCGACGTGTTCCTGGCCCGGTCGGCTGCCGACCGCCACGACCTCTGGTCCGCGGAATGCCCCCGCCCGGCGGCATGCGTGAAGAACGAGCGGCGCATCTGGCTCGTGGTCGCGGGCAACGAACCCGATCCCCTGACGGCCCTTCCCGACCCACAGGCCAAAGCCCTGCGCGCGCACTACACGGCGACCGGAACCGAGCGCCTGTCCGGCGTCACGGTGGCACTCCTGGTCCGCACCCCCCACTGACGGGTCGGGCGAACGAAGAGGGCGGGCACCCGGTCCGGGTGCCCGCCCTCCGTCTCGCTCACGTCAGATTGTCCGCGCACGGGGCGGCCATCCAGCGCCGGAGGGCCATGGGGGCCCCGCGGTCACACCTGGGGCGGAGGCGGGGTTTCCTTCCCCTGCTCGGACCGCAACTGCTCCTTGAGCTTCTCCTGGCCCATGTCGACCTGGCTGCTGTACTTGCCCTGGGTCTTGCCGTCGACGAAGTCACCCGCCTTGTCGATGCCCTGCCCGGCCTGGTCCTCGTGGCCCTTCAGCATCTTCTTGAGCTTGTCCATCACAGACATCGCGGCTCCTTCCGCTGGTTCCCGTCCCCCTCCAGGATCGCGGCGGTCCACAGAGCCTGCATCTTCTGCACCACGCGGCCCACATGCAGAAGGGGCGCCCCGGAACCGGGACACCCCTTCTGATCAGCGCGTTCGCCGACCTGCGAAGGAGGCCGACGGATGCGCTCCCGGGGCCGCCGCAGCCCGGACGGGACCTGCGATCCGCACGGAGCGGAACACCGGGCTCGTCGGCCTCGCCACAGCGCGTCGGAACCCGAGCGGGGACGAGCGGGCCCCCTTCCCTCATGGCCCGTACCGCCCCGCAGGAGGGGCCATCGCGGCGATAACTCGCCGATGCCGATTGGCATTTGACGGACCGTCGTTCAGTCGTATGCTTTTGCCGGCTGCTCAGCATGAGCGAGTCGTGACTGCCCCCGCCCTCCGGGCGGTTCCGCCATCAGGCGGTGATCGGACACAGCGAGCCTTACCGGCCGTCCCCTGTGCTCTGCTCAGTGCAGCTGCGTCCTTGTGACTGCGCGACCGGGTCGGTCTTCCCGCCACCGCGCGGGCGGCAGGCGCTGTCGTGGGACCTCCATCCCGAGCGGCGGCCCCACTGGGGTCCGTTGTGGATGATCTACGTCTCGGCACGTCCGGGGCGCCCCTTCGACAGGAGCACTCGCCTGTGTCCATCCCGCCCACTTTTCTGGCGCCCGGTACTCACGACGATGAGGACACGATCTTCGGCCTCGGCGACAAGCTGACGGACGAGCGGGGCGCCGAGCTGGCCGCCGGCCTTACGGAGATGCAGCCGGTGCCGAGCTTCTCCGAGCTGAAAGGCCTCGCGGGCGAAGCTACGGCTCACCCTTCGGTGTCACTCGACCAGGATGCGCTGACCGCCCTCATGGCCGGCATCACGCACCCCAACGAAGTCCTCGACCAGCTCGCACACCCCGACGTGATCGCCGAGCAGCTCCGCAACGGGCGTGGCGGGCGCCGCAGGAACAGCAACGTGGCGGCCCCCACGGTTTCCCCGGTCGGCCGACTGCAGCGGCTGGATACCGACACGTGCTACGCGACGGCCGTCCGCAGCCCGCTGCACCAGCTGCCCGGCCTGACGGTCTTGGTGGTCAATCCGCGATTCCTGGCCAAGCTCCAGCACACCTTCACCAAGGGGAAGATCACCGACCCGGCTCTGGACGGCTCCACAGCCGCCCTGCTGGAGGTCCGCCTGCCGACGCCCGACGACCTACGCCGCATGATCGTCGACACCGTGGAGCACCACCTGCTGGACTACGACTGGTCCGACTCCATTGCCCGGACCGGCGTTCAGGAGCCGCTGGTCGCGATGACCATGCGGGTGCACTACGCCGACGGCCACTCGGAAACGATCGTGGTGGTCATCGACGGCCAGTCCCGGCTGGTCTCGGCCTGGCGGAACCTCCTGGGGCTCAAGCCCGGCGCGAAGATCGAGAAGGGCAAGGTCCGCGAGACGGCGGAGCGCATCGTCGGCCAGATGTTCGCGCACGATGCGGTGGCACAGTCCCGCAAGGCCGTCAACGGTGCTCTGCAGACCGTTGCCGACCACGGCTGGTCCGGGCGCGAGATCCGGTCCCTGCACTCCCACCTCGCGCCCGTGAATCTCGTGGTCGGCACGTTCACCCGCTCCGGTCGGACGTGCGATACGACCCAGTGGTTCACCGAGTTCCTCACCCAGATCCACCTGCGGACCCGAGCCTGGGGAGGAGGCAGCGACCAGGAGAAGGCCGTCGCCGACGCCCTTGCCGCTGCCGCCCGTGCTGGAAAGATCACAGAGGAAGAGGCCGCTGCGCTGTCCGGCCGTCGGTACGGCGAGGACTTCACTCGCGCCACTCGTCTCCCCTTCCACCCGGCCTTTGCCCGTGCCGCCCTCATCGAGGCGGTCCTCTCGGCCCAGGCAGGACCGGTCATCCGCACTGCGATTGCCGATGACCTCTCCCTCGATCCCCAGGACGAGTCCAAGTTCCGGCGGCAGCTCCTGGAGATCGTGTCGATCTTCGCCACCCGCTTCCTCCGCTCGGAAGAGAAGCGCAGCTTCCCTTCCGTGGTGCACGCCTGGACCGACGGTGGCGCGATCACCAATGAGATGTGGAGCCGTGTCGCCACAGGGGAGGATGCGGTCGCCTTGACCCGTCTGGCTCCTGCCGATATCAACCTGCCTTCTCAGCAGGCAGCCGCGACCGCTGTCCAGACGCTGCGCGAGCGTGCCGAGGAGGACGGATCCGCCCGGTCCGAACTCGCACTGCTGGGCGGCGATGCGCTGATCGTGGCCGAGGTGCTGACCCGGGACCGCGGCTCCAAGGAGGACCTGCGCTCGGACACCCCCCGGGAGCGGTACACCCCGTTCCGCGGCAAGCCGCACACCATCGTCGCCGGCCTCACCGCCACCGAGGCCGGTCGGCTGAAGCTCGGCCTGGCCCTCGCCGACTGGGTCGAGCGGGTCCCGGGCACCCCCGAGGACTTCTCCCGCAGCTTCACGGTGCCGAAGATCGCCATGGACGCCGACGGCAACCCACAGGTCGTCACGTCCTACGGCCTGCCCGAACGCGCCCTTGAGTGGGATGTGTTCGAAACGGCACGCGCCGGTCTGTCCAGCCGTCGCCGTAACGAGATCGAGGCCCGGCGCGCTGCCGCACGCACCGTGGACAAGCCCGTGAACGGCAACACGGTCCCGACACTCATGCTGCTCCAGACCAGGATCAACAGCGTGTCCCAGACCCTGGCAGGAATCCTCGGAAGCGACTCCCCGCCCCGCTTCGAAACCGAGGCAGAGCGGGAGGCCCTGCAGCAGATGCTGTTCAAGCTGGGCGCCGACGTGCAGAAGATCCCCTTCGCACCGCCGCTCGTGCCCGACAACGTGTACGAGTACCCGCACGAGGACGGCCTGTGAGTACCGGCTGGACGCTCGGCGTGGGCCTGGCCGGCCGGATAGCTCCCGTCCCCGGCCCGCGCCTGGCCGTGGCTGCCGGCGATCTCGTGCGCTGCGTGTACCCGCTGCGTGATCGCGATGGCTGCTGGACGGTCGAGGCGCTCCCTCTGTGGCCCTCGGCCATCTACGTCGCGCTGGACCACGCCCGTCACTGCCTGTACACCGGCGTCGTGCAACGCGGCACTGCACAACGGCCGGAGGCGAGGGCCGTGCGGGACCGTACGAATGAGCACTACCGCGACAACCAGCCGGCCGAGGCCCGCGCCACCTGGTCGGCCCTGTGGGTGATCCCGCTGCATCACGGAGTCCCGCGGGAGGACCTCGAGAAGTGGGAAACCACCGTGCGCTGGGCAACGGCGTCCCCGCAAACCCGAAAGAGCCGGCTGCTCCACCCCGCCCCGTAGTGGGTACGCCGCAGTGAGACGGTTCGCACGCAGGAGGGGTGCTCCCGGACCCGGGAGCACCCCTCTGAGCTGGGCCTCAGCCCTGCATGGCGGTGGGTGTGGGATTTGAACCCACGGTGACTCGCGCCACGACGGTTTTCAAGACCGTTCCCTTAGGCCGCTCGGGCAACCCACCTGGCCGGTACAGAGTACCGGGCGGTGGGAGTGGGCGGGGGCTGGTCAGGCGGTCTGTGCCTGGTCGTAGGCCGCCTTGGCCTCGTTGCCGAAGTACGGGCCGAACATCCGGTTCGGGAGGAAGGTGTAGCCGAAGCTGTTCACCGAGACCTGGGTGCCGAGGCCGGTGGCCTCGTTGAAGTCCTGGAACCAGGGGCCGCCGCTGGAGCCGCCGGTCATGTTGCAGCCCAGGCCGTGATCCTTGGTCAGCAGGAAGTCCTTGCTGCTGTTGCCGCTGCAGTAGACGAGCTTGGTGCCGTCGTAGGGCGCTGCCGCGGGGAAGCCGAAGGAGTACATCTTCTTGTTGTAGCCGCCGTTGAACACGATCCCCTGGGCCCCGACGACCTGGCTGAGCTTCTGCCCGTTCAGCGGGGCGACGACCGCGAGGCCCACGTCCATGTTCATGTCCTCGCTCGCCGCCCACTGGGCGGTGGCGAAGGTCCGGGTGGCGGACCACTGCCCGTAGGGCGCGTTGCCGTTGTCGTACGCGGGGACGAAGACCCAGTTGGTGTGCCAGGCGCCCTGGTACTTCACGCAGTGCCCGGCGGTGATGACGGTGCTGCCGTTGGCGCTGGTGATCGAGTCCCCGGAGCAGGACGCGGTCCGGTCGCCCATGGTGAAGAAGACCCGGCCCGAGGTCTTCACCACGGCCCCGCCGCCCGTCCACGCGCCTCCCGCCTGCGGGAACGCCGTGGGGGAGGCCGCGGCGGACGCCGGGAGGGCCGTGGGAGGCACGCGGGTGGGGCGGGTCGCGGGGGAGGGCGCCGTGTGGGCGGTCCCGGGGGCTGCCGTGACGTCCAGCGGGGTGGCCGACCGCATGCGCTCGGCGGTCCAGAAGCCCTGGCTGTGCTGCTGCCGGAACGAGACGGGGGCGTCGGCGGCGGCCGACGGGGTGGCCGCGGTCAGGGCGCCGGCCATCAGGGCGCCCGCCGCCAGAAGAACCGATGCGGCCGTGCGATGACGATTCACGCAGGACTCCTTCTGCCGTGCCCGGGCCGGTCGGGCCCGGGCAGGGTGGGGGTGAAGAGTTACCGGTGCGGATCGGGTGCAGGGTTGCACGGGCGGTGCGAGATGTCAGGCACCGGTCGGAACGTTCGGTCGGTTCCGGCCACGAAATGGCCAACTCCCTTCCGTTCCAGGTGCGTAGTCGGTGCTTGCGCGTACTGCGCAGTCGGTGCTTGCGGCCCGTTCACGCGGTGAGCAGGACCCCCGCGTACGAGGCTCCGGCGACCACCACCCAGGCTCCGAGCCCCAGCAGCGCCGCCCGCCCCCCGGTCCGGGCCAGGGTCGGCAGATGGACCGCGCTGCCCAGGCCGAACAGTGCCGCGGCCAGCAGCGCCTCCTGCGCGGTGTGCGCCCACTCCAGCGCCGGGTCGGGCAGCACGCCCGTGGCCCGCAGTGCGGCCGCCGCCAGAAAGCCGGCCACGAACAGCGGAACCGGCGCCGGCCGGCGTCCCGAGGCCGTGCGTACACCGCGCCGCCGGGCCCGTACGGAGAAGGCCACCGCCGCGACGAGGGGGGCCAGCAGCGCCACCCGCATCAGCTTGACCAGCACCGCCTCCCCGAGAGCGCCGGGGCCCGCGGTCTGGGCCGTCGCCACCACCTGGCCGACGTCGTGGACGCTCGCGCCCACCCAGCGCCCGAAGGCCAGGTCGGAGAGCCCCAACGGGTCTTGCAGGAGCGGGAGTACGGCGATGGCCAGTGTTCCGCACAAGGTCACCAGCGCCACCGAGGAGGCCACGTCCTCCTCGTCGCTGCCGGACACCTGGCTCACCGCGCCGATCGCGGAGGCCCCGCAGATCGAGTAGCCGGTGGCGATCAGCAGCGGCTGGTCCCCGGGCAGTCCGAGCCGCCGGCCCAGCCACAGCGTGCCGAAGAAGGTGGCCGCGACCACCCCGGTCACCATGGCCACCGTCGCCCAGCCCAGCCGGAGCACCTGGTCCAGGCCGAGACCGAGGCCCAGCAGGACGATGCCGATCCGCATCAGCCGCCGGCCGGCCAGGGAGAGCCCGGGGCGCGCGGGTCCTCGTACGAGGCCGCGTAGGCCCGGAAGGTGGGCCACCGCGATGCCGAGCACCACCGACGCGGTCAGCATCGGCACGGCCGGCACCAGCCAGTGCACGCCCCAGGCCACGAGCGCGCCCAGCACGGCCAGCCCCAACCCGGGCCAGGAGGAGGATGTTTCACGTGAAACATCGGCGACCCGCCCCGGCCGTTGGACGGAGCGGTGCAGGAGGGCCATCAGTCGGACGGGAGCGTGTAGACGCGGCGGACGCTGCTGCCCAGCCGGGAGACGTCGGCTCCGTAGACGTGGAGGGATATCGCTGTCGTACGACAGGAGTTGCGGACCTTGTGGATGTCGCCGGGCGGGGCGAAGCCGCAGACGTCACCGGGGCCGTTGACCACCTCTTCCGTGGGCACCAGCCGGGCGCCCGCCGTGGCCGTGGCGGGGGCCAGCCGGTAGCGGCGCTCGCTCTCCGCCCCCTCGTGCACCCCGGCCACGCACCAGGAGACGTGGTCGTGGATGGCCGTCTCCTGACCGGGCAGCCAGACCAGCGCCACCACCGAGAAGCTGCCGTCCGGCTCCGCGTGCAGGATGTGCTGCCGGTACCGGTCCTGGTACCCCTCGCGCTGGTCGGGGGTGAGCAGATCGGCGGTCCCCAGGTGCGGGGCGATCCGCTCGCCGACGAGGTAGGCGGTCAGGTCGGGGGCGAGCCCGCGCTCCACGACCGTACGGATCTCACTGACGAGGGCGGCCATCCTCGCGGTCGTTCGGGCCGGCGTGGTGGTGGTCATACGGGCAGCGTCGGGCAGCCCACCCATCACGTCCAACGACAGTTCCGACCTGAAATCCCAAGCCCGGCTTATGGATTGGACGGGCAGGCTCGGGTCACCAGCCCCGGGTCACCAGCCCCGGATCAGCAGCCGATCCGGTTCGAGGCCACCCGCTTCAGCTCGTCCAGCACCACCGCGGTTGCCGGGATCCGCAGATGGTCCCGGTACACGTACGCGGCGATGTGGCGGCGCGCGGCCGGCTGGAGCGCTCGGCCGCAGACGCGGGTGAGCGCGAGCGAGGGGAGTACCAGGGCGGGCATCATCGCCACGCCCAGGCCCTGTGCGACCAGGCTCTGCACCACCAGGTTGTCGTCGGTCGCGAACCGGATGTCGGGCACGAATCCGAGCTCCGCGCACTCGTGCAGCAGGTTCGCCCGGCAGCGCGGGCAACCCGCGATCCACTGCTCCCCGGCGAGGTCGGCCAGGTGCACCGCCCGCCGCCGGGCCAGCGGGTGCCCGGCCGGCAGCAGCACCGTCAGCTGGTCCTCCAGCAGCCTGACCTCGGCGACCTCCTCCGGGATCTCCTCGTGCAGCCCGGGATAGGTGAAGGCCAGGGTGATGTCGCACTCCCCGCGCTGGAGCCTGCGCAGCGACTCCGGGGGCTCCCCCTCCAGCAGTTCGACCTGGATGCCCGGATGCGCCTTGGCCAGCCCGCTGAGCGCCTCCGGGACGAGCGTGACGTTGGCGCTGGGGAACCCGCAGACCCGGACCCGGCCGGTGCGCAGGCGCGCGTAGGCCTTCAGCTGGGCCTCGGCGGCGGAGAGGCTGCCGAGGATGGAGTCGGCGTGCCGGGCCAGGGACTCCCCGGCCTCGGTGAGCTGCATCTTGCGGCCGACGCGGGTGAACAGCGGGGTGCCGACGGCGCGTTCGAGCGCCTTCATCTGCTGGGTGATCGCGGGCTGGGTGTACCCCAGGACGCGCGCGGCCGCCGAGTAGGACCCGGAGGCGACCACTTCATGGAATGTCCGTATGTGCCGAGAATCGAACACCAACGAAGCATAAGCGGACGTTGGGAGGGGCCGCAGGCGTAATCACGCCTGCGGCCCCTTTTCATCAAGCCATTGCCCAGCGTCCGTTGAGGACGATGGTGCGGTTACTTGTCCCCGGTCCGCGAGCCGAGCGTGATGTCCACGGTGTTCGGCTTGCCGCCGCGCAGGTAGCTGAGCTTCACCGTGTCGCCGGGCTGGTACGTCCAGATCTCGCTGATCAGGGTCGGCCCGCTGTCGATCGACTTGTCCCCGAACTGGGTGATGATGTCGCCGGGCTTGAGGCCCGCCTTGCCCGCCGGGCCGTTCGGGTCGACCAGCTCGTTGGCGGGCGCGCCGCCCTCGGAGATCTTGGCGCCCTCCACCTTGGCCTGGAGGTCCACGGAAACCGAGATCACCGGGTAGACCGGCTTGCCCGTCTTGATCAGCGACTGTGCGACGTTCTTCGCCTGGTTGATCGGGATGGCGAAGCCGAGGCCGATCGAACCGGCCTGGCCGCCGCCGAAGCCGCCGTTGCCGGCGGACTGGATCGCGGAGTTGATGCCGATGACCGCGCCGCGGCCGTCGAGGAGCGGGCCGCCGGAGTTGCCCGGGTTGATCGAGGCGTCCGTCTGCAGCGCGCTCATGTACGAGTTCTTGCCGCCGGAGGCGTCACCCGAGGCCACGGGGCGGTTCTTGGCGCTGACGATGCCGGTGGTGACCGTGTTGGACAGGCCGAAGGGAGCGCCGATCGCGATGGTCGAGTCCCCGACCGCGACCTTGTCCGAGTCGCCCAGCGGCAGCGGCTTGAGCCCGGCCGGCGGGTTCTTCAGCTTGAGCACGGCCACGTCGTAGCCCTGGGCCCGGCCGACGACCTCGGCCTCGAACTTCTTGCCGTTGGAGAAGGTCGCGGAGAGCTTGCCCCCGTTCGCCGCCGAGGCCACCACGTGGTTGTTGGTGAGGATGTGGCCTTCCGCGTCGTAGACGAAGCCCGTACCCGTACCGCCTTCGCCGTCGCCGGCCTGGGCCTCGATGGTCACCACGCTGGGCAGCGCTCCCGCGGCCAGACCGGCGATCGAGCCGGCCTCGCGCTTGAGGTCCTTCGGGGTGCTGGCGCTGATGGTGGTCGAACCGGAGCCGGAGCCGGTGTGGCTGCGCTCGGACGCCCAGTAGCCGATGCCGCCGCCGACGCCGCCCGCGATGAGGGCCGCCGCGAGCACGCCCGCGATCAGGCCGCCCTTGCCCCTGGGCTTGGGCGGGGTGCCGTCGGTGCTCAGCGGCGCGCCCCAGGCGCCACCGCCGTGGCCGCCGCCCTCGACGCCGTACGAGGGGACCGTGGGCGGGGGCGGGGGCCAGCCCGCGGCGCCGTGCGCGGCCGCGGCGGGCGGCTGCGCGTAGGGCGGGGCCTGGGCGTATCCCTGCGCCTGGGCGGGGGCCTCGGCAGGCGCCGGAGCCGGAGCGTGAGCCGGGGTGTGCGGAAGCTGCTGCGTCGGCTCGGAGCCGGGCGCGGCGGCCGGGGCCGTCGGCGCCGGGGCGGCCGGGGCCTGCGGAGCGGCATCCGCGGGCTGCGGCGCGGCGGCCGGAGCGGGGTCAGGGGTGGAGGCGGCCACCGGGGGTGCGGACGGGGCCGCGGGGGGCGTCGGGGCCGCGGTGCCCTCGTTCTCGGTGCTCACAGCGCTCTCTCCTCGTCACACACACGGCTTCGGGTTCTGGAAATATCTGGCGATACCGGTCCGACTGAACGTTCGACGTGCCGCACAAGTTCCAGCCCAAAGCCTTTCCCATGACCCGTCAGAGCACTGTAAGCCGGACCTGTGCGTCTCCCCCTATCCTTTATCTCCGACATTTCGGACGCATCCGCAAGACTCGCCCCGACGCGTGAGGCGTCCTCGATGGCACCATGACCCAGTGACCCACGCAACGCCGCGCCCCATCCAGGTCGTCGCCCACCGCGGCGCCTCGGAAGATGCCCCCGAGCACACCCTGGCCGCCTACCGGAAGGCCATCGAGGACGGCGCCGACGCCCTCGAATGCGATGTCCGGCTCACGGCCGACGGCCATCTGGTCCTGGTTCACGACCGCCGGGTCAACCGCACCTCCAACGGCCGCGGCGCGGTCTCCGCCCTGGAGCTGGCCGATCTCGCCGCCCTCGACTTCGGCTCCTGGAAGGACCGCGAGGAGTCCCCCGACTGGGACGCGGACCCCGAGCGCACCTCCGTGCTCACCCTGGAGCGGCTGCTGGAGCTGGCCTCCGACGCCGGCCGGCCCGTACAGCTGGCGATCGAGACGAAGCACCCGACCCGCTGGGCCGGACAGGTGGAAGAACGCCTCCTCTTCCTCCTCAAGCGCTTCGGACTCGACGCCCCGCCCGCGGAGGGCCCGCACCCGGTCCGGATCATGAGCTTCTCCGCGCGCTCCCTGCACCGGGTACGGGCGGCCGCGCCGACGGTCCCGACCGTGTACCTGATGCAGTTCATCTCCCCGCGGATGCGGGACGGCCGGCTGCCGGCCGGGGTGAGCATCGCGGGGCCCGGGATGCGGATCGTGCGCAACCATCCCGCCTTCATCCGCAGGCTCCAGGCGGCAGGGCACTCCGTTCACGTATGGACCGTGAATGAGCCCGAAGATGTTCAGCTATGCGCTGATCTGGGTGTAGAAGCGATCATCACGAACCGGCCACGCCAAGTTCTGTCACAGCTAGGGCGCTGACATCCCGATTTGCCCACCCGCCCCACAGGGCCCGGCCGTGACGGGGTGTGCACCGGCGCATCCGCTCCGCATTCGTTCGTCATGAATGCGTCAGAGGGCTCCGCCGCGGCGGTTTCCGGTCCAGGCCATTGGGGCATCCAGACCATGGCGTGGGGCTAAGGAGGTTCCGGGGGTGGCGTTGGTGATGGCACAGGAAGTGCCCACGTCGTCGTGCATGGACGTACGCCATGGTCCTGCGGGCGTGGGCGAGGCAAGGCAGCGCATGCGCGAACAGCTGCGCATCAGCGGCCTGTCCGAATCGGTCGTGGACGATGCCGTACTGATCCTTTCCGAACTGCTCAGCAATGCCTGCCGACACGGCCGGCCACTGGGCTCGCGGGAGGTCGGGGACGGGGAGATACGCGCCGCATGGTGCGTCGACAAGGCGGGACGACTGACGGTCGAGGTCACGGACGGCGGCGGGCCCACCCGCCCGATTCCGGCCACGCCTTCCGTCACCGCACGGGGCGGCCGGGGGCTGAACATCATCAGCGCCCTGGCCCAGGACTGGGGTGTCCGGGACGGAGCGGGGGGTGAGGTCACCGTGTGGGTGGTCGTAGCCCGGGGGCCCCGGCACGAGGATTTCGCTACGCGCGTCGCAGCCCCGGCGATCGACTTCGCAACGGCCTTCGACGATCTCGCGACCTGAGCTCGTCCCTGAGCTCGTCCCTGAGCTCATCCCTGAGTCCGGTCCCCGGACTCGGTCACCCGGAGGACAGCGGGCGGCCGTCGGGAGCGCACGCCGACCGTGCTCCCGGCCGCACCCCACCGGTTCCGGCGGTACGAACGGCTAGGCTCGCGCCCAGAACGCCGTACCGCCGCAACCGGGAGACACCCACGATGGCAAAGAAGCGCCCCGCCGCGAAGACCGCGAAGTCGCAGGCCAAGCCGCAGCTCGACAACGGGGAGATCCCGGTGGTGGGCGCGCGCGAACCCTGCCCCTGCGGTTCCGGGCGCCGCTACAAGGCCTGTCACGGCGCAGCCGCCGCGCACGCCGTCACCGAGCACGTCCGGCGCCCCTTCGAGGGACTGCCCGGCGAGTGCGACTGGGTGGCGCTGCGCGAGCTCGTGCCCGCGGCCACCATCCCGCTGACCCTCAAGGGCGGTCTGCCCGAGGGCGTTCCCTCCGTCACGCTGGTGACCGTACTGCCCATGGCCTGGCCGGCCCTGCGCCGCGAGGACGGCTCCGTCCTGCTCGGTCTGCAGAACGACTCGACCTCCGGGGACCTCGCCCGGGACATGGCCGACACCCTGGAGCGCGCGCTGGTGGCGGACCCGGGTACGCCGATCGCGGCCCGGCGGGTTCCGGCCGAGGGTCCGCGACTTCAGGATCTCCTGGACACGGACAGCGTTTTCGAGCCGGTTGTGCACAGCGGCTTCGAATTCTGGATTCCGGATGCGGAGAGCGCTCAGAACGCCTCCCCGGAGATCGCCGCCTCGCTGGAGCGCGCCAACGCCGCCGCCATCCCCACCGTCAAGCTGGCCGGCGTGGACGCGGCCTACTGGTGCGAGACGCCGGACAAGAACCACCTGCGCTGGGTCATGCCGCACCCCGAGGAGAAGCTGCTCGACGCCCTGGCGCGGCTGCACGCGGCGGGCACGTCCTCCCTCGGCGAAGGCACCAAGCTCGTCGGTTCCTTCCGCGCCCACGGCCTGATGGTCCCCGTCTGGGACCTGCCCACCGGGGTCTCGGCCGACGACGTGGAGAAGCCCGCCGCGGAGTTCGCGGAGCGGCTGGCCGCGGCCCTGGCCACGGACGCCCCGCTGACCACGGAGGAGCGCCGGGCACGCGGCGGACTCACCAACCGCCAGGTGACGCTGAGCTGACCGCGGCACCCCCGCGGGGCCGGTGACTCGGGTCACAACTCCCGCTAATCGCCTGCAAATCCGTGTCCGAATATCAGAGATCGAATTTGCGAACAGGCGATCTCTTGTTACCGTTCTTGTAGCCCGGTCGCTGGTGCATCCCCCGTCGCCAGCGACCGGGCCCTTCCATTTCAGGCGGTGCTCAACCGTCACCCGGTGCCGGTGAGTTGCTCCCGGACCGCAGCAGCAGTGCACCTTCATCATCCGGAACTGCAAACTCCGCTACGGCCGAGTAGCCTTCCGGGCCGCCCGCCGAGTCCTCACGCGGCGTCTCGCACAGCCCCGGCTCGTCCCCCGCCCCGACCGAGCAGCGGATCTGCACCGTGCGTCCCGCCGGCCCCATCACGGTCAGCACGGCGTCCAGCGCGCGGCCGCTCGTGTTGCGGTAGTAACTCCGGCCCCAGGTGCTGCCCTCGCCGACCAGGACGCAGGTCTGCGCCTCCACCCCGTGCGGCGAGGAGACTTCGGGGCCGCACCGGGCATCCGTACGGGGCTGCTCGGGCGGACCCGGCCGTGCGGGGCCGGCCGCGGGCCGGGCCTCGCCCTTCGCACGCGAAGAGTCCGAAAGGCCGAGAGCGGAGAGCAACCCGCCGCCCTTTCCGTCATCCTGACCGGCGAAATCCGGCCCGGCGATCGCTCCCGCGAGGGGAAGCGACAAGATGATCAGCACACCGGCGCCGATACCGATCAGGCGGAGATTCATTCGCCGAAGATAGCGATGCGGGAAAGGGGCGCGGAGATCCCCGCGCCCAATTCCCTTGGAAACTCGTCCCGCTGGCACCCGTACGAGTGATCCCGGGGCGGGGATCGCCCGTACGCGCTCGTCCTTGCGCGATCGTCCGTGCGCGCTCGCCAGTGCCCGCTCGCCCGTACGCGATCGCAGTACGCGATCGCAGTACGCGCTCGCCCGTACCCGGTCGTCAGTACCCGATCGTCAGTACGCGAGCCGGCTGCCGCCGCCCGGCGCCCCGCTGCTCGCCTCCACGAGCGCGTCCACCACCGCCTCGACCTCCGGCAGCCAGAGACCGTCCCGGCCGGCCACCGGCTCCCGCTCCCAGCAGACCTGCCCGCCGGCCGACGCGGCGGACGGCGGCAGCAGCAGGTATCCGCCCTCGCCGTGGAAGCGCAGCGAGGAGGGCACGTGATCCTTCGCGTACAGGAGCTCGCCGAGCCGCTCCAGCGAGTACGGCGCCACGAGCAGGGACCACCGGGTCGGCGTCGCCACGATGGGACCGAGCCGCATGCCCTGCGCGTCCAGCCGTACGACGGCACGCGCGGCCGCGGCGGCCGGCAGGCTCACCGCGCACGGAGCGGTCCCGCCGGTGGCCATGAGCACGGGCGCGGTGGGCCGCTTGGCCCACCACCAGGCCACCATCCGGGGGTCGGCGGTGGCCGCGAGCAGCCCGGGGTCGAAGGGGTGCGCGCCGGGTACGACGCAGTCGGGGTCCGGGCAGGCGCATCGTGCGCTGTCGCCGATGGCCCGGCCCACTCCGGGCAGTACGGGCCACCGCCAGACGGCGGCGGCGAGCGCGGCGTCGAGGAGGGACGGAGTGCCGCCGTCCGGGATCCCGCGGGCGGGGGAGGTCGGCCGCAGGGTTTTCAACCGATCGCGGAGCCGCTGGAGACGCCTTCCGAGGATCTCGCGCATGAGCGCTCGTTCCTTTCCGTTGAACGTCGAGGGCCACATCACACCATGTAAGCGGTGTTTCACCACACGTACACGTTTCGCGTCACTGTCCGCCAGAAGCAGGTTCACACGGTTCGTGCAGTTTTCTTACGGGTCCGTCAAACGTCCGGCGGGGCAGAACGCGGCCCGCGCCGGTGCCGAGACCGGCTGCCGCCGCTAAGGACGACGGGCCGTGCCGGGCGGTTCCCGGCAGGTACCGGAAGGCGTCAACTGGCCCCGGGAACCACCGATTACGTACCCGAGCCCATGACGACGCCCGCTCAGTCGATCGCAAAAACCGTCCGGTTCCAGCTTTTTCAGGCCAAGTTTTAGCCTTGGCCGGACAGTGAGTTGCCGTCCCACGGACACCAGGATTCCCACCTGGGCAATGCTGGACATCGATCCTCGTGTGCGTGTAGATGTGGATCCATTGATGGCGGCGCAGCACGATCTGGGGGTTTGCGATGCTATATGGCGAATCGCACCAGGTGGAAAGGCGGACGCCATGAGCGCCCCGCATCTGCCGAAAGTGGCTGGAATCGATCCAGCAATCACAGCGTCACCGCACACTGCGGCGCCCACGGCGCCCGCACCGGCACGTTCCACCCCCGCCCAGTCCGCTCCGCCTGCCGCGAGCAGCGTGATCCAGGACCGGCTGGCGGGCATGGTCTCCGACCTCACCACCCTCCACGAGCTGACCGAGCGCCTCGCCCGGGCCGTCGACCTCGACTCCTCCCTCCAGGAATTCCTGCGCGCCGGAGCCGCGCTCGTCGGCGCCCGGCGCGGGCTGGTCGTCCTGGAGCCCTCCGACGGGCTGGGCCCCACCACCACGATCGGCCTCGGCCTCGGCCGCGCGGATCTCGGGCACATCGAGACCGTGCCGCGCAGCGCCACCTCGTACGGCCGCATCCTCGACGGACTCCCGGACGCGCACGGCGGCTCCGAGGTGCTCCCCGAACCCGGCGAGCCCCCCGGCACCGGGGGCTTCGCCGTCCCCGTCGACCCCCGCCACCGCGAGGTCGCCGCCCGGCTCGGCTACGCCGCCAGCTACGCGCTGCCGCTGACCGCCGAGACTCCCGGGCGGCTCGGAGCGGCCGTCTGGCTCTACGACGAGCAGGCCGAGCCCAGCGACCGCCAGCGCGACCTGGCGGGGCTGTACGTCCGGCACGCCGCCGAACACCTGGCGCGGATGGTGGAGGTGGAGCGCTCCCGCTCCAGCCTGGCCACCGTCGCGGAGGAACTGCTGCCCAGCAGGCTGCCCCGGATCGCCGGAGTGCAGCTCGCGGCCCGGCACCGCACCGGCCCGCGCGGCGGCGGGGACTGGTACGACGCGCTGCCGCTGCCCGAAGGGGCCATGGGCCTGGCCGTCGGCTCCGTCACCGGCTCCGGCCCGAGCGCGATCGCGGCGATGGGGCGGCTGCGCGCCTCCCTGCGCGCGTACGCCGTGATGGAGGGCGAGGACCCCGTCGCGGTCCTCTCCGACCTGGAACTGCTGCTGCGCCTGACCGAGCCCGCGCGCTCGGCCACCGCGCTCTTCGCCTACTGCGAGCCCGCCGCCCGAAAGATCATCCTTGCCGGGGCGGGGCACACCCCGCCGCTGCTCATCGGCGAGCGGCGCACCGAGTACGTGGAGACCTCGCTCTCCGCCCCCCTCGGAATGCTGGCCTGCTGGGAGGCGCCGAGCGTGGAGATCGAACCCGCTCCGGGAGAAACGGTGCTGCTCTACACCGACGGGCTGCTGCGGCGTACCGGTGACGCGATGGACCGCGCCTACGCACGGCTGCACGCGGCGGCAGCGGGAGTGCCCCGCGCCGCCCGCGAGGATCCCGCGGCCATCTGCGACCACATCCTTCGGACCGTCCTGCCGGAAGGGGAGGCCGCCGACGCGGGCTCCGGGGAGGACGCCACGGAGGACATCGTCCTGCTCGCCGCCCGCTTTGACTGATTTGTCACATAGGCCTTCGGGTGTCTTCCGCTCGCACATACGATGGATGGGGTCCATACCCGGCCCTTGCATGTCGTAGCTGAGGAGAAGACGTGGCTGACGAGCTCACCCCGGAGACCCCGGAAGAAGAGCAGCCCCAGAAGAAGCACAAGCAGCGCAAGAACGCGCTGTACCCGGGCGTCAGCGAGGAACTCGCGGAGAACATGCGCTCCGGCTGGGCCGACACCGAGCTGCACGGACTGGAGCCGATCGCCCAGGCCGCGCACACCGCCGCCCGCCGCGCCGCACTGTCCGCGCGCTTCCCCGGCGAGCGCCTGGTCGTCCCCGCGGGCCGTCTGAAGACCCGCTCCAACGACACCGAGTACCCCTTCCGCGCCTCGACCGAGTACGCGTACCTCACCGGTGACCAGACCGAGAACGGCGTACTGGTCCTGGAGCCCACCGGGGAGACCGGCCACACGGCCACCATCTACCTGCTGCCGCGCTCCAACCGCGAGAACGGCGAGTTCTGGCTCTCCGGCCAGGGCGAGCTGTGGGTCGGCCGCCGCCACTCCCTCGCCGAGGCCGAGCAGCTCCTGGGCCTGCCCGCCAAGGACGTCCGCGAGCTCGCCGAGGCCCTGGCCGAGGCCGAGGGCCCGGTCCGGGGCGTCCGCGGCCACGACTCCGTCATCGAGACCGCCCTGACCGACAAGGTCACCAAGGAGCGGGACGAGGAGCTGCGCGTCTACCTCTCCGAGGCCCGCGCCGTGAAGGACGAGTTCGAGATCGGCGAGCTCCAGAAGGCCGTCGACTCCACCGTCCGCGGCTTCGAGGACGTCGTGAAGGTGCTCGACAAGGCCGAGGCCACCTCCGAGCGCTACATCGAGGGCACCTTCTTCCTGCGCGCCCGCGTCGAGGGCAACGACATCGGCTACGGCTCCATCTGCGCCGCCGGCCCCCACGCCTGCACCCTGCACTGGGTCCGCAACGACGGCGACGTCCGCTCCGGCGACCTGCTGCTGCTCGACGCCGGTGTGGAGACCCACTCCCTCTACACCGCCGACGTCACGCGCACGCTGCCGATCAACGGCACGTACACCGACATCCAGCGCAAGATCTACGACGCGGTCTACGAGTCCCAGGAAGCCGGCATCGCCGCCGTCAAGCCGGGTGCGAAGTTCCGCGACTTCCACGACGCCTCGCAGCACGTGCTCGCCGAGAAGCTCGTCGAGTGGGGCCTGGTGGAGGGCCCGGTCGAGCGTGTCCTGGAGCTCGGCCTGCAGCGCCGCTGGACCCTGCACGGCACCGGCCACATGCTCGGCATGGACGTCCACGACTGCGCCGCCGCGCGCACCGAGGCGTACGTCGACGGCACGCTGGAGCCGGGCATGTGCCTCACCGTCGAGCCGGGTCTGTACTTCCAGGCCGATGACCTGACCGTGCCCGAGGAGTACCGCGGGATCGGCGTCCGGATCGAGGACGACATCCTCGTCACCGAGGACGGCAACCGGAACCTGTCGGCCGGACTGCCCCGCACCTCGGTCGAGGTCGAGGCGTGGATGGCACGCCTCAAGGGCTGACACTTCGCTCGATGGTGGGCGGGATCCCGTACGGGGACCCGCCCATCGGCGTTTGCGGCCCGGGGCGGGGCCCCGGTCGGCGCCCCGGCGCCTTCCCGCCTCCGCGGCTACGCGCCTTCGTCGTCACGACACCTCTGCGGCTACGGCGCCTTCCCGGCTACGCCGCCTCCGCGGCTACGAGACCTTCAGCAGCGCGCCCTCGCGCCATTTGAGGATCTTGTCGAAGCTGACCACCGCGCCCCGGCCCGGCCGGTTGCGGAAGCGGACGTGGTCGGCGAGTTCCGTGATGAGCCACAGGCCCCGGCCGTGCTCCTTCTCCGAAGGGCCGGCCGGCGGAGCTCTGTGCCCGGTGACCGTCGAGGGCGGAAACCCCGGGCCCGAATCGGTCACCTCGATCCGGCAGCGGTCCCCGTCCAGGTAGGCCGTGACGCGGTACTCCGCACTCGCCTCCGCGACCGGTTCCCCGCCGGAGCCGCCGGCAACGGCCGCGGGCCCGCCGTGCTCGACGGCGTTCGCGCACGCCTCGCTCAGCGCCACCGACAGATCGAAGGAGATGTCCGGGTCCACCCCCGCGGTCTCCATCGTCCCCAGCAGCAGTCGCCTGGCGAGCGGCACGCTCGCGGCTTCGCGCCTCAAGTGGAGAGACCACCAGATGCTCATACGGATACCTATTGCCGCCCGCGGTCGGCCGTAAGCCCCCGACGGCCGCCAGAGCCCTCATTCGGCCGATGTGGCACTCCCGGCCGGCCGTGTATGGCCGGGGCCGCGGCGAGGGCGACGGTACATGCGCACCACGCGACCCCGACGGCCCCACGGCTTCGGAACCGCTCGTCCCCTGCTCAGGAGCCACTCGGGACGCATGGGACCTTCCGGACCTGCCGTATGGCGGGCCTAAGCGCAGTGCGATGATGGCCCGGCCATGACTGCCCCCCACGCGACGCAGGCCGGAGCAGGCCTGCGGATGATCCGGGCCGCGGTGTTCACCGCGGTCTGCGTCGTGCTGTCCGCGGCCGGGCACGCCGTGGCGTCCTGCGCCACCGTTCCCTGGTGGGCTCTCGGCATCGGCTTCCTCGCCGTCCTCGCGGTCGCGGCCCCGCTCGCGGGCCGCCGGCGCTCGCTGCCCGGCATAGCCACCGCGCTCGCCGCCGGACAGCTCGCGCTGCACTCCGTGTTCGGCCTCGGCCAGCACAGCGCCGCCGCCTCGGCGGCGGACAGCGCCGCCTCGGACACCTCGCTCGCGGCGCTCGCCGCCCAGCTGGTCTGCGGCGGAAACTCCGTACCGATCAGCCCGGCCGATGCCCGGCAGATCCTGGCGAGCGCAGGACTGGACCCGGCCGCGATGGCCGAGCAGGCCGCCGCCCAGGGCCACATGGCGCACGCGCACATGGCCCAGGCCGCCTCCGGCCCGGCGACCGGTCTGTTCAGCCCGGCCATGCTGCTCGGCCACCTGCTGGCCGCGCTCGCCGCCGGCTGGCTCCTCGGGCGCGGTGACGCCGCGCTGTTCCGGCTCGTCGAACTGTCCCGGCTCTCCACCGAGGCCGATCCCGTACGTCCGCTGCGCGCCGCGCTGGCCTTCGTACGCGCCCTCGGCTGCGGGCTCCCCGGCGCCACGTCCCGCACGCCCCGGCCCCTGCGGACCGCCGCGGCCCCGGCCGCGGCGACCGGCCGGACCGCGCTCCAGCACACGGTGATCCGACGCGGGCCGCCCACGGGCCTCGCCCTCGCAGCCTGACGCGGCATCCGCTCTCCCCGGGACAACCGACGGGAGCCCCGGTGCCGCGAACTCCGCGCGCGCCCGTGCGCGGGGAAACCGTCGTCACTCATTCCGTGGAGTGTTTCTGCCATGAAGGCCTCTCGCGTCTCCTTCGCCGCCGCTCTCGCCGCCGGCACCGTCCTCGTCCTCTCCGGCACCGCCTTCGCCCACGTCGGCGTCCAGCCGGGCGAGGCCACCAAGGGCGGCTACGCGGTCATCAACTTCAAGGTCCCGAACGAGCGCGACAACGCGTCGACGACCCAGCTGGAGGTCAACTTCCCGATCGACCAGCCGCTGACGTCCGTCATGCCGCAGGACATCCCCGGCTGGACCGTGAAGGTCGAGAAGAGCAAGCTCGACAAGCCGCTCACCGTGCACGGCAAGCAGATCACCGAAGCCGTCACCAAGGTCACCTGGAGCGGCGGCAAGATCGAGCCCGGCAAGTTCCAGCAGTTCCCGGTCTCCGTCGGCAAGCTGCCCGAGAACGCCGACCAGATGGTCCTGAAGGCGATCCAGACCTACGACAACAACGAGGTCGTGCGCTGGATCGAGGAGGCCAAGGAGGGCGCAGCGGAACCGCAGAACCCGGCGCCCGTCCTGAAGCTCACCGCGGCCAAGGCAGCGGACGACCACCACGACGCCGGCGACAAGAACGCCGACGCGGCCAAGGGCGAGGACAGCCACGCCGAGGCCGCGAAGAGCGGCTCCGACACGACCGCGCGTGCGCTCGGCATCGCGGGCATCGTCGTCGGACTCGGTGGTGTCGCCTTCGGCATCGCCTCGCGCCGCCGCGCCTCCTGACCCGGCGCGGCCGCAGGCCTTGTCATTCGGACCACCCGAACATCCCCGATCCCAGGGACATCTCCCCATGCGCACCACTCGTGTGACGGTCGCCGCGCTCCTCGCGGCGGCCGCCCTCACCCTCACCGCCTGCGGCGGTGAGACCGCCACGACCGGCGGCTCGGTCAAGCAGATCAGCGGCCAGACCAAGACCGGAGCGGCGACGCTCCTCGACCGCCCCTTCGACAAGCCGGAGCTCGTCCTCACGGACACCACCGGCAAGCCGTGGAACCTGCGCGAGCAGACCAAGGGCAAGCCGACTCTCATCTACTTCGGCTACACCAACTGCCCCGACGTGTGCCCGCTGACGATGAGCAACATCGCCGTCGCCCGCAAGGCACTCCCGAAGGCGGACCAGGACAAGCTCCGGGTCGTCTTCGTCACGACCGACCCCGAACGGGACACTCCCGACTCCCTCGGCGCGTGGCTCAAGGCCCAGGACCCGTCCTTCGTCGGACTGACCGGGGACTTCGCCACCATCCAGGCCGCCGCACGCTCTCTCGGCATCGGTATCGAGGCCGCCACGAAGGAGGCCGACGGCGGCGTCGTCTCCATGCACGGCGCCCAGGTCATCGCGTTCTCGCCCAAGACCGACGAGGGCTACGTCCTCTACGGCGAGGGCACCACCGTCGATGACTACACCAAGGACCTGCCGAAGCTCGTCAAGGGAGAGAACCCGTGAACGCCCGCACCACCCGCACCCTCGCCGCCGCCCTCTCCCTGACGGCAGCGCTCGCCATATCCGGCTGTTCCTCGGACTCCGACGCCGGTGCGAAGGGCGAGGGCGCCAAGCCGAAGATGACCGTCAGCGGCGCCTTCATGCCCGAGCCCGTCAACGACAAGATGGCCGGCGCGTTCATGGTCATCAAGAACGACTCGAAGACCGCGGACAAGCTCACCGCGGTCACCAGCCCGCTCTCCGACGATCTCCAGATCCACGAGACCAAGGATCAGAAGATGCAGCAGGTCACGTCCATGGACGTGCCCGCGAACGGCGAGCTGAGCCTGGAGCGCGGCGGCAGCCACGTCATGTTCATGGGGCTCAAGAACCTGCCCAAGGTCGGCGACAAGGTCACCGTCGAGCTGCGCTTCGAAAAGGCCGATCCCGTCAAGGTCGAGCTGGACGTGAAGGAACGGACCTACAACGCACAGAACTCCAACGCCCACTGACGGACCGAGGAACTGACACGCCATGACGGCCACCGCCCCCGCCCCATCCCCGGCCCGCGACCGCATCCCGGCATTCCTGCCGCGGCTCGCGCTGGTCCTCGCAGCCCTGCTGGCAACGCTGTTCACCGCGGCCGCACCGGCCTCGGCGCACGCCGCACTCACCGCGAGCGACCCCAAGGACGGGGCGGTGGTCGCCACGGCACCCGCCCAGGTCACCCTCTCCTTCTCGGAGCAGGTCGCCATGGGCGACGACTCCATCCGCGTGATGGACCCGCAGGGCAAGCGCGTGGACACCGGTGAACTGCGCGACATGTGCAGCGGATCCACCGTCCGCTACGGCACCGCCCTGCACTCCGGCCTGCCCAACGGCACCTACACCGTGGCCTGGCAGGCCGTCTCCGCCGACAGCCACCCCATCTCCGGCGCCTTCACCTTCTCCGTCGGCGCCCCGTCGGCCACCAACGTCGCCCTACCCACGCAGCAGGCCGGCGGCGGGCCCGTCGGTGTCGCGTACGGCATCGCCCGGTACGCCGCCTACGCCGGCTTCACCGTGCTCGTCGGTGGCGCCGCCTTCATCCTGCTGTGCTGGCGGCGGGGATCCGCCGAGCGGCCCCTGCAGAAGCTGGTGCTGCGCGGCTGGGTCACCCTGACCGCCGCCACGCTGGCGATGCTGGTGCTGCGCACCCCGTACACCGGCTCCGGGAAGTTCGCCGACGTCTTCGACCTGGACGGGCTCCAGGCCGTCCTGGAGACCAAGACCGGTGCCTCCCTCGTGTCCCGGCTGCTGCTGCTCGGCGCCGCAGCCCTCTTCATCGCCGTGCTGTTCGGTGCGTACGCGCGCCGGCAGAAGGCCTCGGGGGAAGGGACCGGGTCCGCGCTGCCGGAGGACGGGGCGGACCGGCCGGAGGACGGGCCCGACCGGCCGGAGGACGGGGACACCGCCCATGACCGCAAGGACAGCAGCGACCTCGCCTTCGGGCTCGGCGTCGGCGGAGCCGTCGTGGCCTGCGGTATCGCCGCCACCTGGGCCCTGTCGGAGCACGCCTCCACCGGGATCCAGCCCGGGATCGCGATGCCGGTCGACATCCTGCACCTGATGGCCGTCGCCACCTGGCTCGGCGGTCTCGCCGCGCTGCTGGTCGCCCTCCAAAAGGTGCCCGACATCGAACGCGAGGCCGTCCGGCGTTTCTCCAAGGTCGCCTTCATCAGCGTCCTGGTGCTCACCGTCACCGGCGTCTACCAGTCCTGGCGCCAGCTCGGCAGCTGGTCCGCCCTCACCGGCACCAGCTACGGGCAGCTCCTCCTGATCAAGGTCGGCCTGGTGGCCGTCCTCGTCGGCATCGCCTACCTCTCCCGCGGCTGGACCGCCCGGCTCGCCGACCAGCGGGCCGGGGAAGGGGCCGAGGCGGATGCGGTAGCCGATGTTTCACGTGAAACATCGGCGGATGTTTCACGTGAAACAGAGCGGGAGACCGTCCCGGCCGACCCCAAGCGCGCCGCCCAGCTCGCCCGCCAGCGCGCCGCCCGCGAGAACGCGCTCGCGAAGCAGGTGCGGGACGCCGACCCGGGCCGCGCGGGTCTGCGCCGTTCCGTCCTCGCCGAGGCGGGTGTGGCCGTGCTGCTGCTGGCCGTCACCACCGTGCTGACCAGCACCGAGCCCGGCCGCGCGGCCGAGCAGGAAACCGGCCGCGGCGGTTCGGCCGCCACCGCCGTCCCCAACCGCGCCGTGAAGATCACGCTGCCCTACGACACCGGCGGCCAGAACGGCAAGGGCACCGTCCGGCTGGAGCTGGACCCCGGCCGGGTCGGAGCGAACACCCTGCACCTCTGGGCCGACGGCCCCGACGGCCAGCCCGTCGACCTCCCGGAGGTCAAGATCGCCTTCACCCTCCCGGCCAAGGACATCGGCCCGCTGCCGCTCGTCCCGGACCGGGCCACTGCCGGACACTGGTCCGCGTCCGGAGTCCAGCTGCCCCTCGCGGGCGAATGGCGCATCGACGTGACCGTTCGTACCTCCGACATCGACCAGACGACCGTCCAGAAGAACGTGAAGATCGGCTGACCAGCGTGACCGAGAGCAGCGAGAAGAACCCCGACATCGAGATCTCCCGGCGACGGCTGCTGGGCACGGTCGGCGCCGCGGGCGCCGCCGGGCTCGCGCTCGGAGCCACCGGCGGCGCTCTCGCGCACTCGGCGCTGTCGGATTCCCCGGGGGCCGGAGCCGGCGGTGCCCCGGGGACCCTCGCGTCGCTCGGTGCCACCCAGGTGCCCTTCCACGGGGACCACCAGGCGGGGATCACGACCCCGCTCCAGGCCAAGGGCCATGTGCTGGCCTTCGACCTGGCCCCCGGCGCCGGCCGCACGGAGGCCGCCGCTCTCATGCGCCGCTGGTCGGAGACCGCCCGGCGGCTGATGGCGGGCGAGACCGCCCCGACCGCGGACAGCGGGATCGCCCTCGACGCCGGGCCGTCCTCCCTTACCGTCACCTTCGGCTTCGGCCACTCCTTCTTCGAACGCACCGGTCTCACCGCCCGGCGCCCCGGCGCCCTCGATCCGCTGCCGGACTTCTCCTCCGACCGGCTCGACCCCCAGCGGAGCAACGGCGACCTCTGGGTCCAGATCGGCTCGGACGACGGACTGGTCGCCTTCCACGCGCTGCGCGCCCTCCAGAAGGACGCCGGGGAGGCCGCCCGCATCCGCTGGCAGATGAACGGCTTCAACCGGTCCCCCGGAGCGACGGCCGCCCCGATGACCGCGCGCAACCTGATGGGCCAGGTCGACGGCACCGGAAACCCGAAGCCCGCGGACGCCGACTTCGACAAGCGGATCTTCGTCCCGGCGGCGGGACCGGGGCCCGCCGAGCACGCCTGGATGGCCGGGGGCTCGTACGCCGTCGTCCGCCGGATCCGCATGCTGCTCGACGACTGGGACAAGCAGTCCACGGCCCAGCAGGAACAGGTCATCGGCCGTACGAAGGCCACCGGGGCGCCCCTGACCGGCGGCACCGAGACCACGAAACTGGACCTCGCCAAGCTCGGCGCGGACGGCAAGCAGGTCATCCCGTCCAACGCCCACGCCCGGATCTCGGCGCCCGAGCAGAACGGCGGGGCCGCCATGCTGCGGCGCCCCTTCTCCTTCCACGACGGGATCGGCGCGGACGGCACACCCGATGCCGGACTGCTCTTCATCTGCTGGCAGGCCGACCCGCTGCGCGGCTTCGTCCCCGTCCAGCGCAAGCTCGACCGCGGTGACGCCCTGTCCGAGTTCATCCGGCACGAGTCCAGCGGGCTGTACGCCGTCCCGCCCGGTCCGCGCGCCGGGGAGTACGTCGGGCAACGGCTGCTCGAAGGGTGAACGGGCCCGTCGGAGGCAGGCCCTCCGGCATTAGGCTGATCGCATGTCGGCCACCCGTTTCACCTATCTCGGTCCCGAGGGCACGTTCACGGAAGCAGCCCTCCGCACCCTTCCGGAAGCCGCCACCCGGGAGCTCGTCCCGATGGTGTCGGTCCCGGCCGCCCTGGACGCCGTTCGGGGCGGTGAGGCCGCCGCCGCGCTGGTGCCGATCGAGAACTCGGTGGAGGGCGGGGTCACCGCCACCCTCGACGAGCTGGCCTCCGGCGAACCCCTGATGATCTACCGCGAAGTGCTGCTGCCCATCGCGTTCGCTCTGCTCGTGCGGCCCGGGACGAAGCTGTCGGACGTCAAGACCGTCACCGGGCACCCGGTGGCGCAGCCGCAGGTCCGCAACTGGCTGCGGGCGAACCTCCCCGACGCGCTGTGGGAGTCGGCCGCCTCCAACGCCGACGGCGCCCGGCTGGTGCAGGAAGGCCGTTTCGACGCCGCCTTCGCGGGCGAGTTCGCGGCGGCCACCTACGGGCTGGAGCCGCTGGTCACCGAGATCCACGACGCGGAGAACGCCGAGACCCGGTTCGTGCTCGTCGGGCGCCCCGCCCGGCCGGCCGCCCCGACCGGCGCCGACAAGACCTCCGTCGTGCTGTGGCTCGGCGACGACCACCCGGGTGCGCTGCTGGAGCTGCTCCAGGAGTTCGCCGTCCGCGGGGTGAACCTGATGCTGATCCAGTCCCGGCCGACCGGCGAGGGCATCGGCAACTACTGCTTCGCCGTGGACGCCGAGGGCCACATCTCGGACCGCCGGGTCAGCGAGGCCCTGATGGGGCTGAAGCGCACCTGTCCCCAGGTCCGCTTCCTCGGCTCGTACCCCCGGGCGGGTGTCGCTCTGGGTGACGTGCGGGCCTCGCGGCCGGGAACCTCCGACGGTGACTTCACGGCCGCTTCCGACTGGCTGGCGCGCTGCCTCGACGGTCGCGCGTAGGGCTTCGTCCACTGTCCACAGAGTTATCCACAGGGCGAGATGGGGACCTGGGGACAAGTCGACAGAGCGGCGCGACAAGGTCGACAAATCGGTCGGGCGGCCCAGGTTTCGCGCTGGGGAGCGGAAGGTGAACGGCGTCACCCCCGCATCACCGATCAACTCTTTGGGGCGAGCCATTCCCACCCGAATGAGTGTGTGAGGGTGGTTTGAACCCTGATTCGCCCCGGCCGCCCGCCGGTCCCGAATGATCTATTCCGGTGTCCACAGATGCGGCACACAGCCTGTGGATAAGACGCTCTCGCAGGGAATCCCTGTGGACAAGGAACGGCTCCCGGCCCAGTTCAGGGCCCGGCCGGCCCTCGGCGTTGTGCCCCATTTCGGGGAATGGGGCGGCTTTTATTGACCCTCCGGTAAGGGTCGGATCACGCCAGCGGACAAGAGTTTTACATTCGCGGCAATTGGGACATAGCGACACGCAGCGTGATATCGGTGTGATGCCAGGAACCCCAGCCCGGTAGCCTGGAGGGGTGATTGACCTCCGGCTGCTCCGTGAAGACCCTGACCGTGTCCGCGCCTCGCAGCGCGCCCGTGGAGAGGACGTCGGGCTTGTCGACGCACTGCTCTCCGCCGACGAGCGCCGCAGGTCCTCCGGCATGCGCTTCGACGAACTGCGCAATGAGCAGAAGTCGCTCGGCAAGCTCATTCCCAAGGCCTCTCCGGAGGAGCGGGCGGAGCTTCTGACCAGGGCCGAACAGCTCAAGCAGGACGTCAAGGCCGCCGAGGCCGAACAGAACGAGGCCGACGAGGCCGCCAAGAAGCTGCTGCTCCAGCTCGGCAACATCGTCCACACCGATGTCCCGGTCGGCGGCGAGGAGGATTTCACCGTCCTCGAAACGCACGGTGTCATCCGCGACTTCGCGGCCGAGGGCTTCGAGCCCAAGGACCACCTGGAACTCGGCGAATCGCTGGGCGCCATCGACGTCGAGCGCGGCGCCAAGGTGTCGGGCTCGCGCTTCTACTACCTCACCGGCGTGGGCGCCCTGCTGGAGCTCGCCCTCGTCAACGCGGCGATCGCGCAGGCCACCGAGGCCGGCTTCATCCCGATGCTGACCCCCGCGCTGGTCCGCCCGCGCGCCATGGAGGGCACCGGCTTCCTCGGCCAGGCCGCGGAGAACGTCTACCACCTGGAGAAGGACGACTACTACCTGGTCGGCACCTCCGAGGTCCCGCTCGCCGCGTACCACATGGACGAGATCATCGACGCCGACAAGCTGCCGCTGCGGTACGCCGGCTTCTCGCCGTGCTTCCGCCGCGAGGCCGGTACGTACGGCAAGGACACCCGCGGCATCTTCCGCGTCCACCAGTTCGACAAGGTCGAGATGTTCTCGTACGTCGCGCCTGAGGAGGCCGAGGCCGAGCACCAGCGCCTCCTGGAGTGGGAGAAGCAGTGGCTGACCAGCCTCGAGCTGCCGTTCCAGGTGATCGACGTCGCCACGGGTGACCTGGGCTCCTCCGCCTCGCGCAAGTTCGACTGCGAGGCCTGGATCCCGACCCAGGGCAAGTACCGCGAGCTGACCTCCGCCTCGAACTGCGACGGCTTCCAGGCCCGCCGCCTGTCGATCCGCTACCGCGACGGCAAGAAGACCCAGCCGCTGTCCACGCTGAACGGCACCCTGTGCGCCGTACCGCGCACGATCGTCGCCATCCTGGAGAACCACCAGCAGCCCGACGGTTCGGTGCGGGTGCCCCAGGTACTCCGTCCGTACCTGGGCGGTCGTGAGGTCCTGGAGCCGATCACCAAGTGAGCCCGGCCCCGTTCCCGTACAAGCTCGTCGCGACGGACCTCGACGGCACGCTGCTGCGTGACGACGACACCGTCTCGGAGCGCACCCGTGAAGCGCTCACCGCGGCCACCGCGGCGGGCGCCGCTCACATCATCGTCACCGGCCGGGCCGTGCCCTGGACCCGCCACGTGCTCGACGACCTCGGCTACAAGGGGATCGCCGTGTGCGGGCAGGGCGCGCAGGTCTACGACGCGGGTGCGCACCGGCTGCTCACCTCGGTGACGCTGGACCGGCAGCTGGCCGGTCTGGCGCTGTCGAAGATCGAGGCCGAGGTGGGTCCGCTGGCCATCGCGGCCAGCCGGGACGGGGTGGACGGCGAGGTGCTGTTCGGGCCCGGCTACCAGGTGCAGGAGGGCCTTCCGGCCATATACCTGGAGGACACCGCGGCCGTGTGGACCGCGCCTTTGAACAAGCTGTACATCCAGCACCCGGGGCTGGACGACGACGAGCTGGTCAAGGCGGCGCGGGAGACCGTGGGCAGCCTGGTGGACATCGTGATGGCGGGTCCGGGCGTGGTGGAGATCCTCCCGCTGGGCCTGAGCAAGGCGACGGGCCTGTCGCTGGCCGCGCGCCGGCTGGGCGTGAAGGCCGCGGAGACCATCGCCTTCGGCGACATGCCCAACGACATCCCGATGTTCGGCTGGTCGGCGCACGGTGTGGCGATGGCCAATGCCCATCCGGAGCTGAAGGCCGTGGCCGACGAGGTGACGACCTCCAACCAGGAGGACGGCATCGCGGTGGTGCTGGAGCGTCTGCTGGGCGCCGCGTAATACGACGTACGAGAGGTCCGGGACAGCCCGCGCCGCAAGGCGCGCTCGAAGTGGCTGTCCCGGACCTTTTGTTGCTCCCCGCACCTCTCACTGTGCCCCGGGCGCACGGCCCGTACCAGCGAATTTCCGCCGGTCAGCCGTGGATACGGCGGCGGCGCCAGTAGGCGGCGGTCACGACCGCGAGGAGCGGGCCCCACAGGAGCAGCGGGGCGTAGCAGAAGGTCATGACCCACCAGCCCGCCCCCGTGGGTGCTCCCGGCACCGCCATGGCGGTGCTCCAGTGGAAGGCGCCACCGATGGTGACGTAGGTGACGGCGGCGGCCCCGAGGGCGGCGGGCACGATCGCCACCAGGGGCGGGATCCGGCGGCCGCGAAGCCGGGGGATCCAGCTCGGCACCACCTCGCCCCAGCGCTGTACGAGGCCGAGGGTCAGCAGGCCGAGGCCTTCGGCGAAGAGGCTGAGGGCCACCAGGTAGAAGGACCACCTGCCGGGGAAGAGTTCGGCTTCCAGTCCGCTGCCGGCTCCCCAGCCGACGGGGATGCCGACCGCCATCACCAGCCTCCACAGGCCGCTGGGGAGGAGGGTCAGGGCCGCGGCGTGGGCGGCCCGGCGGATCGGGCGGCTGACGGCAGGGCCGACGGAAACGGCGGGAGCAAGAGGAGCAGCGGGAGCAGCGGTGAGGGCGGTCATCGTCCAAGTCCTTTTCGGAGGGCGGTTGGTGATGCCTCAAAGCCTGGTCCGGGGGACGCTTGCGAACCATCCGCCGATCGGCAGGCCGGTGAGGTGGCGGGCGAGCCCCTCTCTGCCGAACGGGAGATGTCCCGTCGCGCGGGCGGCTCGTAGGGTCGGGGCGTGACCGTGAAACCGAGCGCGCTGTTCGCCCCCGCCCTGTCCGTGGCGAGCCTGCTGTCCCTGCTGGGGTCGGCCCTGGGCCTGCCCAACTCCTGGACGCTGGCGGAGATGGCGGTGCTCCTGCCGCTGCTGTCCCTGGTGGCCCGCTGGTCCCCGGTCCGCTCCGGCACCCTCGCGGGCGCTTTGGGCGTGGCGGCGGTGGCCCTGTGGCCGGTCCCGCTGGTGTGGGCGGACGGGTCGTGGATGGAGATCGGCGGGGTGGTGGCCTTCTGGGCGGCGCCGGCCCTCGCCGCGGTGGCCGTCGGCGGCTACCTGCGCCGTCAGACGGGCCGGATGCGGCAGGCCGTACGGGACGCGAGGCGCGACCAGCAGTTGGAACTGGCCTGTGATCTCCACGACTTCGTCGCACACGACGTGAGCGCGATCGTGGTGCAGGCCCAGGCGGCCCGGTTCGTGGCCGCGCAGGATCCCGGTCAGGCCATCCGCGCGCTGGAGCGGATCGAGGCGGCGGGGCTGAGCGCGCTGGAGTCGCTGGACCGTACGGTGCACGCGCTGCGGGAGGCGGCGGGCGGACCGACCGCTCCGGTGCCGGGGCTCGCCGAACTCCCGGCGGTCGTGGAGCGGTTCGAGGGCGGGACACTGGAAGCCGATGCTGAGGCGGTACGGGAACTGTCGCGGGAGGCGGACACCACGGCGTACCGGGTGGCCGTGGAAGCCCTGACGAACGTACGCCGGCACGCGCCGGGGGCCGGCGGGGTGCGGGTGGCCGTACGCCGGGCGGATGGCGGCGTGGAGCTCAGCGTGGCCAACTCCGCCGCACCCCGGGGTACCGGCGGGCTGCTGCCCCGGTGGCGGCGGAGCGGGACCGGGCTGGCCGGGCTCCGCGGGCGGGTGGAGGCGGCCGGCGGGACGCTGTCGGCGGGGCCGGAGCCGGACGGCGGGTGGCGGGTTCGCGCGGTCTTCCAGGCACAGGGGCACCCGCTCGGGTGATCATGGCGGCGTGACCACACGCATCCTGATAGCCGACGACCAAGAGGACATCCGCAGCGGCTTCCGGCTGATCCTCGATTCGCAGCCGGACATGACCGTGGTGGGGGAGGCGGCGGACGGCGAGAGCGCGGTCGCGCTCGCCCGCGAGCTGCGGCCGGACGTGGTGCTCGCGGACATCCGGATGCCACGGCTGGACGGCCTGGAGGTGACCCGGCTGCTGGCGCCGGTCACCCGGGTGGTCGTGGTGACCACCTTCGACCTGGACGAGTACGTGCACACCGCGCTGCGCAACGGCGCCTGCGGTTTCCTGCTGAAGCGGTCCGGGCCGGCGCTGCTGATCGAGGGGGTGCGGGCCGCGATGGCCGGGGACACCCTCATCAGTCCGCAGATCACGGTGCGGCTGCTGAGCCGGCTTTCCGAGGCGGGTCCGGCCGCGCCGCGGACATCGTCCGGGCCTCATCCGCTGACCGGCCGGGAGCTGGACATCGTGCGGCTGGTGGCGCGCGGGCTCACCAACGCGGAGATCGGCGCGGAGCTGTTCATCACCGCGGGCACGGCGAAGACGCACATCGCGAACGTCCAGGCGAAGCTCGGGGCGCGCAACCGGGTGGGGATCGCCGCATGGGCGTGGGAGCACGGGGTGGTCGCGGCTGAGGAGCGTTAGCCACGTTTCACGTGAAACGTCGGTCGTGTTTCACGTGAAACAACGTGCCGGGTGAGCGGCCAGGCGAGCAGTCCGACGGAGAGCGCGATGGCGTGGCCGAGGTCCGTGAAGGTCGCGTCGGTGAAGAGGGGGACACCGAAGAAGGCGAGCACGCCGGCGAGGTAGACCCATCTCCAGGGGCTGGGGAGCCGGTAGGTGAGGACTCCGATGGAGGCCGCGAGCCCGTAGCTGACGCCGATGTCCACGACGTAGGTCATGCTGCGCGGGGCCCGGTGGTCCTGGATGGCCATCAGGAGGACCTTCTGGCTGGCGAGGGTGGCGACGATATGGGCCGTCGCCACGATCAGGAGCCAGCGAAGGGTCCCGAGCCACCGTTCGACGGGGGCGTGGAAGACCTCGAAGAGCACGGCGTAGAGGGCGAGCGAGGCCGGGTTCTCGATCCAGAAGGCGCTGCTGAGGAGCGCCCGCACGGGGTATTTGACGAGCTGGTGGATGTTGCTGCTGTTGCGGTGGAGCAGGATGTGCTCGACCCGGTCGGGCGCGATCACGACGATGAGGCTCGTGATGGCGATGATCAGCAGCCAGATGTGCGTACCGGGCGCTGAGCGTATCCAGGACCACAGCGGCCTGGAGGGCTCGGGCTCCGGGTGCGGCATCATGCACCGATGATGCCGCGCGAAACTGTGCCCCGCCTGGCCGGTGGGCCGGGCGGGGCACGGTACGCGCAGTCGTAGCGGCGGGGCCTACTCCTCGCCCGCCAGGGTGAGGCGGCGCAGCTTCTGGCTCGCGTAGAGGGTGGCGCCGACGGTGACCACGACGAGCAGGACCGCGGCGGTCGGCAGGCCCACGGTGGCGTCGACGTATCCCTCCCCGGCGACCTTCTCGGCCAGGGACAGCGACCACTGCTGGACGCTGAGGGTCTTCGCACCGGAGACCAGGCTGCCGAAGAGCGACTCCCAGATCAGGGCGTAGACCAGGCCGAAGACCACGGCGTGCCTGCTGACGGTGCCCAGCAGCAGGAACAGCGCGCTGTAGGCGATCGAGGCGACGAGTGCGGCGACGGTGTAGGCGACGGCGATCTGCTGGCCGTTGCCGTTGAGGATGAAGCCGGCGATCAGGGTGGGGATCGCGGAGAACACCATGGTGACGGCGATCGCGACGATCAGCTTGGTCATGATGATCGTCGGGCGCTTCACGGGCTTGGAGAGCAGGTAGACGATCGAGCCGTCGTCGATCTCGGGGCCGATGGCGCCGGTGCCGGCGATGACGCCGATCAGCGGGACCATCGTCGCGAGGGCGAACCCGCCGAGCAGGTCGGCGGCGACCTTGTCGTCCAGGCCGGTGAAGGCGCGGACGGCGATCGAGATGACGATCAGCAGGGCGGGCAGCGCGAAGAGGATCAGCGCGCGGCGGCGGCCGAGCAGAGCCCGGTAGGTGAGCCGGGCGACGGTGGGGTTGTACATGTGTGCCAGCTCCTTCAGGCCGCGACGAGGTAGGAGAAGACCGACTCGAGGGACTCGTCGGAGGGCGAGACCGTCAGCAGCCGGATGCCGTGCGCGCGGGCGACCCGCGGCAGCAGCTCGGTGAAGCGCCCGAAGTCGACGGCCTGGATGCGCAGGGCGCCTTCCTTCAGGTCGACCTCGATACCGGCGGTGGACGGGTCGGCGATCAGGGCCGCGGCAAGGGCCCGGTCGTCGGAGGAGCGGATGAGGTAGCGGTGCGGGCGGTCCGTCATCAGGCGGCGGATCTTGCGGAAGTCGCCGGAGGCGGCGTGCCGGCCGGCGACGACCACCTCGATGTGGGAGGCGAGCTGTTCGACCTCTTCCAGGATGTGGGAGGAGAACAGCACGGTGCGGCCCTCGTCGCCCATCCGTCGCAGCAGGTCCATGAGCTGCATGCGCTGGCGCGGGTCCATGCCGTTGAACGGCTCGTCGAGGAGCAGTACGGACGGTTCGTGGACGAGGGCGGAGGCCATCTTCACGCGCTGGCGCATGCCCTTGGAGTAGGTGGCGATCTTGCGGTCCTGGGCGTACTCCATCTCGACGGTGGCCAGGGCTCGCTGGGCCGCCGCGTCGTCGAGCCCGTGCAGTTCGGCGTTGGCCACGACGAACTCGCGGCCGGTGAGGAAGTCGTACATGGCCTCGCGCTCGGGCACGACGCCGATCTGCTTGTAGACCTGCTCGTTGCGCCAGATCGGCGTCCCGTCGATGGTGACCGTGCCGGTGGAGGGGGCCAGGAAGCCGCCCATCATGTTGATGAGGGTGGACTTGCCGGCGCCGTTGGGGCCGAGGAGGCCGGTGACGCCCGGGCCGATGCTCATGGTCACGTCGTTGACGGCGACGACGTTGCCGAACCAGCGGGAGGTGTGGTCGATGTCGATGATGGTCACAGCCCGGCCTTCCGGTAGCGGGCCATCAGGGCGGCGTAGGAGCCGGCGATGAGGCCGAGGGCGACGAGCAGGTAGACGAAGCCGATGCCGGCCGTGGGGCCTTCGCCGCCGGGGAACGCGGAGGTCCCGCCGAGGAAGGCGGTCTGGATGCCGTCGATCAGGCTGATCGGGGAGAACAGGCCGAGCCAGTCGATGGCACCGGTGGACCCGGTGCTGTAGGCGATGCCCTGCACGGCGGTCACGGCGCCGTACGGGATCAGCAGTACCGCGATGATCGCGGCGACGCCGAACCCGCGGCGCGGGGTGAGCGCGGCCATGATCAGGCCGAGGCCGGCGAAGAGCAGCGAGAGCAGCAGTACGGACACCAGTCCCTGCCCGAATCCCTTGGTCTGGTCCCCGAAGTCGAACTTCGCCAGCAGTGAGCCGACGTACATGATCAGCAACGGGGTGGCGGTGAGGATGAAGAGCGCCGAGGCCATGGCCGCGAACTTGGCCACGACGTAGTCCACGCGCTCGATGGGCCGCGAGAAATAGAGCGGCACGGTCTTGAAGCGCAGGTCCCGGGAGACCGACTGCGGCGCCTGCGAAGCGAGGTACAGGCCGATGATCACCTGGGTGGTCAGGGCGTAGGTCGTGTACTTGATCGGCAGGTCCGTGGAGCCGGGGACGGCGATGGCGACCGCGACGAGGATCAGTGCGGGGACGCACATCACCGCGAACAGGAGCATCGGCAGCACCTTGGACTTGGCCGAGCGGCCGAGCCCGTACGCGCCGCGCAGGGACTGCGAGAACAGCGACTTGCGGGCGTAGGCGCGGCCGAGGCGGGGGCCGTCGTAGGACCGGTAGCCGATGTTGTGGATCTGGGTCGAGGTGTCAGGCGCCATCGGAACCGGCTCCCTTCTGCTGGATGGGCTGCGCGGACAGGAGGGGCTGCGCGGGCGGTACCGGCTGGGCGGAGGTGAGGGGCGGCGCGGACGGGACGGGCTGCGCCGACCGGTCGTTGTCGCGGAAGACCTCCGCGATGTGGTGGCGGCGCTGTTCCATGCGGACCAGGCCGAGCCCGAGGTCGGCGACCGTGTCGCGGACCGTGTCGTACGTCTCCTCGCCGGCGGCCTCGACGAGGAGGATGTGGCCGGCTCCCGGCAGACCCTGCTCCTCGGCGGCGTGGAGGACGATGCCCGCCTCGCCGAGCGCCTTGCGCAGGGCGGCGGTGCCGTCCGGGTGCGCGTCGGAGTCGGTGACCTCGACCGCGAGGGTCGCGGTGCTCTGCATGAAGTCGCTGGTGGAACTGGAGCGCAGCAGCTTGCCGCCGTCGACGACCACGACGTGGTCGCAGGTCCGCTCCAGCTCACCGAGGAGGTGGGAGGTGACGAGGACCGAGATCCCGAAGTCGGTGTGGATCCGGCGGATCAGGCCGAGCATCTCATCGCGGCCGACCGGGTCGAGACCGTTGGTGGGTTCGTCCAGCAGGACCAGCTGGGGGTCGTGGACGAGCGCCTGCGCCAGCTTGACGCGCTGCTTCATGCCCGTGGAGTAGCCGCCGATGGGCCGGTAGCGCTCCTCGTACAGGCCCACGTGGCGCAGGGTGTCGGCGGTCCGCTCGCGAGCGGCCGTCGGCGGCAGCCCGGACATGCGCGCCATGTGGACGACGAACTCGGTGGCCGAGACGTCGGGAGGCAGGCAGTCGTGTTCGGGCATGTAGCCGACGCGTTCACGGATGGCGCTGCCATGCGTGGAGACGTCGAGCCCGAGCACCGCGGCACGGCCCTCGGTGGCGGGGGACAGTCCGAGCAGAATCTTGATCAGCGTGGACTTGCCGGCTCCGTTGGCGCCCACGAGCCCGGTCACGCCGGGCCCGATGTCCAGGGAGAGCCGGTCGAGGGCGGTCACTCGGGGATACCGCTTGCTCAGGCTTTCGGTCGCGATGACAGTCACGGGTTCGACGTTAGTGGCGCGAGCCACGCGGATCGTCAGACCTGGAGCCGGATCCCGTATCAGTCTTGAGGACTACACGCCCCGACAAAAGGGTGATGTGACCCGGACAAGATTGTCCACAGGTCCGTGCACGGCCCTTGACGTGATCTCCAGTCATTGTCACATTCATCAGTGTCAAGTTACGGGCGCGTACGGCTACACGGACGGACGGCTGGCATGGCTGGGGACACCAAGCAACGCACGACGCAACGCTCCGCACTCACCGGAGCCGCCGGGTTCACCGCCGAACTGCGCGGCTTCCGGGAGGTCCAGCGCCTCGCCTACGAGTGCGCGGAGACGGTGGCGGCACAGCTGCGCCCCGGCGTGACCGAGCGCGAGGCGGCCCGGATGCAGCGGGAGTGGCTGCGCGAGCGGGGGGTGCGGGACTGGTTCCACATGCCCTTCGCCTGGTTCGGCGACCGCACCGCCTTCGTGAACTTCAAGATCCCCCTGCAGTTCTTCCCGACGAACCGGAAGCTGGAGCCGGGGATGCCGTTCATCCTCGACATGGCCCCGGTCCACAAGGGCTACGCGGCCGACATCGGCTACTCGGGCAGCCTCGGTCTCAATCCGGTCCAGGACCGCCTGATGTCCGACCTACGGCCCCACCGCGATCTGATCCTGGAGCAGGTGCGCGAGCGCCGCTCCCTGCGCGAGATCTACGAGAACGTCGAGCGGCTGATGACCCGGCAGGGGTACGCGAACCGGCACCGGGCCTACCCCTTCGGCGTCATCGCCCACAAAATAGACAAGGTCAAGGAGCGGCGCTGGTCACCGACCGCGTTCGGGTTCGGCACCCAGTCCCTCAAGGGGCTGGCGAGCGACGCCCTGCACGGACACCGTGAGGGCTGGTCCCCGCTGTGGAGCCCGTACCACTTCTCCGACCACGTGCCGCAGCCCGGCCTGTGGGCGGTGGAGCCGCACCTGGGGTTCCGGGGCACCGGCGCGAAGTTCGAGGAGATCCTGGTCGTCACCGACTCCCGGGACCCCGAGGAGAGCGCCTTCTGGCTGGACGACGATCTGCCGCACGTGCGGCGCTGGGCCGAGGAGAAGGCGGTATGAGCGGCGTGACCGGTACGGGTGGTCTGGCAGGCGCGCGCGAGCGCTGGGTGAGCACCGGCGGGATAGAGCTGTGCGTCGTCGAGCTCGGCGACGCGGACCGGCCGACCGTGGTGCTGGTGCACGGCTATCCGGACAGCAAGGAGGTCTGGTCCGAGGTCGCCGAGCGGCTGGCGGAGCACTTCCATGTCGTGCTGTACGACGTGCGGGGCCACGGCCGCTCCTCGGCTCCCGTCCCGCTGCGCGGCGGTTTCACCCTGGAGAAGCTCACCGACGACTTCCTGGCCGTGGCGGACGCGGTCAGCCCGGACCGCCCGGTGCACCTGGTCGGCCACGACTGGGGCTCCGTACAGGGGTGGGAGTTCGCGACGGTCGCCCGTACCGAGGGCCGCATCGCCTCCTTCACCTCCATGTCGGGGCCCTCCCTCGACCACTTCGGGCACTGGATCAAGAAGCGGGTGGCGCGGCCCACCCCGCGCCGGGCCGCACAGCTGCTGAACCAGGGCGCGAAGTCCTGGTACGTCTACATGCTGCACACGCCCGTACTGCCGGAGCTGGCCTGGCGCGGCCCGCTCGGCAAGCAGTGGCCCAAGATCCTCCAGCGGCTGGAGAAGGTCCCGGCCAACGGCTACCCGACTGCTTCGCTGCCCTCGGACGCGGCGCACGGGGCCTGGCTCTACCGCGACAACGTACGGGCCCGCATGCGCCGGCCGCGCGCCGACGCGTACGCGCACGTCCCGGTGCAGCTGATCACCCCGACCGGCGACGCGTTCCTGTCCGAGCGGCTCTACGACGAGCTGGAGCTGTGGGCCCCGGACCTGGTCCGGCGCACCCTGCCCGCGAAGCACTGGGTGCCCCGGACCCGGCCCGACCAACTCGCGGCGTGGATCACCGAGTTCGTCACCTCCCGGGAGGATCCGGCGACACGCGCCCCGGAGCACAAGGCCCCGGGGAAGTACGCCGACCGGTTCGGCGGCCAGCTGGTGCTGGTCACCGGTGCCGCCAGCGGCATCGGGCGGGCCACCGCCTTCGCCTTCGCGGAGGCCGGCGCCCGGGTGGTGTGCGTGGACCGGGACGCCGAGGGCGCGGCGCGGACCGCCGACATGGCCCGCCTCGTCGGCGCCCCGCAGGCGTGGGGCGAGTGCGTGGACGTCAGTGACGAGCAGGCGATGGAGAAGCTCGGGGCGAAGGTGGCCGCCGAGTACGGAATCGTGGACGTCCTCGTCAACAACGCCGGGATCGGGCTCTCCGGAGCCTTCCTGGACACGACCGCCGAGGACTGGAAGAAGGTCCTCGACGTCAACCTCTGGGGCGTCATCCACGGCTGCCGGATCTTCGGGAAGCAGATGGCCGACCGGGGCCAGGGCGGCCACATCGTCAACACCGCCTCCGCCGCCGCCTACCTGCCCTCCAGGACCCTGCCCGCGTACAGCACCTCGAAGGCCGCCGTGCTGATGCTCTCGGAGTGCCTGCGCGCGGAACTCGCGTCGAAGTCGATCGGCGTCTCGGCGATCTGCCCGGGCATCGTCAACACCAACATCACCGCCACCTCCCGGTTCGCCGGGGTGGACGAGACCGAGGAGAAGCGCCGCCAGGAGCGCTCCTCGCGGCTCTACGGGCTGCGCAACTTCCCGCCGGAGAAGGTCGCGGACGCCATCCTGCTGGCCGTGGTCAAGAACCAGGCAGTGGTGCCGGTGACGCCCGAGTCCAAGGGCGCCCTGTGGATGTCCCGGTTCGCGCCGCGCGCCCTGCGGCGGATCGCGAAACTGGAGCCCAAGCTGTGAGCGGGCCGGCGGAGTCGGATGGCAGGGGACCGGCGGGGGCCCGCCCGCCGGGGACCCCGTACGCCATCGGCCCGCGCCGGGTCGCCTTCGACTGGCACACCACGCCGCTGCACTGGATACCCGGCGAGCCCACCGCCACCCATGTGATCAACGTGCTGCATCTGCTGCTGCCGGCCGGGGAGCGGTGGTTCGTGAAGGTCTTCAGAGAGGGCCTGCCGCTGGTCACCGACCCTGAGCTGCGGCGGGAGGTCAAGGGGTTCATGGGCCAGGAGGCCACGCACAGCGTGCAGCACTCCTACGTGCTCGACCACCTCGCGCGCCAGCAGCTGCCGACCGGGGCCTACACGAAGTACGTGGACTTCCTCTTCGAGAAGCTGCTGGGGGAGACCCCTCCGCTCGGGGCGCCGGTCAACGCGCAGGAGTGGCTGCGCTTCCGGCTGTCGCTGATCGCCGCGATCGAACAGTTCACGGCGGTCCTCGGGGACTGGGTGCTGCGGGCCGAGGGACTCGACCGGGCCGGCGCGGACGAGATCATGCTGGACCTGTTGCGCTGGCACGGCGCGGAGGAGGTGGAGCACCGCTCCGTCGCCTTCGACATGTACCAGCACTGCGGGGGCTCGGGTCTGCCGCGCTACGCACGCCGCATCGAGGGCATGGTCGTGGTGGCCCCGGTGCTGGCATGGCTGTGGGTGTGGGGGGCCTCGTACCTCATACGCAACGACCCCCGGCTGGGCGGCCGGCTGCGCTATTCGCTCCGCGAGCACAACCGGGCCGTGGCCAAGGGACTGCTGCCGACGTGGAGAGAGCTCGGCACGGCCATACCCCGCTACCTGCGGCGGTCGTACCATCCCTCGCAGGAGGGCTCGCTGCGCAAGGCGGTCGAGTACCTGGCGGCGTCACCTGCCGCCCGGGCCGCGGCGGGCGCGGTCGGCCGAGCCGCCATGTCGTAGGGAGCCGGGATTGTCCGATCAGGCGCTAGCCGAGTACCGGATCGAGGATCTGGCGCACCACAGCGGCGCGACGGTACGCACGATCCGCGCGTACCAGGACCGCGGTCTGCTGCCGAAGCCGGAGCGGCGGGGCCGTTCCAACGTCTACCGGGACACGCATCTGGCACGGTTGCGCCAGATCGCGGACCTGCTGGACCGGGGCTACACCCTCGCCTCCATCAAGGAGCTGCTGGAGGCCTGGGACGCCGGGCGCGGGCTGGGCGGCGTACTCGGCCTGGTCGCCGAGGTGCACGGGCCGTGGACCGACGAGGAGGCGGCCCGGATCAGCCGGGCCGACCTCAACGAGCGGTTCGGCGGCCGGCCGGACGACGACGCGGTGAGCGAGGCGTGCGAGCTCGGGGTGCTGGAGCGGATCCCCGGCCGCCCCGACGAGTTCCTCGTGCCTTCCCCGCAGGAGCTGGCGGTGGCCGCGGAGCTGTACGCGGCCGGGGTGCCGCTGGCGGCGATCACCGGGCATCTGCGCGAGCTGCGCGGGCAGGTGGAGCACATCGCCTCGCGCTTCCTGGAGTTCACCACCGAGCACGTCTTCGCCCGCTATCTGGGGCACGTGCCGCCGACGGACACCGACGCGGCGGAAGCGGCGGCGATGGTACGCAGACTGCGGCCACTGGCGCAGCAGACGGTGGATGCCGAGCTGGCGCGGGCGATGCGGCTGTTCGCGAC
Organism: Streptomyces sp. NPDC028314; assembly: GCF_055565795.1. Taxonomy (NCBI): domain Bacteria; kingdom Bacillati; phylum Actinomycetota; class Actinomycetes; order Kitasatosporales; family Streptomycetaceae; genus Streptomyces; species Streptomyces sp. NPDC028314. Next base: position 182,018 of record NZ_JBVHTP010000002.1, read on the forward strand.
CCGGCACCTCCAGCAGCACCTGGGCGCCGCCGGGGCGGCACAGCCTTCGGGGCCGACGCCCGTGGCGCTGCCGGCCGGGACCGTACGGGCGGTGCAGGAGCTCGTGGGTCCCGACCATGTGGCGGAGTTCGTCCGGGCCGCGACGGAGCGGGAGCTGCAGGCCCGGACGATGAACGAACTGGCCAGCCGGGGCGGCCGGTAGTACTCGATCAGTAGTCCACAGGGCGAATCACGCACTTGTCTGCGAAACCGACCCAAACGGCTGTGGACAAGTCGGGTTTTCCTGTGGGCAAACCTGTGCACATCTCAAACAGTGGCCCCGAGCACGGTGTTGGGGAGGGGTATATCGGCCACCGAGGGCTCCGCCTCGGTGGCCGCGGCGCCGGCTGCGCGCCGGGGCTCGCGCCCGGCGCCGGGACCGCCCCGCCCGGTGGCGCTGTCGGTCGCACTGTCGGCCGTGCGCCCGGTGCCGTAGAGCAGTCCGGCGAGGACGAGGCCGAGGACCCCGCCGAGCAGCTGCGCGGCGACGAAACCGGGCAGCGACTGCGGGGCGATGCCCGTGAAGGAGTCGCTGAATGCGCGCCCGACGGTACCGGCCGGGTTGGCGAAGGAGCCCGAGGAGGTGAACCAGATCGCGGCGGCGATGTACGCGGCGACCGCGCCCGGGATGAGCCTCGGCCGGCCGATCCTGCCGAGGCCCTGGATGACGAGGACCAGCCCGGCGGTGGCGACGATCTCCCCGATCAGCAGGTGGCCGCCCCCGCGGATCTGGGTGGCGAAGGTTCCCGGGGTGCGTCCGAACATGGCCTCGGCGAGGACGGCGCCGCCGATGGCCCCGGCCGTCTGGGCGGCGGCGTAGACGAGCGCCTCCCGGCCCCCGAGCCCCTCGCCGCCGCTGCGCCGGGCCCACCAGGAGGTGAAGGTGACCACCGGGTTGAGGTGGGCCCCGGACAGCGGTCCGAAGAGGGTGATGATCAGGCCGAGGCCGATGGCGGAGGCGAGCGAGTTGGCGACAAGAGCGACACCGGTGTCACGGCTGAGGGCCGCGGCCTGAATCCCTGAGCCGATCACCACCACGAGCAGGCCCGCTGTGCCGACGAGCTCGGCGGCGGCACGGCGCGGCAGCGACGCATCGATTGTCATCTTTTCTCCCCCTGGGCAGCAGTTCAGCGGAAAATGTATTCCGTATCTTGGAAACGCGATAGAGGGGGTCCCGGTTCGAGGGAGCGGCCAAAAATCGCTGCCGGGAGCACCTCCGACCCGGCACCCTGGGGCAATGGACGACAGACGCACCGTGAAGGTGTCCAAATACGTCTCGAAACACCTGCGGCATCAGCCGGAACGGATCGGACTGGTGCTCGACCCACAGGGCTGGGTGGAGATCGACGACCTGCTGAGCGCGGCCGCGCGCCACGGATTCCCCATCAGCCGGGCGGAGCTCGACCACGTCGTCGCCACCAACGACAAGCGGCGCTTCGCCGTCGACGGCACCCGCATCCGGGCCAGCCAGGGCCACACGGTCGCGGTGGATCTGGACCTGCCGGAGGCCGAGCCTCCCGCGTACCTGTACCACGGCACCGTCGCCGCGGCCCTGGACGCGATCCGCGCCGAGGGGCTGCGCCCGATGGCCCGCCACCACGTCCACCTGTCCCCCGACCGGGAGACCGCGACCCGGGTCGGCGCACGGCGCGGCCGGCCGGTCGTGCTCAGCGTGGACGCGGGGGCCATGCGCGCAGCCGGGCACGTGTTCCGGATCAGCGCCAACGGGGTGTGGCTGGTGGACACGGTGCCGCCGCGGTTCCTGCGCTTCCAGTAGGACCGCGGTTCCAGCCGTTCCCGTATACGCGGGAGCGACGGAATTCACGGGGAGATTGTCAGATCATCCCCCTACCCTGTTGCCATTCCGGGATCGGTGAGGGGGGCACCTCGCGATCGCCGAACCATCCATGCGAGTCCGTGAGGTGACGCCCCATGACGTCCACAAGTCCGTCCGAACCGGCAACGAACAGCTTCCAGGTCGACCTGCGCGGTCTCGTCGACCTGCTCTCCCACCACCTCTACTCCAGCCCGCGCGTCTACGTCCGCGAGCTGCTCCAGAACGCCGTCGACGCCGTCACCGCCAGGCAGGCGCACGAGCCCGGCGCGGAGGTCCGCATCCGCCTCTCCGCATCGGCCGGCCGCGTCACCATCGAGGACTCCGGCATCGGCCTGACCGCCGCGGAGGCCCACTCCCTCCTCGCCACCATCGGCCGCAGCTCCAAGCGCGGCGGCGACGGCGGCATCGAGGCACGCGGCCTGGAGACCACCCGCCAGGAATTCCTCGGACAGTTCGGCATCGGCCTGCTGGCCTGCTTCGTCGTGGCCCGGCAGATCCGGGTCGTCACCCGGTCCGCCCGCGACCCCCAGGCCGCCCCCGTCGAGTGGCTGGCCACGGACGACGGCTCCTACACCGTGCGCGAACTCCCCCACGAGGCCCGCCCGGAGCCCGGCACCACCGTCCACCTGGAGGCCCGTCCGGGGGCCGAGGAGTGGACCGAGCCCGCCAGGGTCGAGCGCCTCGCCCGGGACTACGGCTCGCTGCTCCCCTACGGCATCACCTTCGACGACGGCGAGGGCGGCGAGCCCCGCCCGGTCACCGACCGGCCCGCCGTATGGGACCAATCCTTCCCCACCCCCGCCGCCCGCCGCGTCGCGCTCGCCGGGCACTGCGCGCAGCTCTTCGGCTTCGCCCCGCTCGACAGCATCGACCTCGACCTGCCGGTCGCCGGGGTGCGCGGAGTCGCGTACGTCCTCCCCGAGCCCACCAGCCCCGCCCACCGGGCCGGACACCGCGTCCACCTCAAGGGCATGCTGCTGACCGACCAGGCCGACAACCTGCTGCCGGAGTGGGCCTTCTTCGTCCGCGTGGTCCTCGACACCGACACCCTGCGGCCCACCGCCTCCCGCGAGAACCTGTACGACGACGAAACGCTGGCCGCGGTCCGGGAGGCACTCGGCGCCCGCATCCGGACCTGGCTCGCCGAGCTCGCCGCGAGCGAACCCGAGCGCCTGGCCGCCTTCCTCGGCGTCCACCACCTGGGCGTGAAGTCCCTCGCCCGGCACGACGCCGAGCTGCTCGGGCTGATGCTGCCCTGGCTGCCGTTCGAGACGAGCGACGGTTCGATGAGCCTGGAGGAGTTCGCGGCCGCGCACACCGACATCCACTTCACGCGCACCGTGGAGGAGTTCCGCCAGATCGCTCCGATCGCTGCGGCCCACGGCCTCGGCGTCATCAACGCCGGCTACACCTACGACGCGGACCTGCTCGCCCTGCTGCCCTCCGTACGGCCTGAGCTCAAGGTCACCGAACTGGACGCCGGAGCCGTCACCGAACGCCTCGACCCCGTACCGACCGGCGTCGAACTGGCCCTCGCCTCCTTCCTGTCCACGGCCCGCACCCGGCTGGAACCGCAGGGCTGCGACGTGGTGCTGCGCGCCTTCCAGCCCGTGGCCGTCCCCGCGCTCTACCTCGACGACCGGCAGGCACGCCAGGAGCGTGACCGGACCGCCGCCCTGGACAGCGCCGACTCGCTGTGGACGGGCATCCTCGGCGCCCTGCGCGGCTCGGCTCCGCGCGCCCGCCTGGTCCTCAACCACAACAACCCGCTGATCCGCCGCATCGCGGGCCTCCCCGACGCGACGCTGAGCGGTACCGCCATCGAATCGCTGTACGGACAGGCACTGCTGATGTCCCAGCGGCCGCTGCGGCCCGCCGACTCCACCCTGCTCAACCGGGCCTTCCTGGGGCTCCTCGAATGGGCCACCCACTCCACCGACGCTCAGGGGAGCGACAAGTGACCAACCTGACCCCGGAGCAGATCCGGCAGGCGCTGTACGAGAACCACGACCTCCCGCACGGCGCGGCACGCAACGCGCAGGCCGAGGCGCTGAGCGCGGCGGCCGAGGTCTCCGGCGACCCGGCGCTGTTCCGCCACGCGCTGGTCACCCTGATCGACGCCTACGAGTACAGCTCCGAACGCACCCGCATGATGGTCCCCTTCGCCCGCCTGCTCCAGGAGTACGACCGCGATCCGGGTGCCTTCGACGGCAGTGAGACCCACTCCCTCTTCTGGCGGTTCAAGTGGGTCTCCGGGCAGATCATCAACTCCCCCGAGATCCCCATCGCCTCGGCCGCCGGCTACCTCGACGACATGGAACGGCGCTACCGGCTCGCCGGGTACAGCGAGCGCGCCGTGCGCCAGTCCGAGTACTACCTGGCGGACGCCATCGGTGACGACGAACGGGCCGAGCGCGCCGTCGCCGCCTGGCAGGGCGCCGACCGCGACGCGATGAGCGACTGCCACGCCTGCGAGACGAACAGCCAGGGCGCGTTCTGGGTCACCAAGGGCGACGACGCCAAGGCGATCGAGATCTGGGAACCCGTGCTGTCGGGAAAGCAGACCTGCATGGAGGAGCCGCACCGGGTGCTCGCCCGGTCGCTGCTCCCCCTGCTCCGGCTGGGCCGGGCCGACGAGGCCCGCTCCCACCACCTGCGCGGCTACCGCATGGCCCGCGGCAACGAGAGCCTGCTGCGTTCCATCGGCCAGCACATCGAGTTCTGCGCCCTCACCGGCAACGAGGCACGCGGACTGGAGATCCTCTCCGAGCACAACGTGCACCTCAAGCCGCTCACGGACGTCAAGGCGCAGCTGGACTTCCACAGCGGGGTACTCGTCCTGCTCGGGCGGCTCGGCAAGCTCGGCCACGGCTCCGACATGGCCCTGCCGTACGAGGGATCCGCACGCTCCGTCGACGAGCTGTACGCCGTCCTGCACGCCGAATGCCTGGCCATCGCCCGGCGGTTCGACGCGCGCAACGGCAACACCCGCGTCTCGGAGCGGTTCCTCACCCGGGTCGGACGGGCCCCGCTGGTCGACGTGCTCCCCCTCGGGGTGCGCAGCTCGGCCCTGCCCCAGGCGGCTCCGGCGGCGGCAGCGCCCGTGGTGGCCGCACGGGTCGCCCCGGCGCCGGCGGGCCTCGGTGAGCTGGCGGAGCAGGCCCGCAGCGCCCGCGACCAGGGACACCCGGGGGCGGACGCGCTCTGGGCAGAGCTGGCCGTACGGGTGGCGGCGCTCCCGGAGCCGGAGGTTGACCCGCTGCTCGCGGCGGACATCGCCGACCACCGGGCGCTGTCGGCCGCACGGGCCGGAGCCGACGAAGCGGCCGGGCTGCTCGCGGCGGCCCGGGACCGCTACCGGGCGCTGGGGCAGGCGGAGCGCGCCGCGCTGGCGGAGCTGCGGCTGGCGAGCGTGGCCGCACAGGCCGGGGCCGAGCCGGGGGAGACCCGCAGGCTGCTCGCGGTCGCCGTCCGGGCGGCGGAGGCCCTGGACCCGGCCGATCCGGCACGGGCCCGCCGGATCGCGCTCGCCGAACTGGCCTCGATCCGCCTGGAGCCGTACCTGCGCTCGGTCGAGACCGCACACGAACACGAGGCCGGGTCCGGTCACGACACCGGGTCCGGGGCCGGTCACGACCACGAAAGCGGGTCCGGTCACGAGCACTCGCACGAGCAGAACCACGGTCACGAGGACCTGGCTTCCGAGCTCGCCTCCTTCATCGCCTCGTACGGGGAGACGCTGCCGGACGTGGCGGCGGAGGCCGAGGAGATGCTGGGCCGGGTGACCCTCTCCCAGGGCGACCCGGAGCAGGCCATGCCGCTGCTCGCGTCGTCCGCCGACCGGTCCGTCGCGGCGGGCCGTCCGTGGCAGGCGGTGGACGCGCTGGTCCTGCGGGCCGGGGTGCTGATGTCGCTGGGCCGGGCCGAGGAGGCGGAGGAAGCCGCCCGGTCGGGACTGGAGCACGCAGCCGAGGTGACCGGCGCCGAGGAGCAGGGCGTCGTACGGCTCACCCTGGCCGACATCCTGCTGCGTCGGCGCGACGGGGCGGAGCAGGCCGCCGAGCACGCTCTGACCGCCGCGCACTGGTTCGACCAGGCCGGGCAGAGCGCGGACGGCGGGGCGCAGGCGCGGCTGCTGCTGGCCCGTGCCTATGCCCGGGACAGCCGGTACGCCGACGCGGCGGAGGTGCTGCAGTCGACGCTGCCGGATCTGCTGGAGCACGGGGAGCAGCAGTCCGTGTTCGTCCGGGAGTTCCTGGGCGACCTGCTGCGTGAACTCCGGGACTGGCGGGCCTCGGCGGAGCAGTACCTGCTGGCGGCGGAGCTCACCAAGGGCTGGGAGGACCTTCGACCGCAGGCGAGCTTCGCGCAGTCGGCCGCCGACCAGCTCGCGGAGACGGAGCTGGTGCAGGAGGCGGTCGCGGCGTACGAACGGGCCCTGGAACTGCACCGCCAGGCGGGCGGATCCCCGGTCGCGGAGGTGCGGATCCTGCGGTCGCTGGCCTGGCTGGGACTGCGGGAACAGGTCGACGCCCCGGCGGTGGCTGCGGCGCGGTCCCTGATGGACGAGGCCGTCGCCGTGCTGGAGGCCGCGATCGAGGCCGGTTCGCAGGCCCCGGAGCTGCGCTCCGAACTCGCTCAGACCTGGCACCAGTTGGCCCAGGTGCTGGACCGGCAGGTCCAGTCACAGCAGTGGTCCGACGAGCGGGAGGGCCACGAGGACGGCGGTGCGGACGAGGAAGACCCGGATCCCGCTGCCGCAGCCGTCGGTACGGGCGGCCCCGACGCCCTCGGCGCGGCCGGGCTCGAGGCACTGCGGCGGGAGGAGATCCGGCTGTGGGAAGGGGCCGCCGCCCTGTACGCGGAACTCGGCCACGACCATCTGCAGGAGCGCTTCCAGTCCCTGAACAACGCCGCCTGGACCGAGCAGGAGCTGGGCCGGCCGGAAGCGGGCGTCGCCAGGATCACGGCCCTGATCGAGGAGCTCCGGGCGCTGCCCGAGGGCGTCGCCCCGGAGTGGATGCTGCCGAACGCGGAGCGGCTCGTCACGAACCTGATGAGCTGAGCGGGACGGGCTGACGCCACTCCCGAACACGCCACTCCCGAACACGCCACTCCCGAACAGGCCGCTCCCCAACACGCCACTGGCACAGCCACTGCCGTACGCCACTGCCCCCGCCGCTTCATCGCGGCGGGGGCAGTCAGTGGCCGGCGTAGACGGCGGCGAGTCGCGGCAGGACTTGGCCGCCAGCCGCGGGGCCGGGGACCGGGGAGCCGGGGGCCGGGGCCCGGGGAGCCTCAGCCGGCCAGCTGGGCCAGGGCCTCGGTGGCGATCCGCTCGAAGACGGCCTCGTCGGCGGCGAAGTCCGAGTCCGGGATCGGCGCGTGGATGACCAGCTCGGTGAAGCCGAGCTCCTTGTGACGGCCCGCGAAGTCGACGAAGGCGTCCACGGACTCCAGCAGCGTGTTGCGCTCCGGGGTGAAGCCCGTCAGCAGGACCTTCTGCATGGGCTCGAACTCCCGCCCGATCTCCACGCAGGCCTTCTCCAGCTTGCCGAGCTGCCCCCGCAGGGCCTCCAGCGACTGCTCGGGCGTGCCCTCGAACACCTTCGGGTCACCGGCGGTCACCCACGCCTGGCCGTGCCGGGCCGCGACCTTCATGCCCCGCGGACCGGTCGCGGCAACGGCGAACGGCAGCCGCGGCCGCTGGACACAGCCGGGGATGTTGCGGGCCTCCACGGCGGAGTAGAAGGTGCCGTGCTCGGTCACCGCGCCCTCGGTCAGCAGCTGGTCCAGCAGCGGTACGAACTCGGCGAAGCGGTCGGCGCGCTCGCGCGGGGTCCACGGCTCCTGGCCCAGCGCCGTCGCGTCGAAGCCGTTGCCGCCCGCCCCGATGCCCAGCGTGATGCGCCCGCCGGAGATGTCGTCCAGGGACATCAGGTCCTTGGCCAGGGTCACCGGATGCCGGAAATTCGGCGAGGTGACCAGCGTGCCCAGCCCGATCCGCTCGGTGGCGGCGGCCGCCGCGGTCAGGGTGGGCACCGCGCCGTACCAGGGCCCGTCACGGAAGGTCCGCCAGGTGAGGTGGTCGTAGGTGTAGGCGGTGTGGAACCCGAGCTCTTCAGCCCTCGACCACTGGTCGCGGCCTCCTTCATGCCACGGGCGTACCGGCAGGATCACAGTGCTCAGACGCAGACTCATGTGTTCGAGCGTACGGCGGTCCCCGCATGTTTCACGTGAAACATGCGGCCCCAGCTGTCGGCCGGACTCGGTTTCACGTGAAACATCGCCGCCTGCCGGAAAGATCATTACCGGCCCAGTCCAGCCGATCTTGGTCCACCGGCGTGGACCCATGGGCGAAGATGGAGCTGTGACCTCGGCTCCCCAGCGCCCGGACGGGCCAACCCCCACGCCCCGGCTCATCGCCACCGACCTCGACGGCACCCTGCTGCGCGACGACAAATCCGTCTCGCCCCGCACTCTCGCCGCGCTCGCCGCCGCCGAGGAGGCCGGGATCGAGGTCTTCTTCGTCACCGGACGCCCGGCCCGCTGGATGGACGTGGTCAGCGACCATGTCCACGGTCACGGTCTGGCCATCTGCGCGAACGGCGCCGCTGTCGTCGACCTCCGGGCCGGCCGGGAGTTCGTCCAGGTCCGCGGGCTTCCCCGAACCACCGCACTCACCGTCGTGGATGCCCTGCGAGCCGCAGCCCCCGGCACGTCCTTCGCCGTGGAGCGGACCACCGGGATCAACTACGAGCCGGCGTACCCGCCGTTCTTCCAGGACCCGGGTGCCACCGTCGCCACCGCCGAGAAGTTGCTGCGCGAGGAACTCGACGACAGCGCGGCACCCGTGCTGAAGCTGCTGGCGCACCACCCCGAGCTCGCTCCCGACGAATTCCTGATCCTGGCCCGCTCCGTCGCCGGCGAGCACGCCTCGATCACCCGCTCCAGCCCGACGGCCCTCCTGGAGATCAGCGGGCTCGGCGTGTCCAAGGCCAGCACCCTGGAGCTGTGCTGCACCGAGCGCGGTATCGCCCGCACCGAGGTCGTGGCCTTCGGAGACATGCCGAACGACGTGGAAATGCTCACCTGGGCGGGCGCTTCGTACGCGATGGGCAACGCCCACCCGGATGTCATCGCGGCGGCATCCGGCCGGACGGTCGCCAACAACGAGGACGGGGTGGCCCTCGTCATCGAACGCATCCTCGCCGAGCGCGCCGCGCGGCAGGGGCAGGCGCAGCAGGAACAGCACACTCAGTAAGAACAGCAAGGGGGAGAAGCCGCTAGAGCGGGGCTTCCCACACCAAGGTCGTCCCGCCGCCGTCCTCGCCGATCCCCGGGCCGTACGAGCTCGACCCGCCGAGGGATTCGGCCCGTCGGCGCAGATTCCGCAGACCGCTGCGCCGGCCGCCCTCAAGGATCCCCACCCCGTCGTCGGCGACCTCCAGCCGGACTCCGGGCCGCCCGTCGGCCAGGTGGACGGTGGAGTCCAGGACCACCTCGATCCGTGATGCCTCCGAGTGCCGGAACGCGTTCGACAGTGCCTCGCGGAGTGCTGCGATCAGGTTCTTGCCCACCAACTCCCCCACGACCGTGTCGATCGGTCCGAGGAAGCGGTGGGAGGGCTTGAACCCCAGCGGCACGGCAGCCATGTTGATCTCCCGCAGCACCCGGGTGCGCAGCCCCGACGGGGCTTCCGCCGGTCCCTGCTGGAGCGCGAAGATCGCGGTGCGGATCTCCTGGATCGTCACGTCCAGCTCGTCCACCGCCTTGCCCACCCCGTCACGGACCTCCGGGACGATGGACCGGCGCTGGGCGCCCTCCAGCATCATCCCGGTGGCGAACAGCCTCTGGATCACAAGGTCGTGCAGGTCCCGGGCGATGCGGTCGCGGTCCTCGAACACCGCGAGCCGCTCCCGGTCGCGCTGGGCCTCGGCCATCATCAGCGCGAGGGCGGCCTGGGAGGCGAACTGCGTGGCCAGGGTCCGTTCGGCCTCGCTGAACGGCCGCTTGCCGCGCGCCCGGGGGGTGACCAGCGCACCCAGCACCCGCCCCCCGCTGTGCAGCGGCAGCATCATGCAGGGCCCGTACTGGCTGGTCAGCTTGCTGATCATGCGGGGATCGGCGGCAGCGTCGTCCACGAACACCGGCTCGCCCGCGAGCAGCTTGTCCACCACGGGGCTCTCGGCCGGGATCACCACTCCGAGCGAGGTGGCCGGGTTCTCGGCGGAGACGGCGACGATCTCCATCCCGCCCTCCTCGGCGGGCAGGAGCACGATCCCGGCGGCGGAGTCGGCCAGCCGGCGGGCCTGCTCCGCCACCACCACGAGCGCGTCGTCCGCGTCCCCGCCGGACAGCAGGGCGGTGGTGACGGCCACAGAGCCGTCGATCCACCGTTCGCGCTGGGTGGCGGCCTCGTACAACCGGGCGTTGCCGATGGCGATACCCGCCTCGGTGGCCAGCACCCGGACCATGTGGACGTCGTAGTCGTTGAACTCGCCGCCGCTGTTCTTCTCGGCGAGGTACAGATTGCCGAAAATCTCCCCCTGCACCCTGATCGGGACGCCGAGGAAGGTCTTCATGGGCGGGTGATGGGCGGGAAAACCCTCCGAACGCGGATCCTTCGTCAGGTCGGGGAGCCGCACCGTGTCGGGGTGGGAGATGAGGGCGCCGAGCAGGCCCCGCTTCCCGTCCGGCCGGTGCCCGATCTTCTTCGCCAGCGCGCTGCTGACGCCGAAGGTGACGAAGTCCGACAGTCCGCGGCCCTCGGTGTCGACGACACCGATCGCCGCGTACCGGGCATCCGCCAGCTCGGCCGCCGTCTCGCAGATGCGGTCGAGAGTGGAGTGCAGTTCGAGGCCCGTACCGACCGAGCGCATGGCCTCCAGCAGCTGCGGTACCCGAGCGGTCAGCTCAGTGGACAGCCCCTGGAGACTCCTGGTGGCCTGGGTCGCGGCCTCCAGCGGGTCCGGCGTTTCACGTGGTGGTTCCGGTGACTCCTGAGACTCCTGCACTGACATGCCCTTGAGACTAGTTAGTCCCGTTTATTGGGGAAAGTCGGCCTGAGGAATCTCGGCCAAGGCCCCGTCGGCCTGGCGCTCACGTTCCAGGAGCCGCCGCAGGGGGCCTTCGAAGGCGGCCAGCTCCTGGTACCCGCCGCGCTGTACCACCGCGCCACGGTCCAGGACGAGTACCTCGTCCACCGCCTCCAGACCTGCCAGCCGGTGCGTGATCAGCACCGTGGTCCTGCCCTCCGTCGCCGCGAGCAGGTCCGCGGTCAGGGCGTCCGCGGTGGCCAGGTCGAGGTGCTCGGCCGGCTCGTCGAGGACCAGCACGGGGAAGTCCGCGAGCAGCGCCCGGGCCAGGGCCAGCCGCTGGCGCTGCCCGCCGGAGATCCGCTCCCCGTGCTCGCCGACCAGGGTGTCCAGGCCGTCCGGAAGGCTGTCGGCCCACTCCAGCAGCCGGGCTGCGGCAAGGGCCTCGCGCAGCTGCTGGTCGGTCGCGCCGGTCCGGGCCAGGCGCAGGTTCTCCCGTACCGAGCTGTCGAAGATGTGCGCGTCCTGGGCGCACAGGCCCACGAGGCGGCGTACATCGTCGCTGTCGAGCGTGCGCGCGTCGGTCCCGCCCAGGGTGTACGAGCCTTCGCGCTGGTCCAGGAACCGCAGCAGGACCTGCGCCAGCGTGGTCTTGCCCGAGCCCGAGGGCCCCACGACCGCGATGCGCCGGCCGGCCTCCAGCGTCAGGTCCAGTCCGTGCAGGGCGTCCCGCTCCTGGCCGGGGTGCCGGGCGGCGAGGCCGGCAAGACGCAGCGGGAAGGGCGAGCCGGGCGCCTCCTGCGCCCGGTCCGGCTCCGAGACCGGGGCCGGAGCGTCGATGACCTCGTAGACCCGCTCGGCGCTACGGCGCACCCGCTGCCGGTACTGGACGGCCAGCGGAAGTCCGGTGACGGCCTCGAAAGCGGCCAGCGGAGTCAGGACGACCACCGCCATGGCCACCCCGGAGAGCCGGCCGCCGGCCACCGCGTTCGCGCCGAGGAGGGCGGCCGCCACCACGGTCAGTCCGCACACCAGGGCGGACAGGCCGCCGCCGAGGCCCGTGGCGGCGGCCCCGCGCGAGGCGATGGCGGTCAGCGTCCGGTCGGTCTCCCGCGCGGCCGCCTTCCGCCCGGCCAGCGCACCGGCGACGGTCAGCTCGGCGGTACCCGTGAGCAGATCGGCCACCCGGGTGGCGAGCTCGCCCCGGGCGGGCGCCAGCCGCCGCTCGGCACGGCGCGCGCAGGCTCCGCTGAGCAGGGGCACTCCGACACCCGCGGCGATCAGGCCGAGGGCGAGCGCGGCCCCGGCTTCGGGCAGCAGCCAGGCGGTGAAGGCCACCGACCCGGTGCCGACGAGCACGGCGGTGCCGACCGGCAGGAGCCAGCGCAGCCAGTAGTCCTGGAGGGCATCGGCGTCGGCCACCAGCCGGGACAGCAGGTCCCCGCGCCGCTGCTCGCGCAGTCCGGCGGGCGCGATCCGCTCCAGCCGCCGGTACACCGAGACCCGCAGGTCCGCGAGCATCCGCAGCACGGCGTCGTGCGATACGAGCCGCTCGGCGTACCGGAAGACGGCCCGCCCGATGCCGAAGGCGCGGGTGGCCGTGACGGCCACCATCAGGTACAGCACCGGCGGCTGCTGCGAGGCCCGCGAGATCAGCCACCCGGACACGGCCATCAGGCCCACGCTGCACCCGACGGCCAGCGCCCCGAGCAACAGCCCGAGCCTGAACCGCCCCTGCCAGGCCGCGGCCACTTCTCGTACCCGCCTGAGCGGATCACGCCCGCCCGAGTCGGTGCCCGCCGCCTTCGCCGCCCGCTCGGGAGCGGCCCCGAGGATCCACTCCCCGGGATCGGTGGCCCCGGCTTCCGGGTTCCGCACCGGCTGCGGGGTCGGCTGGACCCGGACCGCGTCCGATCCGGCCACGGGGGAGAGCCCCTCGGGACCCGCTCCCACCGCGACGACCCGGTCCGCTAGGGCCAGCAGCGCCGGCCGGTGCACGACCAGCAGGACGGTCCGCCCGACCGCGAGCCTCCGTACGGCCTCGACGACCCCGGCCTCGGTCTCCCCGTCCAGCGCGGCGGTCGGCTCGTCCAGCAGCAGCACCGGCCGGTCCGCCAGGAAGGCTCGCGCCAGCGCCAGCCGCTGCCGCTGCCCGGCCGACAGGCCGACCCCGCCCTCGCCCAGTGCCGTTTCGGCCCCCCGGGGCTGCGCGGACACGAACTCCCAGGCTCCGGCGTCCTTCAGCGCCTCGGCCACGGCTTCGTCGGAGGCCCCGGGCCTGGCCAGCCGCACGTTCTCCGCGATCGTCCCCGCGAACAGGTGCGGCCGCTGCGGCACCCACGCGATCCGCTCCCGCCACCGCTCCGGGGCCAGCTCGGCCAGATCCACACCGCCGGCCGTCACCTGCCCGGCGGTCGGTGTCACGAAGCCCAGCAGAACCTGGAGCAGCGTGGACTTGCCCGCGCCGCTCGGCCCGGTCAGGGCCACGCACTCGCCCGGCTCGACGACCAGCGAGACCGGCCCGGGTGAGTCCTCGCCCCGCCCCTCGTACCGGACGGCGACCCCGTCCAGCTCGATCCGCAGTGGCGTCCCGGCGGGCAGCACGGCGGAGCCCTGCCCCTGCGCGTCCGGGGTCTCCAGCACCTCGAAGATCTCCTCCGCGGCCGCCAGTCCCTCCGCGGCCGCGTGGTACTGCGCGCCCACCTGGCGCAGCGGCAGATAGGCCTCCGGTGCCAGGATCAGGATGACGAGCCCGGTGTACAGGTCGAGATCCCCGTGCACGAGCCGCATGCCGATGGTCACCGCCACCAGTGCCACCGACAGCGTGGCGAGCAGTTCCAGCGCGAACGAGGACAGGAAGGCGATGCGCAGTGTCCGCATCGTGGCCTGGCGGTAGTCGTCGGTGATCTTGCGGATCGACTCGGCCTGGGCCTTGGCCCGGCCGAAGACCTTCAGGGTCGGGAGTCCGGCCACCACGTCCAGGAAGTGCCCTGACAGCCGCGACAGCAGCCGCCACTGGCGGTCCATCCGGGACTGGGTGGCCATGCCGATGAGGATCATGAACAGCGGGATCAGGGGAAGCGTGACCACGATGATGGCCGCCGACACCCAGTCCTCGGTGACGATCCGGGCGAGCACCGCCACGGGAACGACCACCGCGAGGCCCAGTTGGGGCAGGTAGCGGGAGAAGTAGTCGTCGAGGGCGTCCACACCCCGGGTGGCCAGCGCCACCAGCGAGCCCGTGCGCTGCCCGCTCAGCCAGCCCGGCCCCAGGTCGGCCGCCCGGTCCAGCAGGCGGCCCCGCAGCTCGGACTTCACCGCGGCGCTCGCCCGGTGGGAGGCCAGCTCCGTGAGCCAGGCGATCGATCCGCGCCCCAGCGCCACTGCCGCGAGCAGCAGCAGTGGCGTCCGGAGCAGTTCCCCGTCCAGCCCCTTCTCGAAGGCACCGACCACGATCTCGGCGATGAGCATCGCCTGACCGACGACCAGCCCCGCCCCGGCAAGCCCGAGGGCCACCACCGCTCCCAGGAAGAGCCGGGTGGAGCGGGCGTACCGCAGCAGGCGCGGGTCGATCGGTTTCACGTGAAACATCCCCTCGGCAGGGTCAAGCGGACGGGGTTGCCCCCTGCTCGAACAGCTTGAGCAGGCTCAGCGCCTCAGTGCGCGTCAACGATGTGCTGCGTACCGATGCGCTTGCGGAACACCCAGTAGGTCCAGCCCTGGTAGAGCAGGACGACCGGGGTGGCCACGCCTGCGCACCAGGTCATGATCTTCAGCGTGTACGGGCTGGACGAGGCGTTGGTGACCGTGAGGTTCCAGGCGTCGTTCAGCGAGGACGGCATGACGTTCGGGAAGAGCGTCAGGAAGAGCATGGCCACGGCGGCCGCGATGGTCACTCCGGACAGGGCGAACGACCAGCCCTCACGGCCGGCCAGGTTGAAGCCGAGGGCTCCCACCAGTGCCGCCACCGCGACGACCATGGCGATCAGGCTCTTGCCGTCACCGCGCGAGGCCTGCGTCCAGATCAGGAAGACCAGCGCCAGGACGGCGGTGACCACACCCAGCCGGGTCGCCAGCTTCCGCGAGCGGTCCCGGATGTCACCCACGGTCTTGAGCGAGGCGAACACCGCACCGTGGAAGGTGAACAGGGTGAGCGTGACCAGGCCGCCGAGGATCGCGTACACGTTGAGCAGGTCGAAGAAGCTGCCGACGTACTCCTTGTGCTGGTCGATCTTCACGCCGCGCACGATGTTGGCGAAGGCCACGCCCCAGAGGAACGCGGGGATCAGCGAGGTCCAGAAGATCGCGTGTTCCCAGTTGGTCTGCCACTTGTCCTCGGGGCGCTTGTGCCGGTACTCGAAGGCGACACCGCGAACGATGAGGCAGACCAGGATGATCAGCAGCGGCAGGTAGAACCCGGAGAACAAGGTCGCGTACCACTCGGGGAAGGCGGCGAAGGTGGCGCCGCCGGCGGTGAGCAGCCAGACCTCGTTCCCGTCCCACACGGGGCCGATCGTGTTGATCAGGACCCGCTTCTCCGTGCGGTCACGGGCGAGCAGCTTGGTCAGTACGCCGATCCCGAAGTCGAAGCCCTCCAGGAAGAAGTAGCCGATCCACAGGACGGCGATGAGCACGAACCAGACGTCGTGAAGTTGCATGGTGTGGTCTCCTCAGCCTCAGTACGAGAAGGCCATCGGCCGGTCGGAATTCTTGTCGTCCCCGCCGATCTTGGTGGGCGGGTTGAGATCGTCCTCGGTGAGCTCGGGCGGGCCGGTCTTGACGTACTTCACCAGCAGCTTGACCTCGATCACGGCGAGCACGGCGTAGAGCAGGGTGAAGACGGCCATCGAGGTGATGACCTCGCCCTGCGAGACGCTGGGCGAGACCGCGTCCCTGGTCCGCAGGACGCCGTAGACCACCCACGGCTGGCGGCCCATCTCGGTGAAGATCCAGCCCCAGGAGTTGGCGATCAGAGGGAAGCCGAGCGTCCAGATCGCGGTGAGCCAGTACAGGCGGGTGAACCGCGGGCTCAGCGCCGTGTGGAACGGAACCAGGTGGGGCCGCTCGTCCTCACCGGTCCGCAGCGCCGCCGGCAGCAGGAACTTGCGCCGCGTCAGCCACAGGCCGATGGCTCCGATGGTGAAGGAGGCCATTCCGAAGCCGATCATCCAGCGGAAGCCCCAGTAGGCCACAGGGACCTCCGGCCGGTAGTCGCCGGGGCCGTACTTCTCCTGCTCGGCCTTGTTGACGTCGTTGATGCCGGGCACGTAGGAGTCGAAGGTGTTGTCCGCGAGGAACGACAGCAGGCCGGGCACCTCGATGGCGACCTTGTTGTGGCCCTTGTCGACATCGCCGTAGGCGAAGATCGAGAAGGGCGCGCCCTTCTCGCCGTCCCACAGCGCCTCGGCGGCGGCCATCTTCATAGGCTGCTGCTTGTACATGATCTTGGCGAGGGTGTCGCCGCTGATCGCGGTGAGCAGGCCGCCGACGACCACGGCGATCAGACCGAGCCGCAGCGAGGTCCGCATCACCGGGATGTGCTTCTTGCGCAGCAGGTGGTAGGCGGCGATGCCCACCATGAACGCGCCACCGGTCAGCAGCGCCGCGGTGAGGGTGTGGAACACCTGCGCCAGGGCGGTGTTCTGGGTGAGGACGTGCCAGAAGTCGGTGAGCTCGGCCCGGCCGGTCTCCGGGTTCATGCGGTATCCGACCGGGTGCTGCATCCAGGAGTTCGCCGCGAGGATGAAGTACGCGGAGAGGATCGTGCCGATCGACACCATCCAGATGCACGCCAGGTGGATCTTCTTCGGCAGCTTGTCCCATCCGAAGATCCACAGGCCGATGAACGTGGACTCGAAGAAGAAGGCGATCAGCGCCTCGAAGGCCAGCGGGGCACCGAAGATGTCACCGACGAACCGCGAGTAGTCGGACCAGTTCATGCCGAACTGGAATTCCTGGACGATGCCGGTGACGACGCCCATCGCGATGTTGATCAGGAAGAGCTTGCCCCAGAACTTCGTGGCCTTGAGGTACTTCTCCTTCTCGGTCCGCACCCAGGCGGTCTGCAAGATCGCGACGAGCGCGGCGAGCGAGATCGTCAGTGGGACGAAGAGGAAGTGATAGACGGTGGTAATACCGAACTGCCATCGCGCCAGGGTTTCTGGCGCCAGAGCTTGGTCCACGTCGTCGTCTCCTTCGGGTCGCCGTGGTCACAGCCGCAGTCTGCCTGTCATGTTCCGCCCAATCAGGGACGAAGCAGGACACGCTTGTGAACGCGTTCACATTCACAAGCATTATGGCGCACGCCCTTTTCGGACTTCTGAGCGGGGTCCCCTCTAGCCAACAGATTCAACAGATTGTTGAATGCGGCACATGAAGATTCGACTCTCCTGGCCTGCGGGCCAGCTCACCGCGACCCTCGAAGAGACCCCGACCAGCAAGGCACTGGCCGAGGCCCTGCCGATTTCTGCCTCCGCCAACACCTGGGGCGAGGAGGTCTACTTCGACACCGGCGTCTCCGTGGCCGTGGAGCACGACGCCCGGCAGGTCGTCGACCCGGGCACGGTCGCGTTCTGGACCGAGGGCGACGCGCTCGCGCTGCCCTACGGCCCGACACCCATCTCACGCGGAGGCGAGAGCCGCCTGGCGAGCCCGTGCAACGTGCTCGGCTCGATCGACGGCGACCCCCGCCTGCTGGCCACCGTCCGCGACGGCGACCCGATCCGCGTGGAACTCGCCTAAGCGAGTCGGACTGCTCAGAGCTCCTTGAGGAACGCCTCCGCCGTGTGCAGGAAGATGTCGTTCGCCTCGGTCTCACCGATCGTGACCCGCAGGCCCTCGCCCGCGAAGGGCCGGACCACCACACCGGCCTTCTCGCAGGCCGCCGCGAACTCGGCGGTCCGCTCCCCCAGCCGCAGCCACACGAAGTTGGCCTGCGTGTCCGGGACCACCGTCCAGCCCTGCGCGAGCAGCGTGTCGTACACGCGCTTGCGCTCGCAGACCAGCGAACCGACCCGCCCCAGCAGCTCGTCCTCGGCGCGCAGCGAGGCGACGGCCGCGTCCTGGGCCAGCTGGCTGACGCCGAAGGGAACCGCCGTCTTGCGCAGCGCCGCGGCCACCGGCTCGTGCGCCACCGCGAAGCCGACGCGCAGGCCGGCCAGCCCGTACGCCTTGGAGAACGTACGCAGCACGCACACGTTGGGGCGGTCTCGGTAGAGCCCGATGCCGTCCGGGACGTCCGTGTCGCGGACGAACTCGCGGTAGGCCTCGTCCAGCACGATCAGGATGTCCGAGGGGACCCGGTCCAGGAACCGCTCCAGCTCCGCACGGCGCACCGCGGTGCCGGTGGGGTTGTTGGGGTTGCAGACGAAAATCAGCCGGGTCCGGTCGGTGATCGCCTCGTACATCGCGTCCAGGTCGTGCACGTCGCCGTCGGTCAGCGGGACCTGAACGGAGGTGGCACCCGAGATCTGCGTGATGATCGGGTAGGCCTCGAAGGACCGCCAGGCGTAGATCACCTCGTCGCCCGGGCCGGCCGTCGACTGGATCAGCGACTGGGCGACGCCCACCGAGCCCGTGCCCGTGGCGATGTGCTCGACGGGCACCCCGAACCGCTCCGCGAGCTCGTTCACCAGCCCGGTGCAGGCCATGTCGGGGTAGCGGTTGAAATGGCTCGCGGCCGCGACCGCGGTCTCCAGCACTCCCGGCAGGGGCGGGTACGGGTTCTCGTTCGAGGACAGCTTGAACGCGACGGGTCCGCCCGCGGCCGCGGGCTTGCCCGGCTTGTAGGTGGGAATGCCATCCAGCTCGGCGCGCAGCTTCGGGCTCTTCTCGCTCACCGCAGGTCCTCCTCGACCGTCCCGTCGACGTCGCCGTCGACTCAATACTGCTCACCTTATGAGGATTCCGCCGATCCGAGAATGGCAGGCGCCAGGAACACGGGGGGAGCGCACGCATATATGCGTGCGCCGGTGGCCTGCGCCGTGGCGCGCGTCCCTCGTGCAGGTGAGTTGAGACCGGCCCGATCCCGCAGCGGTTTGGCATGCCCGTACCCACCGACAAGCCACACGCTCACTCTCAGCAGCCAAAAACCTTCTTTTCCAAGGTCATTGGGGGTGGCGAAACATGCAGAATCGTGCCTGTCAACGGGTGCATATGCACCCGGACCACCCACCCCACCGAGCCCTACTATCGGCTCGCCATGACAGCAGCAGGGAAGCATCAGGTGAGCCGGACCGAGACCACCCGGCGGGTCGGCGGTCGACAGGGCCGAGCCGGCATCAGGGACGTGGCCGCCGCGGCGGGCGTCTCCATCACAACCGTCTCCGACGCGCTCAATGGCAAGGGGCGGCTGCCCGACGCCACCCGCCGCCACGTTCGCGAGGTCGCCGACCGGCTGGGCTATCGCCCGTCCGCCGCCGCCCGCACCCTCCGTACCGGCAAGTCGGGTCTCATCGGCCTGACCGTGACGACGTACGGGGATGAACCTTTCACCTTCACCGAATTCGCGTACTTCGCCGAGATGGCCAGGGCGGCGACCTCCGCCGCGCTCGCCCGCGGCTACGCCCTCGTCATCCTCCCCGCCACCTCACGACACGACGTCTGGTCCAACGTGGCCCTCGACGGCACCGTCGTCATCGACCCCTCCGACCACGACCCCGTGGTCAGCGAGCTCGTCCGCCAGGGCCTGCCCGTGGTCTCCGACGGCCGCCCGGCCGGGTCCCTCCCCGTCACCGCCTGGGTCGACAACGACCACGAGGCCGCCGTACTCAATCTGCTCGACCACCTCGCCGCCGCGGGCGCCCGCCGGATCGGGCTGCTCACCGGCACCACCACCGACACCTACACCCGGCTCTCCACCACCGCGTACCTCAACTGGTGCGAACGCGTCGGCCAGGATCCCGTCTACGAGTCCTACCCCGCCCACGACCCGTGCGCGGGCGCGGTGGCCGCCGACCGGCTGCTCGCCCGGCCCGACCGGCCCGACGCCGTCTACGGGCTCTTCGACCCCAACGGCACCGATCTGCTCGCCGCCGCCCGTCGCTACGGGCTACGCGTCCCCGAGGACCTGCTGCTCGTCTGCTGCAGCGAATCGACCGTGTACGCCAACACCGAACCGCCCATCACCACCCTCTCCCTCAAGCCGCGCCGCATCGGCACAGCCGTCGTACAGCTGCTGATCGACGCGATCGAGGGGGTCGACACGGGCCGTCCCGTCGAACAGGTCGTCCCGACCGAACTGATCATCCGGACCTCCTCGCAGCGCAGGCAACCCCGTACGACCGTCAGCCCACCCCGCTCACCGGCCCAGGACTGAACACCCCCGACGACCGGGACCGGCCGCCACACCGGCGGGGCTGATGGGCCCGCCGAGGATTTCAACAACACCGATATCGGGAGAAATCGGCAGGAAGGACCGGCTCCGGACAGGATTCACCACCCCTGGTGCGTCACAGAGCGCGAGCCGCATTCCTATGATGGGCGCACGACATCACGGACCCTCCGCCTCGGAGGTCAGGAGGGTCCGCAGGTGTACGGCAGCGCGACGGTGGTGGAGGGGTCGATGACTCAGGGGGCCGGTCAGGGACCCGCGATGCGGACGGACACGCTGCGGGACTTCCGCGTGCCGGTCACCGAACCCGCCCCGTATGCGGCGTCCGTCGGCCTGCCCGACGAGCAGCCCGTCTACGGCGAGTACCCCGCTTACTACGACGAGGGCGGGCTTGTGCACGCACATCCCGGGTACCAGCCGGAGGTGGCCACGCACCCGGCGAACGGTCCCGCGACGCACCCCGCGGCCGACCACGTCCCCTTCCAGCGGACCGCCGCCGAGCACACGGGCACCGTTCCCGCCCCGGCGGCCGCTTCCGGCACCCCCGTGGAGCCCGAGGACGAGGAGCCCGACGAGGGGTACACCCCCACCCAGCGCGACCTCCCCGTCATCGGCCGCGGCGCCCAGGGCGGCCCCGGCGACACGGTCCAGGTCCAGTACGTGCCCCAGGACCCCGCGACCGCCGGTCCCGGCCCGCTGTACGTCGTCGGCGACGTACACGGCTACCTGGACGAGCTCGTGACCGAGCTCCAGGCCCAGGACCTGATCGACGCCGACTGCCGCTGGTCCGCCGGCAACGCCCGGCTCTGGTTCCTCGGCGACTTCACCGACCGCGGTCCCGACGGCATCGGCGTCATCGACCTCGTCATGCGGCTGTCCGCCGAGGCCGCAGCCGCCGGCGGCTACTGCAAGGCCCTCATGGGCAACCACGAACTGCTGCTCATCGGCGCCAAGCGGTTCGGCGACACCCCGGTCCACTCCGGCGCCGGCACCGCGACCTTCCAGGCCGCCTGGCTGCTCAACGGCGGTCAGCGCACGGACATGGAGCGCCTGGAGGACGTGCACCTCCAGTGGATGTCGCGGCTCGACGCGGCCACCCTCGAGGACGGCCACCTGCTGCTGCATTCCGACACCACCGCATACCTCGACTACGGCAGCTCCATCGAGGACGTCAACGACACCATCCACGAGCTGCTCAACCGCAATGACGCAGACATCACGTGGGATCTCTTCCGGAAGTTCACCAAGCGGTTCGCCTTCCGCGACGAGGAGAGCGGCCCGCAGGCCGTACGGGAGCTCCTGAGCACCTACGGCGGCGGCCGCGTCGTGCACGGGCACAGCCCCATCCCGTACCTGCTCGGCGAAGTGGGCGGGGAGGACGGCGACCAGCCCCGCGGTCCGGAGGTCGTGGACGGGCCTCACGTGTACGCGGACCGGCTTGCCATCGCGATGGACGGCGGGGTCACGATGGCGGGCAAACTGCTGGTCGTGCAACTACCTCTGCGCGACTGAGCGTTCGCTGAGCGGGGTATTTCCGGAAAGCCCCTGTCACCTCGTGGCATGGGCGCTCTACCATCGCTCTATCCGTAGCAGGCTCTCCTCCGTTTGTGCCGGCGCCCGGGTCTACGCGGGCATACCGGCTTGTACGGAGCATCGGGGGATGCACATGACCAGCGCTCCGCACCTGCTCACCGAAGACCGACCGGAGTTCGATCGGCTCCTCGACGAGGCGCTGCGCACAGCGAACGAACGGCCCGAACTCGCCTCTCTGGGCGAACGGCTGAACGCCGAACAGTTGCGCACCATGGCCATGGGGGCCAGCGCGATCCTGACGGCCGCGGCCGCCGCCGAGTACGACCACTTCGTGAAGGTCCGCGAGGAGCTGCGCGACGAGGCCCTGTCGACGCCCGGGACAGCAGGGGAGTACGACTCCACCGGGCAGGAGGGCGGCGCGGGAATCAGCGCGGTCGTCGCGGTCCTGGCGCCGGTCCTGGCCGGCACCGCCATGCTGATCTTCCTGCTGGTGGGCTACAGCCTCAAGATGATCGAACCAGAACCGGCGTTCGCCAGAACCATGCTGACGGCGGGTTGGCTCTTCGGTGCGCTCACCGTCGCCGCCCTGCTGTTCGCGGTGATCGGCCTCCTGGTGACGGCCATCCGCAACAGCTCCACCGAGGTGGCCGCCGACGAGACGGTGGCGATACCCGACGAGCTCTCGCGCGCCCGGGAGGCCTGGCGCAACGCCCTGCTGGAGCGCGGCATCATGCCGTTCCTGCGGGACGCCCTGGCCGACCCGAGCACGGGTCCGGGCTCGCGGGTCCACCGGCTGCCTCCCAGCAGAATGCCGAACCTCGGCTACACGGCACCCGACTTCACCAGTCCGGGCACTTCGGGGGAGAGCCGGCCCGGCTACTCGCCGCCGGACTTCACCAGCCCGGATTTCGGGAGCCCGGGCCGCGAACCGGAGTAGTCCACCACGGCTGCTCGCGGGCGCGCCCTCGCCCGGAGCCGGTCGGGAGTGCCCGTTTCACGTGAAACATCCGGCTCTGTTTCACGTGAAACATCGCCCCACTCCGCCGTCTAGCCCGCTGCCCGGTCCCCGAGAGCACGTCGGCGCTGCGCGGGGTCCGTCAGCGCCGGCGGACTCCAGACCCCGTCGGGGTGGTAGAGATTGCGGCCCGGAGCCACGATCTCGTCGATCCGGTCCAGTACGGCGTCATCGAGGACCAGCCCGGCGCCCTTGACCAGCGACTCCATCTGCTCCATGGTGCGCGGCCCGATGATCACCGAGGTCACGGCCGGGTGCGCGACGGGGAAGGCCACGGCCAGCTCCGGCAGGGTGCAGCCGATGCTGTCGGCGAGCTCGACGAGCTGCTCCACGGCCTCCAGCTTCGCGATGTTGCCGGGGATCGCCGGGTCGAACCGCGCGGGCGTCAGTGCCGCCCGCCCGGACGTCAGGTCCACGGGGCCGCCGAGCCGGTACTTGCCGCTCAGGAACCCGGAGGCGAGCGGGCTCCAGGTCATGACGCCCATCCCGTACCGTCGGGCCACGGGCAGTACATCGGCCTCGATACCGCGCGCCAGGATCGAGTACGGCGGCTGCTCGGTGCGGAACCGCGCCAACGCCCGCCGCTCGGAGACGTGGTGCGCCTCTACGAGCTCCTCGGCCGGGAAGGTCGAGCATCCGAAGGCCCGGATCTTCCCGGCCCGCACCAGATCACCGAGGACCGACAGGGTCTCCTCGACATCGGTCCCGTGGTCGGGCCGGTGCACCTGGTAGAGGTCGATCCAGTCGGTGTCCAGCCGCCGCAGGCTGTCCTCCACGGCCCTCACGATCCACCGCCGCGAGTTCCCGCTGCGGTTGCGGCCCTCCCCCATCTGGAAGTGCACCTTGGTGGCGAGCACGACGTCCTCACGCCGGCCCTTGAGGGCCTTGCCGACGATCACCTCGGACTCCCCGGCGGAGTACATGTCCGCGGTGTCGACGAAGTTGATCCCCTGGTCGAGTGCGGCGTGGATGATCCGCACACAGTCCTCGTGGTCCGGGTTCCCCACGGACCCGAACATCATCGTGCCGAGGCAGTGCGCGCTCACCTCGATGCCGGTGCCGCCCAGATTCCTGTATCGCATGGTCATAGCGGCGGACTCTAGGAGCTGGAGCGCACTCCAGCGCAAGGAGATATGTCAGATGCCCGATTGGAGGGCAGGCGGCGGCGCCGCCACTGTCCGATCCCCCCGGTCCGGACAGTGACAGCACCTCGCCCTGCGTCAGTCCGCCAGCGGCAGGTAGACGCGGTTGCCCGCGGCGGCGAACTCGGCGGACTTCTCCGCCATGCCCGCCTGGATCTCCTCGGCCTTCAGGTCACCGCCGTGCTCACGGCGGATGTC
Source organism: Streptomyces sp. NPDC028314 (assembly GCF_055565795.1). NCBI lineage: Bacteria > Bacillati > Actinomycetota > Actinomycetes > Kitasatosporales > Streptomycetaceae > Streptomyces > Streptomyces sp. NPDC028314. The sequence continues at coordinate 206,151 of NZ_JBVHTP010000002.1, forward strand.
CTGGGAGATCTTCATCGAGCAGAACTTGGGACCGCACATGGAGCAGAAGTGCGCGGTCTTGGCCGGTTCGGCCGGGAGGGTCTCGTCGTGGAACTCGCGGGCCGTGTCCGGGTCGAGGGCCAGGTTGAACTGGTCCTCCCAGCGGAACTCGAACCGTGCGTCCGACAGGGCGTCGTCCCACTCCTGGGCACCCGGGTGACCCTTGGCCAGGTCCGCCGCGTGGGCGGCGATCTTGTACGTGATGACGCCGGTCTTCACGTCGTCCCGGTTGGGCAGGCCCAGGTGCTCCTTGGGCGTGACGTAGCAGAGCATCGCGGTGCCCCACCAGGCGATCATCGCGGCGCCGATACCCGAGGTGATGTGGTCGTACGCGGGTGCGACGTCCGTGGTCAGCGGGCCGAGCGTGTAGAACGGCGCCTCCTCGCAGATCTCCTGCTGGAGGTCGATGTTCTCCTTGATCTTGTGCATCGGGACGTGGCCCGGGCCCTCGATCATGGTCTGGACGTTGTGGCGCTTGGCGATGGTGTTCAGCTCGCCCAGCGTCTTCAGCTCGGCGAACTGCGCCGCGTCGTTCGCGTCCGCGATGGAGCCGGGGCGCAGGCCGTCGCCCAGCGAGTACGTGACGTCGTACGTCGCGAGGATCTCGCAGAGCTCCTCGAAGTTCGTGTAGAGGAAGTTCTCCTTGTGGTGCGCGAGGCACCACGCGGCCATGATCGAGCCACCGCGGGAGACGATGCCGGTCTTGCGGCGGGCGGTCAGCGGCACGTACGGCAGGAGCACGCCGGCGTGGACCGTCATGTAGTCGACGCCCTGCTCGGCCTGCTCGATGACCGTGTCCTTGTAGATCTCCCAGGTCAGGTCCTCGGCACGGCCGTCGACCTTCTCCAGCGCCTGGTACAGCGGCACGGTGCCGATCGGCACGGGCGAGTTGCGCAGCACCCATTCGCGCGTGGTGTGGATGTTGCGACCGGTGGAGAGGTCCATGACCGTGTCGGCGCCCCACTTGGTCGCCCAGGTCATCTTGTCGACCTCCTCCTCGATGGAGGAGGTGACCGCCGAGTTGCCGATGTTGGCGTTGACCTTCACCAGGAACCGCTTGCCGATGATCATCGGCTCGATCTCCGGGTGGTTCACGTTCGCCGGAAGCACCGCGCGACCTGCGGCGATCTCCTCGCGGACGACCTCGGGGGAGACGTTCTCGCGGATCGCGACGTACTCCATCTCCGGGGTGATCTCGCCCCGGCGGGCGTACGCGAGCTGCGTGACGGCGGCGCCGCCACGGCCCCGGCGGGGCTGGCGGGGGCGGCCCGGGAAGACCGCGTCGAGGTTCTTGAGGCCACCGCGCGGCGAGGTGTGCTTGATGCCGTCGTCCTCGGGGCGCACGGGACGGCCCGAGTACTCCTCGGTGTCCCCGCGACCGATGATCCAGTTCTCCCGGAGCGGGGCCAGGCCCCGGCGTACGTCGGTTTCGATCTGGGGGTCGGTGTACGGCCCGGACGTGTCGTAGAGCGTGACGTCCTTGCCGTTGGTGAGGTGGACCTGACGGACCGGCACCCGAATGTCGGGGCGGGAGCCCGCCACGTAGCCCTTGTGCCAGCCCGGCTGGCGCTCGGTCTGGCCGTCGGCGTCCTGGCTGACGGCAGGCGTGCGTGCGTCCTGAATGGTCATGAGACCTGATCTCCCTACGCCGGCATTACCCGGTAACAGGTTCGGCGGTCGACGCAGCCTCTTCCCGTACGTGTCATTTCGACGCGCGTACGGTGATCAGCGCCCTCTCAGCCCGGTGCTCCGAGCTCCCGCGTTGTGCAAAGGTGCCCCCACGCTAGCGTCATCTGTGGCGTGCTGAACAGTGGGCCCCCTCATCTCTTGCGATGATCGGCCGGTGACGTCCTCGCCGCAGACCCCCACCGACCCCACCGAGCCCCCGGGTCACACCGGCCACGGGCACTCGTCCCACGGACATGAGCCGGCGCCCTCCCACGGCCATTCCCACAGCCACGGCCACGGTCCGGCGGCACCGGTCTCCAAGCACCTGCGCAAGGTCATCGCTGCCGTACTGATCCCCTTCGCCACCGCCGTCTTCATCGGCATGGTCGTGCTCTGGCCGGGCGGCGCCCCCGGCCACGAACGCACCGGCGTCGGCTTCGACCGCCAGACCCAGCAGGGCAAGGTCGTCTCCCTGGCTCAGGTCGACTGCAAGTCCGTGAACGCCTCGCAGGTCCCGCCCACGGGAGACACCTCCACCCCGGAGGGCCGCGAGGCCCAGGCGGCACAGACCGGTGAGTGCAAGAAGGCCACCATCGAGGTGAGCACCGGCCCGGACAAGGGCCGCACCTTCATCGAGATCGTCCAGCCCGGTGCACCACGGCAGTTGACGGACGGCCAGAAGGTGGTCGTCGCGTACGCGCCGGATGCGCCCCGGGACCTCCAGTACTCGGTGATCGACGTGAACCGGAAGTTGCCGCTGGCAGTGCTGGCGGGCATCTTCGCCCTCGCGGTCGTGGTGGTCGGACGGATGCGCGGCCTGTTCGCGCTGATCGCGCTGGCCATCAGCTTCACCATCCTGACCCTCTTCATCCTCCCGGCGATCCTCCAGGGCTCGAACCCGCTGCTCGTCGCGGTGATCGGTGCCAGCGCGATCATGCTGATCGCCCTCTACATGTGCCACGGGCTGACCGCGCGTACCTCGGTCGCCGTCCTGGGCACCCTGGTATCGCTGCTGCTGATCGGCCTGCTGGGCTCGGTGTTCATCGACTGGGCCTTCCTCAGCGGCAACACCGACGACAACACGGGCTTGATCCACGGGCTCTACCCGGAAATCGACATGAGCGGTTTGCTGCTGGCGGGCGTGATCATCGGATCTCTCGGCGTACTCGACGATGTGACGGTCACCCAGACCTCAGCCGTCTGGGAACTCCACCAGGCCGACCCGGAGATGGGCTCCCGCGCCCTGTACCGGGCGGCGATCCGGATCGGCCGCGACCATATCGCCTCCGTGGTCAACACCCTGGTACTGGCCTACGCGGGCGCGGCACTCCCCCTCCTGCTGCTGTTCTCGATCGCGAACAGCAGCATGGGTTCGGTGGCGAACAGCGAGCTGGTCGCGGAGGAGATCGTACGAACCCTCGTGGGCTCGATCGGGCTCGTGGCCTCGGTACCGGTCACCACGGCACTGGCCTCACTGGTCGTCTCCGCCGACCGGCCGGGAGCCCCGGGCACCGCGCCGGCCTCGGGGCCAGTCCTCGGCGGCCGGGGCCGGCGGCGGCGCAAGCGCTGAACCGTCAGCCCGCGTTCTGCTCGTTCTGCTGCGATTCGGCGAGGATCTTGCCCAGCGCCTCGTCAAGGTTTCCCTCGAAGTCACCCAGATTGCGTTCCTGACCGAGCGGAACAAGCCGGTCGGTGCGGTCGAGGAACGCGACGAGCGGAGCCGCACCGGCCCGGAACAACGCCCGGTCACCGCCGACCTGCAGCCGGATGTGCACATCCGACAGTTCCTCCGGATGAGTGGGGGCGATGTGCACATCGCCGTCACCGCATGGCTTGTTGATGCCGTCGAGGAGAAGTTCCCGGCCGAACGCCCAGGTCACGGGCGCATCTCCGGGAAGGTGGAAAGTCAGACGCACTGCGTAGGGGTCACGAGCGTCGTATCGGAGTTCCACCGGAATCCGGAACGAGAGCTCCTCGGAAACGAGGAAGCTCATCATGACCTCTGCCTGTACCGACTCGCGCATTGCCTACCCCGCTGTTGTGGAAGTGGCCAGGAATGGTCCCCCAAGGCCCTCTTGACAAGAGTGGTGGAAGCGCTAGCAGATCACAAGGAGTGAGTTTTCAGATACTGATAGAGAACGAGAGGGTGCTCAACAGCGCGCCTACTTCACTCCGTAGTCGATCGACCGCATAGAGCAACCGATCTGCCTGGTGCAAAGGGAGGGAAATCGCCATAGTTGCGGCGGTATCGCCCGCCGTAATGGGAATGGCCGCGCATACCGTCCCGAGGGAGTACTCCTCACGCTCCGTAACGGGCTGCATCCGCTCCAGGGATCCGATGCGGTGCTCCAGAGCGCGCAGGTCCCGCACGGTATAGGGAGTGAGCGCATCGACCGGGTACCGGTCGTAGTGGTCCTTGCGCGCCTTCTCGTCGAGCTGGCCCAGCAGGCACTGGCCGATGGCGTGCGCGTGGCCGGTCTCGCGGAAATCGGCCCACTCCTCGCAGGCCGGTCTGGCCGGGGTGTCCGACACGCCCACGACCTCGATCTCACCCTCGCGGTAGACCGCGAAGTAGACGGGAGTCCCGACGGCGTCCCGGAAGTGTGCCAGCGAGTCGAGGATCATGCTGCGACGTTTCTGCTGAAGTCCCCCTTCGGCCAGCCGCCCCGCGGCATCACCAAGGACGAAGACCCCGCTCTCACGGCGCAGATAGCCCTCGTGCGTCAGGGTGCGCAGCAGGTGGTACGCGGTGGGAAGCGGGAGCCCTGCCTCACGTGCCAGCTGTTTCGCCGGGGCACCCCCGCTATGGGAACCCACCGCTTCGAGCAGCCTCAGCGCCCGCTGCACCGAACCGATCAGAGTCGGTACACCGGCGTTGGGAACCGAAGACAAAGCTCACCCCCAGGCGTGGCGGCGGGCCTTGGGGAGGCCCACCCTGCGGGGGCCGCCCCCGCTCAGGCCGCGGTCCTGGGGGTCACCATCGTCGGCTGTCCAACGTAGCCGCGGGTCGGAGCGGCAATGCCGGCTTTCGGTGCCCAGGGGGACGGCACAGATTGCCACTCTATCCGCCGATTCCCGAGGTGTGAGGGGTTTCGCGCCCCACGTTCCCTCACCTGGGTTAATCCCGGCACCGGCCGGAGCGGGAGGCTCTACCACTCCCCCGAAGAGGACTTCGCACCGCTGCCGGTGACCTTCTTGACCACGAAGATCAGGCCGCCGACAAGAGCGACGAAGAGCAGCAGCTTGAAGACGAACGCAATCAGCGTGCCGAGGATCGTGGTGATCACCCCGCCGAACACGAACAGCGCCAGCAGCGGTACGGCGACCCACTTGACCCACCAGGGCATGCTCACGAATGTCGCTCGGATCCCGTCCATGTCCTCAACCTCTTCCTCGTCCGTGACTTCCTGCTCTCGATGCTAGGAGTCCACGGCTCGGCGCGGAGGCTCGCGAGCCCCTGCAACCCCCTGATCCGCCCCCTAGGGGGATCAGGGGTCCGACCCTCAGCTCTCGGGGGGCGAGAAGACGACCATCACCTTCAACGGCTCGGTGATGTGGTGGAACTTGTGGGGCACTCCGGCCGGCACGTAGACGACGCTGCCGTTGGCCACCGTCTGCGTCTCCTCCCCGACCGTGATCGAGGCCCGGCCGCTCACCACGAAGTACACCTCGTCCTGGCGGTGCGGCTGCTGCGGGTCGGTCTGCCCCGCGTCGAGTGCGTACAGCCCGACCGACATGTTCCGCTCCCGCAGGAACTGCAGATAAGCGCCGTCGTTGGCGGCCCTCTCCGCTTCGAGCTCGTCCAGCCGGAAGGCCTTCATCGTTCTCGTACCTCTTGCTCTGTGGTGCCGTGGGATCCGCTGATCTGCCGATGTGCCACGGGAATCTTCTCTGCAACGATCAGACACATGACGAATTTCGTAGTCAAGACGCTCGCCAATGCGGCGGCCCTGGCGGTCGCCATCTGGCTGCTCGCCGGCATCACCCTCGACGACGGCAGCAGCACGGGCCGTCGCGCCCTCACGCTGATCCTGGTCGCGCTGGTCTTCGGCCTGGTCAACTTCATCGTCAAGCCCGTGGTGAAGCTGCTCTCGCTGCCGCTGTTCATCCTCACCCTCGGACTCTTCACCCTCGTGGTGAACGCCCTGATGCTGCTGCTGACCTCCTGGCTGGCCGGGAAGTTCAACCTCAGCTTCCACGTCGACGGGTTCTGGACCGCCGTCCTGGGCGGTCTGATCATCTCCGTCGTCTCCTGGGCCGTGAACATGGCCCTGCCCGACAAGAACTGAGCGGCCGGCCCATGTACCGCGTGTGCTTCGTCTGCACGGGAAACATCTGCCGCTCGCCCATGGCCGAGTCGGTCTTCCGCGCCCACGTCGCCGACGCCGGCCTCGCCCACCGGGTCGAGGTGGACAGCGCCGGCACCGGCGGCTGGCACGAGGGGGACGGCGCCGACCCGCGCACCGTGTCCGTGCTGGTGGCCGCCGGCTACGACCAGGACCACCGTGCCCGGCAGTTCCGGGCCTCCTGGTTCGACCGGCTCGACCTGGTCATCGCGCTCGACGCCGGACACCTTCGGGATCTCCGGGCGCTCGCGCCCACCCCCGAGGACGCCGCCAAGGTCCGGCTGCTGCGGTCCTACGATCCGGCAGCCACCGGCGCCCGTGCGGACGTGGCGGATGGCACGCCGGACGGCGGGCTGGACGTACCGGATCCGTACTACGGCTCCCTCGACGGGTTCGAGGAGTGCCTGGAACTGGTCGAGGCCGCGAGCCCCGGCCTGCTGAACGCCGTACGCGCGGCGGTGAAGGAGCCCATCCCGTGAACGACCAGCCCATCCCCGGAACAACCGGATACGGCGACGGGACCCGGGCAGTCCGCGCCGGACTGCCCGAGCCCGTCAAGAACGAGCCGACCCTGCCCGGGCCCGTCTTCGCCGCGCACTTCCACCTCCCCGGCGACGTGGAGGGCCCGTACACCTACGGCCGCGACACCAATCCCACCTGGACCCTGCTCGAACGGGCGATCGGCGAGCTGGAGGACCCCGGCCACGAGGGGGTCGAGACGATCGTCTTCGCCTCGGGCATGGCCGCGATCTCCGCCGTCCTCCTCTCCCAGGCCCGCACCGGCGACACCGTCGTCCTCCCCGACGACGGCTACCAGGCACTGCCGCTGCTCGGCGAGCAGCTGGCGGCGTACGGGATCCACGTGCGCACCGCCCCGACCGCCGGCGAAGCCCAGCTCGCGCAGCTCGACGGGGCCCGGCTGCTGTGGATCGAGACCCCGTCCAACCCGGGGCTAGACGTATGCGACGTACGACGCCTCGTGGCGGCCGCGCACGCCGGGGGGACCCTGGTGGCCGTCGACAACACCCTCGCCACCCCCCTCGGGCAGCGCCCCCTGGAACTCGGCGCGGACTTCTCCGTCGCCAGCGGCACCAAGGGCCTCACCGGCCACGGCGACCTGCTGCTCGGCTACGTGGTCTGCCGCGACCCCGAACTCGCCGCGGCGGTCCGCCGCTGGCGCAAGATCGTCGGCGCGATCCCGGGTCCCATGGAAGCCTGGCTGGCCCACCGCTCCCTGGCCACCATCCAGCTGCGCGCCCAGCGGCAATGGGCCAACGCGCTGGCCGTCGCGGAGGCGCTGGCGGACCGGGCGGACGTGGCCGGACTGCGCTACCCGGGCCTCGCGTCGGACCCGTCGCACAAGACGGCGACCCGGCAGATGAGCGGCTTCGGGTCCGTCGTCTCCTTCACCCTGGCGGACCGCGCGCACGCGGAGCGCTTCATGGCCGCTCTGCGCCTGGTCGAGGACGCGACGAGTTTCGGCGGAGTACGGTCCACGGCCGAGCGGCGCGGGCGGTGGGGCGGCGACGCCGTGCCGGACGGCTTCATCCGCTTCTCCGCCGGGGCCGAGGACACCGAAGACCTGGTCACCGATGTGCTGCGGGCCTTGGATTCCGCTGGTCAGAGCCTCTGAGCAGGGGCGGAAACGCGGTCCGAGCCTCCCCCCTAGTGGCTCGGACCGCTTCGGGTTCCGCGCGCGAAGAACCACGCCCACAAGGCTAGTTGACTCTGCGTCAGAGTCCAATCACGGTAACGACAGGGGCCTATCGGCATATTTATAGTTGAAGGCCCCCACCGAGAGGGGCCCTCATGGACCTGGCCCTGCTGCGTACCTTCGTGGCCGTGCACCGGGCCGGCTCGTTCACCCGGGCCGCCGCCCTCCTCGGGCTGTCCCAGCCCGCCGTCACCTCGCAGATCCGCACCCTCGAACGCCAGCTGGGGCGCCCCCTCTTCCACCGGCGCGCCCGCGGTGTCACACCCACGGCCATCGGGGACGAACTCGCCCACAAGGCCGCCCCGCACCTGGACGCGCTGCTGCGGATCACCGAGATCGAACGGGAGGCCGCCGGAGGCTTACGCACCCTGCACGTCGCCGGTCCGCCCGAGTTCCTGTGCCTGCGGGTCCTCCCCGCCCTCGCACCCCTGGTCGGCCAGGGTCAGACCCTGCGGACCGCCATGACCACCGACGCCGAGGAGACCCTCGACGGGCTGGCCTCCGGACAGCACGACATCGTGGTCACCACCGCCCGCCCCCGCGGCGGACTGTTCACCGCCACCGCCCTCTGCGACGAGGAACAGGTCCTGGTCGCCGCGCCCTACTGGGCCGCCCTCGTCGATACGGAACTGCTGCGCGACAAGAGCCCGGCCGCACCGGCCGCCCTCGACGGGATCCCGGTCGTCGAAGTCCACGAGAGCCTGCCCCTCGTCACCCGCTACTGGGCCGCCGTCTTCGACTGCCTTCCCGAGGCCGCCGCCACGGTGGTCGCACCCGACCTGAGGGCGGTACTGGAATGCGTACGGGCCGGTGGCGGTCTCGCCGTCCTGCCCCGCTACCTGTGCCAGGACGCCCTCGACCGCCGGCAGATCGTCCCGCTGCTGGAGCCCGCCGTGCCGCCGCTGCGCACCTGGTTCCTCGCCGTACGGACCGGCAGCCTCGCCCTCGCCCACCTCGCCCGGGCCCACGACCGGCTGCTGCGCGCCGCCGTGGACTGGTGAGCGGCCGGGCTCGGGCCCGCGCGTGTTTCGCAGGCCCGCGTTTCAGAAGCGGAACTGTGGGCCAACCTTCTCCCATGACCGAACGTCCCGTGGTCAAACGCACCGCCCGCGCGATCCTGCTCGACGGTGACGACCTGATCCTCATCAAGCGCACCAGGCCCGGCGTCGACCCGTACTGGCTCACCCCAGGCGGGGGAGTGGAGTCCTCGGACGCCACCGTCGTCGACGCACTCCACCGGGAGGTCCACGAAGAACTCGGCGCGAAGATCTCTGATGTGGTGCCCTGCTTCGTCGACACCGTGGAGCACATCGCCGGTGGTGGGGTGACCGGCGTGAAGGTGCAGCACTTCTTCGTCTGCCACCTCGAGTCGATGGATCCCGCCCAGCGGCACGGCCCCGAGATCGACGAGCCCGAAGGCGAGTACGAGATCGTCCGCGTCCCGTTCAGCCGGGTCGGCATCGCCGCCGTGCACCTCGTCCCGCTGTCCCTGCGTCACTACCTCGACGGCAACATCGAAGGCGTGCGCGCCATGCACGCCCCCGACCTCGGCTGAGTTCCTCCAGGAGCCGGCGGGCACCGGTCTCAGCCCGCGACGCCCGCCAGCTCCTCCAGCGCGTCGTAGCGGATCCGCTCCCCGGGGATCCCGATCCTCTTGAGCGCGTCCACACCGCTGCGGATCATCGCCGGCGGCCCGGAGATGAAGGCGTCGTACGAGCTCCACGGCCCGTGTTCGCCGACCGCCTGCGGCAGCTGCCCGGCCAGCCCCTCACCGATCACCGGACGTACCGACAGCCACGGGTGCGAGCGCTGGAGTCCGAGCAGGGTGTCCTTGTCGTACAGGTCGTGATCGCTGCGTGCCCCGAAGAACACCTCCATCGGGCGCCGCTCACCGTGCTCGGCGACGTCCTCGATCAGCGCCTTGATCGGGGCGATCCCCGTCCCTCCGCCCAGGCACAGCATGCCGTTGTCGTTCGAGTGGTCCACCACCATCGACCCCGCCGGCGGACCCAGGCGCAGTACGTCCCCCGGCTGCGCGTGCCGCACCAGGGCGTTGGAGACCCAGCCCGCCGGAACGGCCTTGATGTGGAAGGAGAGGAGGCCGTCCGCGCGCGGGGCCGAGGCGAAGGAGTAGTGCCGCCAGACCCTCGGCCACCACGGGGTCTCCAGGCTCGTGTACTGGCCGGCGAGGAACGGATACGGCTGGTCGGGGCGGACCGTGAGCACGGCGATGTCCGAGGTGCGCAGATCGTGGGAGACCACCTCCGCGTGCCACCATGCCGGGGTCTTGCGCTCGTCCTCGGCCGCCGCATCGATCATGATCTGGGAGATCGCGGTGTACGTACGCACCCACGCGGCCTCGGTCTCCGGCCCCCAGGTCAGCTCCGCGTACCGGGCCAGCGCCCCGATCAGGGCTTCGCCCACCACCGGATAGTGGGCCGCCATGGTGCCGTACTTGCGGTGGCCGGTGCCCAGCCGGCGCAGATAGGGGACGAGTACCTCGGGGTCGTCGATGTGCTCCGCAGCGGTCAACAGCGCCTTCAGCAGCCGGTCGCGCTGCGTGTCCATCGCGGCGGGGAACATGCCCCGCACCTCGGGATGCCCCGTGAACACCAGGGCGTAGAAGTACGAGGTCACCTTCTCGGCGACGGGCGCGATCTCCGCGAGGGTCCGGCGGATGAGCACGGCATCGGGGGAAGGCTCGGTCGCACCGCCCCCGGAAGGTATCCGGCCCGTCCGCCGTCTTGCCGATCTTGGGGGCGGAGCTTCCATGCGGTGCCTCGCTTCAAGCATCTCGGTCGGTCTGCACACCCCACGGTCTCGAATCCGTGGTTCCGGGTTTCACAGCGTGCCAGCCACCCCATGGCCCTGCGGGGGAATGCGAGAATTCCGGGTTTCGAACCCTCTTTCCCCTTAAGATGCGTCAACTCCCGGGCGTGCCACCCCCAGAAGCTGGTATGCCTCACGCAGGTCCCGGCCCTCGTACACGTACGTCGCTCGCGCCGCCAGATACGGCCTCGCGTTGATCGCCACCGACCTCGGCACCGCCTCGAAGAGCACGGAGTCGGTCAGGGAATCCCCGTACGCGACGCACTGGTCCCGGGTCACGCCGAACCGGGCACACAGCCGGTCCGCGATGCCGACCTTGCCCTCGGGGGTCAGGATCCCGGACACGTCCAGGGGCCCCGTGAAGGGCACCTCCGGGTAGACGGAGCCGTGCGCGGCATCCGCGCCCCATTCCAGGAGCAGCTCCACGAAGAACGAGGGGGACAGGGAGATCACCGCACAGTGATCGCCTCGTTCACGGATCTCCTGCCAGACGTCGCGGATCCCCGCCAGCCAAGGGGCGCCGTCGAATGCCGCCCGGACATGCGCGGGAGTCAGCTCCGACCACAGTGCGTGCGCCGCCACGGAGAACTCGTGCGGCCCGATCTCCAGCGCGGCGAACGCCCGCTCCAGCTCGGCGATCTCGTCGGTCAGGCCAAGCTGCCGGGAGATCTCCACGGGTGCGGCCGAGCCGTACATCAGGGTGCCGTCGAGGTCGAAAAGGTGGAGGAGCTTCATGGCTGTCGAGGCTAGCTCCTGTGTTTCACGTGAAACAGCGTGTTTCACGTGAAACGAAGCCTGCCTCACCGGAACGGTCCGATGTTTCACGTGAAACATCGAGCCGTTTCACGTGAAACGTCGAGGTCGCCCCCGCGCTCTCCTCGTTCAGCCGACTTTCCAAATCTCTGGACTCCCCGGCAGCTGATGATCCACTCTGGGCCGGTGACACCACCACAGCTCACCGACCTACCGATCCGCGCGCTGACCATGGACGATCTCCGTCACTGCGCCGACCTCTCCGAAGACCGCGGCTGGCCCCGCGAGGAACACAAGTGGGGACTGCTCCTCGCCGCCGGCGACGGCTACGGCACCGACGCCCCCGATGGACGAGGACTCGCCTCGGCTTGCGTGGTCAGCCGATACGGCGGTACCTCTTCCGCCCCGGAACTCGCCGCCATCGGAATGGTCCTCGTGGCTGACCGGTACGCCCGTCAGGGTCTGGGCCGACGTCTGATGGCCCATGTCTGCGACGATGTGCTCAAGGGCGTCGCACTCACCCTCCACGCCACCCCCTACGGCCGCCCTCTCTACGAGGAGCTCGGATTCGACACCACCGGCCGCGCGGAAATGCTCAAGGGCGCCTTCCGGCCGGAGCCCCCGGCCTCCGGGGCCCGCGCGATCCCGGTCAGGCCGGCAACGGCCGAGGACCTGCCGCGGATCATCAGGCTGGACACCGAGGTGTTCGGCACCGACCGGACGCACATGATCACGCGGCTGCCCGCCTTCGCGGACCGGCTCCTCGTCGCCGAGGACAGCGCCGGTGAGCTCACCGGCTACGCCGCCATCTGGCCCAACATGGAGACCCATGTCGTCGGCCCGCTGATCGCCCACGACACCTCCGTGGCCCAGGCCCTCGTGACCGCCCTGGCCGCCGCCACCGACCGGCCCCTGCGGACCGATGTCGACGTGCGGCACGAGGAACTCCTCGGCTGGCTCAAGGACCGCGGGCTCGACTCGGTCGCCTTCAACTCCGTGATGACCCGCGACATCCCCGGACTGCCCGGCGACTGGACCCGCCGCTGGGCACCGCTGACCGTCGCCGCAGGCTGAGAAAGGAACCACCGTATGACCGCCCCCACCACTCCCGAGCTCGCCATCCGCCCCGCCACCGAGGCCGATCTGCCCGCAGTCGTCGCCATGCTGGCCGATGACCCGCTGGGTGCGACCCGCGAGTCCCCGGACGACCTCAGCCCGTACATCGCCGCTCTCAAGCGGCTCACCGACGACCCCAACCAGCACGTCGTGGTCGCGGTCCGCGGAGACCGGGTCGTGGGCACGCTCCAGCTCACCATCGTCCCCGGCCTCTCCCGCAAGGGAGCCACCCGCTCCATCATCGAAGGCGTCCGTGTCCACGCCGACGAACGCGGCAGCGGCCTGGGAACCCGGTTCATCGAATGGGCGATCGAGCAGTCGCGCCTGGAGAACTGCCAGTTGGTCCAGCTGACCTCCGACGTGACGCGAACCGATGCCCACCGCTTCTACGAGCGGCTCGGCTTCACCGCCTCCCACGTCGGCTTCAAACTGCAGCTCTGACCGGCGTTCCGAAGGGCCGGACCGCTGACAGTGGTCCGGCCTACGATCTGGAGGATGAGCGCCAGCCTTCCTCTCGTCACCACCGCCGAGCGCCGCCACCGCCTCGGCCGCCGACATCGTCTGGCTCCATCGGCCCGCGCGGCCGGCGTGCCCGAGGCGGCGGACGCGGTCGTCGCCCTGCACGCCACCGATGCCGCGACGGTGTTCCTCTCCGCCCGGGCCCGGCTCACCGAAGGCCGTCCCGCCGTGATCGAACAGGCCCTCTACGAGGACGTGAGTCTCGTCCGGCTGCTCAGCATGCGCAACACCCTCTTCGCCGTCTCCACCGAACTGGCCCCTTACGTGGACGCGTCCTCCGCCCGGGGCATCGCGGCCAAGGAGCGCAGGGCCCTCCTCAAGCACCTCGAGGAGGACGGACAGGGCCTGGACGCCGAGTGGCTGGCCCGTGCCGAGGCGGCCGCGCTCGATGCCCTCGACGCCCGTGGCGCCACCACCGGCAGCCAGCTCTCCGCCGCCGTGCCCGCCCTGCGGCAGAAGATCACCATCGGCCGCGGAAAGAAGTACGAGACCGAGACCGGCGTGGCGACCCGGGTGATCCGCCTGCTGGCCGCCGACGGCCGGATCCGCCGTGACCGTCCGCGCGGTTCGTGGACCTCCAGCCAGTACCGCTGGGTCCATACGGAGCCGTGGCCGGCCCTGCCGGCCGCCGATGCCCGCGCCGAGATCGCCCGTCGCTGGCTGCACGCCTACGGCCCGGCCACGGAGGCCGACCTCAAGTGGTGGACCGGCTGGACCCTCACCGACGTACGCAAGGCCCTCGCAGCCGTCGGGCCCGACCGGGTACGCCTGGACGACGGCAGCACCGCCCTGGTCAGCCCCGGTGACACCGGACCCGAACCCGCCCCGGAGCCCTGGGCGGCGCTGCTGCCCGGCCTGGACCCCAGCGGCATGGGCTGGGCCGACCGCGGCTTCCACCTCGACCCGGCCCACCGGACCGCCCTCTTCGACTACGCGGGCAACATCGGCCCGACCGTCTGGTGGAACGGCGAGATCGTCGGCGGCTGGGCCCAGCGCCCCGACGGAGAGGTCGTCTGGCGGCTGCTGAGCGACCCCGGTCACGCCGCCGAGAAGGCGATCGCCGCCGAGGCCGCCCGCCTCGCCGAATGGATCGGCGAGGCCCGCATCACGCCGCGCTTCCGCACCCCGCTGGAGCGTGAGCTGGTGGTCTAGGGGGCAAGGCGGTCCAGGAGGCCGGCGGTCTAGGAGGCCGGCGGTCCGCCGGTGTCTCTAGCCGATGCCCCGCCAGCCCTCGGGGTCGACACCGCCGGGGACCGGGGACTGGGGGTCGTAGGGTTCCCGGGTGAACACGAACGACCCCAGGTCGAGGTGGCTCACCGCGCCGCCCTCCCGGCGCACGGCCCGCAGCGTCTCTCCCGCGTAGTAGCCGTTGAGGCCCGTCCAGCTGCCATCGGCCTCCGCACGGAACCTGGCCGTACGGCCCGTCGCCCCCACCGGCGCCAGTTCCAGCATCCCGTCGTACGTCAGCCGGATCACCTGGGCCGAAGTGCCCCAGTACCAGGGACCGCAGAGCTCAAGGGCCACCGGATCCGCCTCTCGGAACGGCCGCCACGGCTCCGGGAACCGGGGCTCCGCGTCCGCCACGATCGCCACCAGGTCAGCGGCCACCGCCGTGGCCGGCAGCCCCGACGTGCAGTTGGCCAGCACCACCACCGCCAAGTCGTCCGGCTCGCTCAGCCACAGCCCCGCGACGAACCCGGGCAGCGAACCGCTGTGCCCCACGAGCCGGCGCCCGCCACCGTCGATCAGCTGAAGCCCGAGTCCGTAGCCGAAGTCGGCCGAACCCGGCTCCGGGGGAGCGGCCGCCGTACGCATCTCCCGCAGCGATCGCGCGTTCAGCACCCGCTCGTCGCCCTGCACGAGGAACACCGCGAACCGGGCCAAGTCCCTTGCGGTGGACCACAGCTGGCCGGCCGCAGCCATCAGTCCCAGGTCCTCCAGCGGCTCGGGCATCATCACGTCCGCCCAGGGGTGCACCGCCCAGCCCCCCGCATGCGGGGCCTGCGGCTGCGCCGTCGTACGGTCCAGCCCGAGCGGCTCCAGGACCTCGGCCCGCAGCACCTCCTCCCACGGCTTCCCGCGCACCGCCTCCACGAGGGAGCCCAGCAGCGTGTAGCCCGGGTTGGAGTAGTGGTGCCGCGTGCCGGGCTCGTGCCGGAAGGGCCGGTCGCCCAGCACGTCCGGGAGCCCCGGCCGCAGCGCGGCCGGGGACCGTTCCCACCACTCCCCCGGCGTCTCCGCCGCCAACCCGCCCGTATGGGCGAGCAGCTGGCGGACGGTCACCTCGCCGACGCCGGTCCCCGGAAGATGCTTCTCCACCGGATCCCCGAGCTCCAGCAGCCCCTCGTCCCGCAGTCGCATCACCAGGACAGCGGTGAACGTCTTGCTGATCGAGCCGATCCGGTACTGCACGTTCCCGTCCGGGCCGTGGCCCTCGACGCTGGTCCGGGATCCCTCCCAGACCACCTCACCGCCGCGGGCCACGGCGGCCACCACGGACGGGGCACGTCCGTCGCGCTGCGCGACGGCGATGCGGTGGCGCAGAGCGCGCCGGGTGGCTGGGAGCAGTTCCAGGTCTTCAGAAAGGGCGTTCATGATCCCTAGGTTCCCCGACGGGAAAGTCACCGCGCCACTTGTATTCACCGCAGGGTGCGGGGTCTGGAGACCGCCAGGCGAGGACGGCGGGCATCGACGTGCCGGCGTCACCTCGAGATGCGGGCTTCAATGCCGTCGAGCAGGAAGTCGAGGCCCATCCGGAAGGTGTGGTCGGCGTCCAGGTGGGCGGCATCGCGCACCACCGTGGCCAGGGCGGGGAACCGGCCCGTGGCGAAGGTCCGTTCCAGATAGGGCCCTAGTGAGGCCTGCCAACGCTTCTCGTCCATCCCGGTGGCCCGCTCGGCACGCCGCTCGGCGATCTCCCGACGCACCGCGCCGATCGCGTAGGCGTTGACTGCGGCGACCACCGGCATGATGGCGTCCAAGCCGACCTCGCCCAGTGCGGCCACCACGGTCTCCCCACTGGCCAGCGCGTGCGGCCCGAGCTGGGGTCGGCCGCCCAGTAGATCGGCGAGCCATTCGTGCTCGTGAGCGGCGTGGCGAATGGCTTCGGCTAGAGACCGGAGGACCTCCCGCCAGCCGTCTCCGGCCGGCCGGATCTCGGCGTGGACGGCGTCGACCATCAGGTCGAGCAACTCCTCCTTGCTGGCGATGTAGCCGTACAGCCGCATCGGACGGACGTCCAGCGCGGTGGCCACCTTGCGCAGCGACACCGCGTCCAGGCCGTCCTCGTCGGCCAGCTGGATCGCCGCTCGCACGATCCGCTCCCGGCTCAACGGGGCCGGAACGGGTCGATTCGGCGGCTCCGGCCTCTCCCACACCAACATGCCGCTCACCATACATCGCATCGGGCGATACAGTGTATCGACCAGTACGGCGTATCAAGGGAGACGACCATGACCATCGCCATCGTCGGAGCCGGCCTCGGCGGCCTGGCTCTCGCCCGTGTGCTGCACGTGAACGGCATAGATTCCGTCGTCTACGAACGGGAATCGTCACGCGGTGCGCGCGGCCAGGGCGGCATGCTCGACATCCACTCCGGCCAGCGGGCGCTGCACGAGGCCGGTCTGATCGACCAGTTCCACGCGATTGCCCGCGGCGAAGGCCAGGACATGCGTCTTCTAGAGCCGGATGGCACCCTGCTGCTCCAGGAGGACACGCCCGACGACGCCCCGCTCGAGCGACCCGAGGTCGACCGCGCCGATCTGCGCGACCTGCTGCTGGATTCCCTCCCCGATGGCGTGGTGCGCTGGGGGCACGCGTTCCGATCCGCCGACAACGGCCTGCTGCACTTCGCCGACGGCAGCAGTGCGAGGTATGACCTGCTGGTCGGCGCGGACGGCGCGCAGTCCCGGGTCCGCGCGCTGCTCACCGACGCCCGCCCGGTACATATCGGCCAGAACGTCGTCGAGGTCGGCATTCCCGATATCGACCGCACACACCCCGACCTCGCGGCCATGGTCGGGCGCGGCAGTTACTGGGTGCTCGGCAACGGAATGTCCCTGGCGGCGCAGCGCAACGGCGACGGCCGCGTTCGCATCGGCCTCAGCTTCTACAACACCGCCGAGGACTGGTTCGCCACCAGCGGGATCCCGTTCGACGACCCGGCCGCCGCCCGGGCGCGGCTGATCGACCTTCTCCCCGGCTGGGACCCACGGTTCACCGCGCTGATCGCCGCCTGCGACGACACGGTCGTGCCACGGGCGATCACCACTCTCCCGGTCGGCCTGACCTGGCCGTCGACGCCGGGCGTCACGCTGCTCGGCGATGCCGCGCACCTGATGCCGCCGGTGGGAGAGGGCGCCAACATGGCGCTGCTCGACGGCGCCCTACTCGGTCTCGCGCTGGCCGCGCAGCCGGACGACCTTCCCGCCGCCGTCGAAGAGTACGAACGCGAGATGTTCGAACGCACCAGCGCTGCCGCCCGGATGTCCGCGGACATCCAGGAATTGCTCATGTCGCCGGACGCCGCCCAGAAAATGCTCGCGTTCTTCCAGCCTGGCTGAAGGCAGCCAAACGCGACCAGGAAACCTGGCCGCGCCTCGCCTGCACGGGACGGCTACGTGTTGGCCATGTCCACGAAGCGGGAGTAGTGGCCCTGGAAGGCGACGGTGATGGTGGCCGTGGGGCCGTTACGGTGCTTCGCCACGATCAGGTCCGCCTCGCCCGCGCGGGGGGACTCCTTCTCGTACGCGTCCTCGCGGTGGAGCAGGATGACCATGTCGGCGTCCTGCTCGATGGAGCCGGATTCACGCAGGTCGGAGACCATCGGCTTCTTGTCGGTGCGCTGCTCGGGACCACGGTTCAGCTGGGAGAGCGCGATCACCGGGACCTCCAGCTCCTTGGCCAGCAGCTTGAGGTTTCGGGACATGTCCGAGACCTCCTGCTGACGGCTCTCGGGACGGCGGGAGCCACCGGACTGCATCAGCTGGAGGTAGTCGATGACGACGAGCGAGAGGTCGTTGCGCTGCTTGAGCCGGCGGCACTTCGCCCGGATCTCCATCATCGACAGGTTCGGGGAGTCGTCGATGTACAGCGGGGCGGCGGAGACATCCGGCATCCGGCGGGCCAGCCGGGTCCAGTCGTCGTCGGTCATGGTGCCCGAGCGCATGTGGTGCAGCGCCACCCGGGCCTCCGCCGAGAGGAGGCGCATCGCGATCTCGTTGCGGCCCATTTCGAGGGAGAAGATGACGCTCGGCAGGTTGCTCTTGATCGAACAGGCCCGGGCGAAGTCCAGTGCGAGGGTGGACTTACCCATGGCGGGACGGGCCGCGATGACGATCATCTGGCCGGGGTGCAGGCCGTTGGTCAGCGAGTCCAGGTCGGTGAAGCCCGTCGGGACTCCCGACATCTGGCCGCTGCGCGATCCGATCGCCTCGATCTCGTCGAGGGCGCCTTCCATGATGTCGCCGAGGGGCAGGTAGTCCTCGGAGGTGCGCTGCTCGGTGACGGCGTAGATCTCGGCCTGGGCGCTGTTGACGATCTCGTCGACGTCGCCGTCGGCCGCGTATCCCATCTGCGTGATCTTCGTACCGGCGGCGACGAGACGCCGCAGTACGGCTCTCTCGTGGACGATCTCCGCGTAGTACTCGGCATTGGCCGCGGTCGGAACGGACTGGACCAGGGTGTGCAGGTACGAGGCCCCGCCGACCTTGCTGATCTCGCCGCGCCGGGTCAGCTCGGCGCCGACCGTGATCGGGTCGGCCGGCTCGCCCTTGGCGTAGAGGTCGAGGATGGCCTGGTAGATCGTCTCGTGGGACGGCCGGTAGAAGTCGTGGCCCTTGAGGACCTCGACCACGTCGGCGATCGCGTCCTTGGAGAGCAGCATGCCGCCGAGAACCGACTGCTCGGCATCGAGGTCCTGCGGGGGGACGCGCTCGAAGCCGCCACCGCCACCGTCCCACGAGCCGCCCTCGCGGCCCCGGTCCTGCTGCTCGTCCCCGCGGCCGCGGCCTTCGCTGTTACGGCGCGAGCGGGTGGGCAGACGGTCACCTGGACCGCTGTCGGCCCAGGGGTCGTCCATGGGCTCGGGCATGCTCACCGGGCCGCCTCCTCCCGTCCGCCAAGCGGACCTCGCCGTGTCACTCTTTCTACGACACGGCTCTGACAAATGGGGTGCCCGGATCGGCTCTCGGCGCGTCGGGGCAACGAACCACGGTAGGCCCGCGAGCGACGTCAGCCAATCTTGTTATCCACAGGGTGTGTGGATGAGATGTGGACGACGGCGCCAATGCTGTGGGTAACTCCCCCGAAGCTGTGCACGGACCGGGGGACGACGCTGTGGACAAAATCACCTGACCCACCCCCACACCCCATCTGACCTGGCATTTCTCCTCTCCCGAGCCGTGGGGAAGAAAAATCTTGGCCACGGTCTCGAGATCGCCTCCAACGGGGTGCGGAGAACGCGCAAGTCAACGCGTCGGTAAGGATCCAAAGGGTCTTGCATCCATTACCTGTGGAAGATTAGATTGAGCACATGACACAGGCCCCCACAGCACCGAAGGCTGCCCCGAGACGGCACGACCGCGAGATACTCGCTATCGCGGTCCCCGCGTTCGGAGCCCTCGTCGCCGAACCCCTCTTCGTGATGGCCGACAGCGCCATCGTGGGGCACCTGGGCACCCCCCAGCTGGCCGGCCTGGGCGTCGCAGCCGCTCTGCTCATGACCGCCGTGAGCGTCTTCGTCTTCCTGGCCTACGCCACCACGGCGGCCGTCGCCCGGCGGGTGGGAGCGGGTGACCTCCAGGCCGCCATCCGGCAGGGCATGGACGGCATCTGGCTCGCCCTGCTGCTCGGCGCGGCCGTCGTCGCGGTCGTCCTGCCTGCGGCGCCCTGGCTGATCTCCCTCTTCGGGGCCTCCGACAACGTCGCGCCCTATGCGATCACCTATCTGCGGATCTCCGCCCTCGGCATCCCCGCGATGCTCATGGTGCTGGCCGCCACCGGCGTCCTCCGCGGCCTCCAGGACACCCGGACCCCGCTGTACGTGGCCATCGGAGGCTTCACCCTCAACGGCGTCCTGAACGTCGCCTTCGTCTACGGCGCCGGTCTCGGCATCGCCGGCTCCGCCTGGGGCACGGTCATCGCCCAGTGCGCCATGGCAGCCGTCTACCTGTACGTGGTCGTCCGCGGCGCCCGCAAGAACGGCGCCTCCCTGCGTCCCGACCGGGCGGGCATCCGGGCCTGCGCGCAGGCGGGCGTACCCCTGCTGGTCCGCACCCTGTCACTGCGCGCGATCCTGATGATCGCCACCGCCGTGGCTGCCCGGCTGGGCGACGCGGACGTCGCAGCGCACCAGATCCTGCTGTCCCTCTGGACCCTGCTCGCCTTCGCCCTGGACGCGATCGCGATCGCCGGGCAGGCCATCATCGGCCGCTACCTGGGTGCCGGGGACACCGAGGGGGCCAAGGCCGTCTGCCGGCGCATGGTGCAGTGGGGAATCGCCGCGGGCATCGTGCTCGGCCTGCTGGTCGTCCTGGCCCGCCCCGTCTTCATCCCGCTGTTCACCAGCGACCCGGCGGTCGAGGACGCGCTGCTGCCCGCGATGCTGGTCGTCGCCCTCTCGCAGCCCGTCTCCGGAATCGTCTTCGTCCTCGACGGAGTCCTGATGGGCGCGGGCGACGGCCGCTACCTCGCCTGGGCCATGCTGCTGACCCTCGCCGTGTTCGCCCCGGCCGCTCTCCTGCTCCCGGCCCTGGGAGGCGGTCTGACGGCCCTCTGGTGGGCCATGGCCCTGATGATGCTGGTCCGGATGGCCACGCTCCAGCTGCGCTCCCGCTCGGGCCGGTGGCTGGTCGCCGGGGCCACGCGCTAGCCCGCGACCGCTCGGGCACCCCGGCCGCCCCGTCACTCGGCTGTCATCCTCGGGCCCCATGTTTCACGTGAAACATGGGTCCGCGCGGGAGCCGGCCGTGTTTCACGTGAAACATCGCCCCGCCCCGCCCCGGGAACGACGAAGGGCCGCACCCCCAAGGGGTGCGGCCCTTCGTGCGCAGCACTTAGGCGGCGACGACCTCGATGCCCACGTTCGCGAGGACCTCGGCGTGCAGACGCACGGAGACCTGGTACGAACCGAGGGTCTTGATCGGCGAGCCCAGCTCAACGCGGCGCTTGTCGACCTTCGGGCCACCGGAAGCCTCGATCGCCGTGGCGATGTCGGACTGCGTGACGGAACCGAAGAGACGACCGGCGTCACCCGAGCGGGTGGCCAGACGGACCTTGACGGCCTCGAGCTTGGCCTTGACCTCGTTGGCCTGCTCGATGGTCGAGATCTCGTGGATCTTGCGGGCGCGGCGGATCTGCGCCACGTCCTGCTCGCCACCCTTGGTCCAGCGGATCGCAAAGCGACGCGGGATCAGGTAGTTGCGAGCGTAGCCGTCCTTGACGTCGACGACGTCGCCAGCGGCACCGAGGCCATTGACCTCGTGGGTCAGGATGATCTTCATTAGTCGGTCACCCTTTCCTTATCGCGCGGTGGACGTGTAGGGCAGCAGCGCCATCTCACGGCTGTTCTTCACGGCCGTGGCGACGTCACGCTGGTGCTGCGTGCAGTTGCCGGTAACGCGGCGGGCACGGATCTTGCCGCGGTCGGAAATGAACTTCCGCAGCATGTTCGTGTCCTTGTAGTCCACGTACGCGGTCTTGTCCTTGCAGAACGCGCAGACCTTCTTCTTAGGCTTGCGCACAGGCGGCTTCGCCATTGTGTCTCTCCTGTGTGATCAAGAAGTGGGGATGCGAGCTGCCCTAGAAGGGCGGCTCGTCCGAGTAGCCACCGCCGGAGCCGCCGGAGCTTCCGCCCCAACCGCCCCCGCCGCCGCCCTGCTGCGCCTGGCCACCGGCCGGCGCGCTGGACGACCACGGGTCGTCGGAGGGAGCTCCGCCGCCCTGAGGCGCGGCACCGCTGGGGGCTCCGCCCCAGTTGCCACCGCCGCCGCCCTGCTGCTGACCGCCGCCGTATCCACCCTGGCCACCGCGACCGGTGGTCTTGGTGACCTTGGCCGTGGCGTTCTTCAGGCTGGGGCCGACTTCCTCGACGTCCAGCTCGTAGACCGTGCGCTTGACACCCTCACGGTCCTCGTACGACCGCTGCCTCAGCCGGCCCTGCACGATGACGCGCATGCCCCGCTGAAGGGACTCGGCGACGTTCTCGGCCGCCTGCCGCCACACCGAGCAGGTCAGGAACAGGCTCTCGCCGTCCTTCCACTCATTGGTCTGGCGGTCGAAGGTGCGGGGGGTGGACGCGACACGGAACTTCGCGACCGCCGCACCCGAGGGGGTGAAGCGCAGCTCGGGGTCGTCGACGAGATTGCCGACGACCGTGATGACGGTCTCGCCTGCCATGGATGAACCTCTCGGCGGGGATTTGCTGCTGGGCTGCTGTGCTACTCGTTCCCGATTACCGCTGAACCGAAGTTCAGTGGGTCTCGGGGCGAAGGACCTTGGTCCGGAGAACCGACTCGTTCAGGTTCATCTGTCGGTCAAGCTCCTTGACGACCGCAGGCTCGGCCTGAAGGTCGATGACCGAGTAGATGCCCTCGGGCTTCTTCTTGATCTCGTAAGCGAGACGACGACGGCCCCAGGTGTCGACCTTCTCGACCTTTCCGTTGCCCTCACGGACGACGGAGAGGAAGTTCTCGATCAGCGGGGAGACAGCGCGCTCCTCGAGATCGGGGTCGAGGATGACCATCACTTCGTAGTGACGCATGTGGAACCCACCTCCTTTGGACTCAGCGGCCACGGTCGTTCCGTGGCAGGAGGGTCGTGATGCGTACGCACGGCATCCAGAGAACAGACACCGCGCAGACCGTACAGACTACCTGCTCGACTCCTTCCGGTTGAAATCCGGCGGGAGAAGGCCACACTCTGTATCCATCGGGTGTGCTCGGTGCTATGCCTCCGACTCCTTCGGAGGCGGCCCGCAGCACCGGTCCGCTTCAGCCAGGAGGTGCCTTCCGATGGCACAGGCAATGCGACCCCAGTCCTCCATCTCGCTCTTCGCGACCGACGGCAAGCCCCACCCGCTTCAGGACACCCTGATGGCGGTCACCCTGGTCCTCGGCGCCGTGGCGTTCATCACGGGCTTCTTCCACCATCTGCACCTGCTCAGCTCGTGGACCGGGCTGATCGGGATCCTGACCGGCGCCTACGGACAGTTCATCTCGGAGACGACACGCGAGCGCTTCGCACTGATCATCGGGCTGGGCGCCGCGGCCGTGGGCTTCTACCTCGGCATGGCACACGGCGGCCTCTTCGGCGGCTGGGCGGGCTGACCGGGTTCCTCCGCGAGGGGGGCGCCGGCCGCCACAGGCCCGGGCCCGGCCCGTCCCCCATAAGGGTGGCGCCCCCGTCGCAGTAGGCTTCGCGCCATAGCCAGCGAAGCCGCCGGAGGAGACACCCCGCATGAGCCTGTCCCTGAGGACCATCAGCCGAGAGCAGCATCTGGGGTACCTCCAGAGCCTGCCCTCCGCTAGCCACTGCCAGGTCCCGGCGTGGGCCGACGTGAAGAACGAGTGGCGCTCGGAGAACCTCGGCTGGTTCGACGGGTCCGGTGAACTCGTCGGTGCCGCCCTCGTGTTGTACCGCCAGCTGCCCAAGGTGAAGCGCTACCTCGCGTACCTCCCCGAGGGCCCGGTCATCAACTGGTACGCCCCGAATCTCGAGGAGTGGCTGCAGCCGATGCTGGCGCACCTCAAGCAGCAGGGCGCCTTCACCGTGAAGATGGGCCCGCCCGTCGTCATCCGCCGCTGGAACGCGACCGCGATCAAGGCCGGCATCCAGGACCCGGACGTCAAGCGCCTGCGCGACGTGGAGGCCTCGGTCATCGAGCCCCGCGCCTTCGAGGTGTCCGACAAGCTGCGCCGCATGGGCTGGCAGCAGGCCGAGGACGGCGGCGCCGGATTCGGCGACGTCCAGCCCCGCTACGTCTTCCAGGTGCCGCTGGCCAACCGCTCGCTGGACGATGTCCTCAAGGGCTTCAACCAGCTGTGGCGCCGCAACATCAAGAAGGCCGAGAAGGCCGGCGTCGAGGTGGTCCAGGGCGGCTACGACGACCTGCCGACCTGGCAGCACCTGTACGAGATCACGGCCGAGCGCGACAAGTTCCGCCCGCGCCCGCTCAGCTACTTCCAGCGCCAGTGGACGGCCCTCAACTCCGAGGACCCCAACCGGATGCGCCTGTACATCGCGACGCACGAGGGGGAGCCGCTGGCAGCCGCCACGATGCTCACCGTCGGCCAGCACGTCTGGTACTCGTACGGCGCCTCCGCCAACCACAAGCGCGAGGTGCGTCCCTCGAACGCGATGCAGTGGCGGATGCTGCGCGACTCGTACGCGCTCGGGGCGAGCGTCTATGACCTGCGCGGCATCAGTGACACGCTGGACGAGAACGACCACCTGTTCGGTCTGATCCAGTTCAAGGTCGGCACGGGCGGCGAGGCCGTCGAGTACGTCGGCGAGTGGGACTTCCCGCTCAACAAGGTGCTGCACAAGGCGCTCGACATCTACATGTCGCGCCGCTGACCGGCACTTCCGCCCCACCCATACACACAGCACCGCTGCACCAAGCGGCTTTCCAGAGAGGCTCCGGACGGGCATGGCGCTCACGCTCTACGTCGACACCGCGCGCTGGCGTGCGCACCAGAAGCAGGTCGCGGACCAGTTCCCCGGGTTGATCCCGGTCTGCAAGGGCAACGGCTACGGCTTCGGCCACGAGCGGCTGTGCGAGGAGGCGACCCGTATGGGCGCCGACGTCCTGGCCGTCGGGACGACGTACGAGGCCGCGAGCATCAAGGACTGGTTCGGCGGTGACCTGCTGGTCCTCACCCCGTTCCGGCGGGGCGAGGAACCGGTGCCGCTGCCGGACCGGGTGATCCGCTCGGTGTCCTCGGTGGACGGGGTCCGCGGCCTGGTCGGCGCCCGCGTGGTCATCGAGTGCATGAGCTCGATGCGCCGCCACGGCGTCTCGGAGCAGGACCTGGGCCAGCTCCAGTCCGCGATCGAGGACGTCCGGCTGGAGGGCTTCGCCCTGCACCTGCCGCTGGACCGCCCGGACGGCTCCGACGCCGTCGAGGAGGTCATCGGCTGGATGGACCGGCTGCGCGCGGCCCGCCTGCCGCTGCACACCATGTTCGTCAGCCACCTCAAGGCCGAGGAACTGGCGCGGCTCCAGCAGCAGTTCCCACAGACCCGTTTCCGGGCCCGTATCGGCACCCGGCTGTGGCTCGGCGACCACGAGGCGACGGAGTACCGCGGCGCGGTCCTCGACGTCACGCGCGTGGCCAAGGGGGACCGTTTCGGCTACCGGCAGCAGAAGGCCGCCTCCGACGGCTGGCTGGTCGTGGTCGCGGGCGGCACCTCGCACGGGGTGGGCCTGGAGGCCCCCAAGGCCCTGCACGGGGTGATGCCGCGCGCCAAGGGCGTCGCCCGCGCCGGTCTGGCCACCGTGAACCGGAACCTGTCGCCGTTCGTATGGGCGGGCAAGCAGCGCTGGTTCGCGGAGCCCCCGCACATGCAGGTGTCGATCCTGTTCGTGCCCTCGGACGCGAGTGAACCCAAGGTCGGCGACGAGCTGGTGGCGCACCTGCGCCACACCACCACGCAGTTCGACCGGGTGCTCGACGCCTGAGTCTCGCGGTCAGTCCCTGGGGCCGAGGCCCCAGTCGACCCGCTGTCCCTCCGAGGGCGTCGCGTAACGCGGCGCCCTCGCGGCGTCCGACAGCACGAAGACGTCCTCCGCCCCGTCCAGGACACCGCCGGAGGGGTCGTCCGAGCCGTCGCGCCGTACGACGTCGCGTTCGGGCATCAGGACGTCGCGTACGACGACCGCGCAGAGGTAGACCGTCGCCAGGAGATGCGCGGCGATAGCCACCTGGTAGCCCTCCACGGGCAGGCCCTGGTGCTTGTCCCCGCTGGTCGTGTAGGCGAGGTAGAACCAGATCCCGAGGAAGTACACGACCTCGCCGGCCTGCCAGATCAGGAAGTCCCGCCAGCGCGGGCGGGCCAGTGCGGCCAGCGGGATGAGCCACAGCACGTACTGCGGCGAGTAGACCTTGTTGGCCAGGATGAAGGCGGCCACGACCAGGAAGGCCAGCTGCGCGAAGCGCGGGCGGCGGGGGGCGGTCAGCGTGAGCAGCGCGATCCCCGCGCAGAGCAGCAGCGTCAGGACGGTGGCGTAGGTGTTGGCGTCCGTCATGGGGTTGCCGGAGCGCTGGGAGATCAGCAGCCAGACGGAGCCGAAGTCGATGGGCCGCTCCTGGCTGAAGGTGTAGAACTTCTTCCAGCCGTCCCAGGCGAAGTACATGACGGGCCCGTTCACGACGAGCCAGGCGCCGGCCGCCCCCAGGAGGGCTTGCAGGAAGGCGCGCCATTTCCCGGCCCGCAGGCAGAGCACGAAGAGCACGCCGAGCAGCAGCACCGGGTACAGCTTCGCCGCGGTGGCCAGGCCGATGAACACGCCGAACAGCACGGTCCGGCCGCGGGACCACATGAGCATCGCCACCGCGGTCAGGGCGAGGGCCAGCAGGTCCCAGTTGATCGTCGCGGTGAGCGCGAAGGCGGGCGCGAGGGCCAGGAGCAGGGCGTCCCACGGCCGGCGGCGGTGGGTGCGGGCGACGCACACGGCGATGACCGCGGTGCAGACCATCAGCATGCCCGCGTTGACCATCCAGTACATCTGCTCCCGGTGCTGCATGGAGCCGCTGCCGGGGGTCAGCCAGGCGGCGATCTGCATGAAGAATCCGGTGAGCACGGGGTACTCGAGATACTCCATGTCGCCGGAGAGCTTGTCCCAGTAGGGGACGAGGCCGTCGGCGAAGCCGCGTACGACGTACAGGTGCGGGATGTCGGAGTAGCAGGCGTGGGTGTACTGCGAGCCGGCACCGCGGAACCACGCCCAGTCGTAGCAGGGCAGCTTCTGCACCATGCCCAGCGCGAACATGCCGAGCGCGACGAGGACCACGACCCGGACGGGGCTCAGCCACTGGCCGCCCAGCCGGGCATGGCGCCCGATCGGGCCGCCGATGAGCTCGCTGCCGGCCGCGGCGACCTCGTCCTGCTGGGTGGGCAGTACGGGCCGTTCCTCGTGCACCTTCGTCATGCGCTCATCCTGCCGTACCGGGCCGGGCACGGGGGAGGGCCGCCGCACGGTGTGCGACGGCCCTCGTCAGGACGGCGGCGGCCGGTCAGTCGCCGGTGCCGGTCGTGGTGCCCCAGCTGGTACCGCCGGGGCGGCCCGGTTTGTGCGAGGTGGGCGAGGACGGGAACCCGCTCCCGCCGCCGGTACCGCCGGACGATCCGCCGTTGGCACCCCCGTTGGCACCGCCGTTGCCGGCACCGCCGTTGATCATGCCGCCGTCGGTGTTGCCTCCGTTGGTGTTGCCGCTGTTCGTCCCGCCCGTGGTGTTCGGGTCGCAGTACAGCTGCCACGGCTTGCAGGACGGCTTGCCCCCGTTGGACGGGGACGGGGACACCGTCGGCGGGGAGCTCGACGGAGACGGCGAGGGCGAGGCGGAGGGCGAGGCGGAGGGCGACGGCGGGGCCGGGGTGGGGGCGCCCGAGGCGTTCGCGACGACGCCGATCTCGTCGGGCTCCGGGAAGTCCTTGACCGGGGTGCCCTTGAGCGCCTCGCTCATGTACTCCGTCCAGATCACGGCCGGGATGTCACCACCGTGGATGGAGGGGATGCCGCCCACGCCGTTCATGGACTGCAGCCCCTGGCCCTTCGCGTTGGGGTCGCTGCGGAACAGGGTGACGGCGGTGGACAGCTCCGGGGTGTAGCCGACGAACCAGGCCGACTTGTTCTTGTCGGTGGTTCCGGTCTTGCCCGCGACCGGCCGGTTCAGCTTCTTGGCCTTGGTACCGGTGCCGTTCTCGACGACGTTCTCCAGCACCTTGGTGATGTTGTCCGCGATGGAGTTTTCCATGGCCCGCTGCGGCTTGGGGGCCTCGAAACCGGGCAGCGGCTTGCCGTCCTTCTCCACGCTGGTCACGGAGAACGGCTCGTGGTGGGTGCCCGAGGCGGCGAAGGTGGCGTACGAGTCGGCCATCCGGATGGCGCTGGGGGTCGAGGTGCCGAGCGCGAACGAGGCGTCGTCGTTCGGGTTCATCGACTCGTCGAGGATGCCCGTGGACTTGGCCACCTCACGGACCTTGCTGTGGCCGACGTCGAAGACGAGCTGGGCGAAGGGCACGTTGATGGAGTCCTCCATCGCCTTGTTCAAGGTCACGTACCCGTAGGCTTCCGTGCTCTCGTTCTTCTGCCGGAACGGCTGCCGGTCGCTGCCCAGCAGCGGCTTCCCCTCACGGTTGTTGATCACCGTGAGGTCGTTGGCGTTGTACTTGCTGTCGACCGACAGGCCCTTGCCGTTCGAGTTCTGGGTGCCGTACTGCATCGCCGCCGCCAGCACGTACGGCTTCCAGGTCGAGCCGACCGGCACGCCGCGGGTGTCCGCGTTGTTGGTGAAGTACTTCTTGTCCATGCCCGGGCCGCCGTACAGGGCCACGATCGCACCGGTCTTCGTGTCCACCGAGGCGGCGCCGAACTGCACGAACGTGTCGGTGCCGGGCCGGAGCTTCTCGTCGAGGAAGCCGTTGCGGGTGTCCTCGACGGCCTTGGACAGGGCGTCCACCTTCGGCTTCTCGAAGGTGGTGTGGATCTGGTAGCCGCCGATGGCCATCTCGTCCGCGGTGATGTGCAGCTTGCGCATCATGTACTGCTTGGCCGTCTCGACCAGGTAGCCGGTCTGGCCCGACAGCCCGCGCGCCTGCTCGGACTCGACGCGGGCGGGGAACTCCGTGTACTTGGCGCGCTCGGACTTGTCCATCCGGCCCACCTCGACCTCGCGGTCGAGCACCCAGGCCCAGCGCTTGCGGGCCCGCTCCTCATTGAGCTGGGGGGTGGCCACGGCCCCGATGCCGCCGTCCGGGTTGTACAGGTTGGGGCCCTTGAGCACGGAGGCCAGGAAGGCGCTCTCCGAGGGGTTCAGGTCCTTGCAGTCCTTGCCGAAGTAGGCGCGGGCCGCGGCCTGGATGCCGTAGGCGTCCCGGCCGTAGTAGGCGGTGTTGAGGTATCCCGCGAGAACGGTGTCCTTCGGCTCGGAGACACCGAGCTTTATCGAGATGAAGAGCTCGGTGACCTTCCGCTTGAGCGTCTGCTCGGAGTCCAGGTAGGTGTTCTTCACGTACTGCTGGGTGATGGTCGAGCCGCCCTGGGTGGAGCCGCCCGCGGCCATGTTCACCACGGCACGGGCGATACCCATCGGGTCGACGCCCTTGTCCGTGTCGAAGGACTCGTTCTCCGCGGCGATCACGGCGTTGCGCATCGACAGGGGGATCTGGTCGATCTGCACGATCTGCCGGTTCATCGAACCGCCTGTCGCGACCATCTGGCTGCCGTCGGCCCAGAAGAACACGTTGTTCTGGGCCTTCGCCGCCTTGTTGACGTCGGGCTTGTTCACCATGGCGATACCGACGCCGGCGCCCGCGATGACCACCGCGAAGAACCCGAGTGCGGTGCCGCTCACGAACTTCCAGGACGGGACGAAGCGCTTCCAGCCGTCCCTGTCGGAGCGCGGGTAGTTGATGAGCCGGTTGTCCGGGCGGCCCGTACCCTTCCCGCGTCCGCCCGCCTTGCCCCCGCCCCGGCCTCGGGCGGCGGGACCTCTCTGGGCGGCTCTGCGGGCGTCCGCCCGGCTGCCGTGGGCTGACGGCTCTCCGTACGGCGTGCTGGGCGACGCGGTGGGGACGCCACGCCCCGTCCCGGCGCCACGGGCGGGGCGCTGCTGGCCGGCCCGGCGGGACGCGGCGCGGCCGCCGCCCTGGGGCTGCGGCGGTTTGCGGCGATGCTCGCTCATCGAACGACTACTCCTCGGGCAGGCGAGTGGCCTGGAAGCGGCAGGTCAATTCCGGTCCCCCCGGTGTCATGCCGCACAGACTACGCACGGTCAAAACCCAACCAGTGCCGAAGTTCACCCCAAATCAGGCAACTTGTGTACGACGAATTGGTGATGTGACGCCGGTCACCACATCACCCCTTGTCGCCGGAGGCCACCCGTTCTATCGTCTGGATGTATCGAGTCGATACATCAGCTCGACATAAACTCAGAGGCAGAGGAGGAGCAGGCGGATGAGCAGGCGCTCAGGCATCCTCGAGTTCGCCGTCCTCGGCCTGCTTCGCGAATCCCCCATGCACGGCTATGAGCTCCGCAAGCGGCTCAACACCTCGCTGGGGGTGTTCAGAGCGTTCAGCTACGGAACGCTGTATCCCTGCCTCAAGACGCTCGTCGCCAACGGCTGGTTGATCGAAGAACCGGGCAACGCCCCGGAGGACGCTCTCGCCGCTTCACTCGCAGGGCGCCGCGCCAAGATCGTCTACCGGTTGACGGCAGCAGGTAAGGAGCACTTCGAAGAGCTCCTCTCCCACACCGGCCCAGACACCTGGGAGGACGAGTCCTTCGCCGCCCGCTTCGCCTTCTTCGGTCAGACCGAGCGAGAAGTGCGCATGCGGGTGCTGGAGGGCCGCCGCAGCCGGCTGGAGGAGCGTCTGGAGAAGATGCGCGCCTCACTCGCCCGTACGCGGGAGCGGCTCGACGACTACACGCTTGAGCTGCAGCGTCACGGAATGGAATCCGTGGAGCGCGAAGTGCGGTGGCTGAACGAGCTCATCGAGAGCGAGCGGGCGGGACGGGATCAGAGACGACCCGGTCCGTCCGACGAAACTGCAAAGTGAGACCTGCATCTCGCAGGCCTCGTCCGAGAACAAACAGGGAGCAACCGGAATGGGTTCGGTTCGCGTAGCCATCGTCGGCGTGGGCAACTGCGCCGCCTCGCTGGTGCAGGGCGTCGAGTACTACAAGGACGCCGACCCGGCGGCCAAGGTCCCCGGTCTGATGCACGTCCAGTTCGGCGACTACCACGTGCGTGACATCGAGTTCGTCGCCGCGTTCGACGTCGACGCGAAGAAGGTCGGCCTCGACCTCTCGGACGCCATCGGCGCCAGCGAGAACAACACCATCAAGATCTGCGACGTCCCGAACACGGGCGTGACCGTGCAGCGCGGCCACACCCTGGACGGTCTGGGCAAGTACTACCGCCTGACCATCGAGGAGTCCGCCGAGGCTCCGGTCGACGTGGTCCAGATCCTCAAGGACCGCCAGGTCGACGTCCTGATCTGCTACCTGCCCGTCGGCTCCGAGGACGCGGCGAAGTTCTACGCCCAGTGCGCCATCGACGCCAAGGTCGCCTTCGTCAACGCCCTCCCGGTCTTCATCGCCGGCACCAAGGAGTGGGCTGACAAGTTCACCGAGGCCGGTGTCCCGATCGTCGGCGACGACATCAAGTCCCAGGTCGGCGCCACCATCACGCACCGCGTGATGGCGAAGCTGTTCGAGGACCGCGGTGTCCGTCTTGAGCGCACCATGCAGCTCAACGTCGGCGGCAACATGGACTTCAAGAACATGCTCGAGCGCGACCGCCTCGAGTCGAAGAAGATCTCGAAGACGCAGGCCGTCACCTCGCAGATCCCGGACCGCGAGCTGGGCGAGAAGAACGTCCACATCGGCCCGTCCGACTACGTCGCGTGGCTCGACGACCGCAAGTGGGCCTACGTCCGCCTTGAGGGCCGCGCGTTCGGCGACGTCCCGCTGAACCTCGAGTACAAGCTCGAGGTGTGGGACTCCCCGAACTCCGCCGGTGTCATCATCGACGCCCTGCGCGCCGCGAAGATCGCCAAGGACCGCGGCATCGGTGGCCCGATCCTCTCGGCTTCGAGCTACTTCATGAAGTCCCCGCCGGTTCAGTACTTCGACGACGAGGCCTACGCGAACGTCGAGAAGTTCATCAAGGGCGAGGTCGAGCGCTAAGCGGCTCGCAGCGTTCAGCAAGACGCAGCCCGAAGCCCAAAAGTCCCCGCGGACACCTGGACTTCGACTGTTCTTCCGCCGAGGGTCCCCGGGCAATGTGCCCGGGGACCCTCGGCGTATGTGACCCTTGCCCTCATGCCTGCCGTACGTGATCTGCGCGTACTCCTGCGCCTGAGGGATTTCCGCAACCTGCTCGCCGTACGGCTGCTCTCCCAGGCAGCCGACGGCGTCTACCAGGTCGCCCTCGCCACCTACGTGGTGTTCTCCCCCGAGAAGCAGGCCTCGCCCGCGGCCATCGCCTCGGCCATGGCAGTACTGCTGCTGCCCTACTCGGCCATCGGCCCCTTCGCCGGCGTACTGCTCGACCGCTGGCGGCGCCGCCAGGTCTTCCTCTACGGCAACCTGCTGCGCGCCTTCCTCGCCTGCGTCACCGGCGTGCTGATCGTCGCGCAGGTCCCCGACTGGCTGTTCTACGCCTCGGCCCTGTCCGTGACCGCCGTCAACCGCTTCGTCCTGGCCGGGCTCGCCGCGTCCCTGCCCCGGGTCGTCGGCCCCGACCAGCTGGTCACCGCGAACGCGCTCTCCCCCACCGCCGGAACCCTCGCGGCGACCGCCGGAGGGGGTCTGGCCTTCCTCGTAAGGCTGCTGGCCTCCGACTCCAACGCCCTCGTCGTGCTGCTCGGCGCCGGGCTCTACCTGTGTGCCGCGCTCGTCTCCCTGCGCCTGGCCATCGGGCTCCTCGGGCCCGACCACCCCGCGGGCCGGCTCCACCCGTCCGTGGCCGAAGGAGTGGTCCTCACCGTGCGGGGCATGGCCGAGGGCCTGCGGCACCTGGCCGCCCGCCGGGAGGCCGCCCAGGCGCTCACCGCGATGACCATGATGCGGTTCTGCTACGGCGCCCTCACGGTGATGCTGCTGATGCTCTGCCGCTACTCCTGGTCCCAGAACGAATCCGACGGCCTGGCCCTGCTGGGCATCGCCATCGGGGTCTCCGGCGCGGGATTCTTCGCGGCCGCCGTCATCACGCCCTGGGCGGTCGGCCGCCTCGGCAATCTCGGCTGGATGACCTTCTGCGCCGCGGTGGCCGCCGTCCTCGTCCCTGCCCTCGGCCTGTTCTTCGCCGTCGGCCCGATGCTCGTCGCCGCCTTCGTCCTCGGCCTCGCCACCCAGGGCGCCAAGATCTCCACCGACACCGTCATCCAGTCCACGGTGGAGGACGAGTTCCGCGGCAGGGTCTTCTCCGTCTACGACGTGCTGTTCAACGTGGCCTTCGTCGGCGCGGCCGCCGTGTCCTCGCTCATGCTCCCGGTCGACGGGCAGTCCGTGACCCTGCTCGTGAGCGTGGCTCTCCTCTACGGCCTCACGGCGGCGCTGCTACGACGGCAGGGGCGACGTTTCACGTGAAACATCGCCCCTGAAAGCCCCTGCAAGCCCCTGCAAGCGGCCGCTGAAGGCCTCGGCCGAGCGATGTTTCACGTGAAACATCGCTCGGCCGGTGCGACTCAGGCCTGGCCGGCCCACCATTCCTTGAGGGCCGCCACCGCCGCCTCACGCTCCATCGGGCCGTTCTCCAGGCGGAGCTCCAGCAGGAACGCGTACGCCTTGCCGATCACCGGACCGGGACCGACGTCCAGCACCTGCTGGATCTCGTTGCCGTCCAGGTCGGGCCGGATCGCGTCCAGCTGCTCCTGCTCCTGGAGCTGCGCGATCCGCTCCTCCAGGCCGTCGTAGGTCCGCGAGAGCGCGTTGGCCTTGCGCTTGTTGCGGGTGGTGCAGTCGGACCGGGTGAGCTTGTGCAGGCGCTCCAGCAGCGGGCCGGCGTCGCGGACGTAGCGGCGCACCGCGGAGTCGGTCCACTCGCCGTCTCCGTAGCCGTGGAAGCGCAGGTGCAGCTCCACCAGCCGGGACACGTCCCTGATCATGTCGTTGGAGTACTTCAGCGCGGTCATGCGCTTCTTGGTCATCTTCGCGCCCACCACCTCGTGGTGGTGGAACGAGACCCGGCCGTCGCTCTCGAACCGGCGGGTGCGCGGCTTGCCGATGTCGTGGAGCAGGGCAGCCAGTCGCAGCACCAGGTCCGGGCCGTCCTCCTCCAGGTCGATCGCCTGCTCCAGCACGATCAGCGAGTGGTCGTACACGTCCTTGTGCCGGTGGTGCTCGTCACTCTCCAGCCGCAGGGCGGGCAGCTCGGGCAGTACCCGGTCCGCCAGCCCGGTGTCCACGAGCAGGCCCAGGCCCTTGCGGGGGTGCGCGGACAGCAGGAGCTTGTTCAGCTCGCCCTGCACCCGCTCCGCCGAGACGATCTCGATCCGCTCGGACATGGCCGTCATCGCCGCCACGACCTCGGGGGCGACCTCGAAGTCCAGCTGCGCCGCGAAACGGGCTGCGCGCAGCATCCGCAGCGGATCGTCCGAGAAGGAGTCCTGCGGGGTGCCAGGCGTGCGCAGAACGCCTTCCTGGAGGTCCACCAGGCCGCCGTGCGGGTCCACGAACTCCTTCTCGGGCAGCGCGACCGCCATCGCGTTCACCGTGAAGTCCCGGCGGACCAGGTCGGCCTCGATCGAGTCGCCGTAGGAGACCTCGGGCTTGCGCGAAGTGCGGTCGTACGACTCCGAACGGTAAGTGGTCACCTCGATCTGGAAGCCGAGCTTCTGCGCCCCGACCGTGCCGAAGGCGATGCCGACGTCCCAGACCGAGTCGGCCCAGGGCCGGATGATCTTCAGGACGTCCTCGGGGCGGGCGTCCGTGGTGAAGTCGAGGTCGTTGCCGAGACGCCCGAGCAGCGCATCGCGAACGGACCCTCCGACCAGGGCGAGGCGGAAGCCCGCCTCCTGGAACCGGCGGCCGAGCTCGTCGGCGACAGGGGCGACCCGCAGCAGTTCACTGACCGCGCGGAGCTGCACCTGACTCAGGGCACTGGGGTTGTCTTCATTGGCGTTCGGCACAACAGAAAAGGGTACGTGGCCCGCCCGGCCCGGGCCGCCGTGTTTTGCGGGCACCCCGCGCGCACCGCCCCGGGAGGGGGGCCGATCATGTGGAGCAAGGCGCGGCACTCGCACACAGCGGGCCTCGTTACCATGCGTGGACGCACAACCGACGACCACTGACACTTCGAGGACGGGCGAACGCGTGGCCGAGGCGGCAGACATCCAGGGGGCAATCCCCGCCCCTGCCCGGCGCCGCTGGCTCCGGAGGGCAGTCGTCATGCTCGCCGGGACACCGGTTCTCGCCGCCCTGGTCTATGCCCCCGCGCCGCCGGCCCAGGCCGCGGAGTCGCCCGTGGACATCCAGCTGGGTGAGGTGAGCCCCAGCGCTCCGGTCAAGACCGACACGCTGACGATCTCCGGCACCGTGGTCAACAACGGCCGCGAGACGATCAAGGGCGCCCACGTCGGGCTGCGGGTCGGGCCCGTGGTCGGGGACCGCTCGGCCATCGACGAGGTGGCGGAGCGCAGCGGCTTCCGCCCCGGCGCGGATCCGGCCGAGATCGACCCGGCCTTCGCGGTGAAGATCGACTCGCTGCCCTCCAAGGTCAGCCAGAACTTCACGATCAAGGTGCCGGTGAACAAGCTGGACCTGGGCAACGACGGCGTCTACCAGCTCGGCGTCTCCGTGTCCGGGGAGACCGACAGCCGCCGGTACGAGCAGGTGCTGGGGATCCAGCGGACCTTCCTGCCCTGGCAGCCCGAGGCTGCCGCCAAGCGCTCCTACCTCACCTACGCGTGGCCGCTGATCGCCACCACCCGTG
This sequence comes from Streptomyces sp. NPDC028314, assembly GCF_055565795.1. Classification (NCBI taxonomy): domain Bacteria; kingdom Bacillati; phylum Actinomycetota; class Actinomycetes; order Kitasatosporales; family Streptomycetaceae; genus Streptomyces; species Streptomyces sp. NPDC028314. Next base: position 241,794 of record NZ_JBVHTP010000002.1, read on the forward strand.
TGACCGCGGAGACCGGCTCGGACGAGACCCAGACGCCGGTCTTCCTCAACGACTCCCTCGCCACCGAGCTGGCTCCGGGCGGCCGCCTGGAGCAGATGGTCTCGCTCGGCAAGGACCTGCCGATCACCTGGGTCATCGACCCCGACCTGCTCTACACGGTCGACGCGATGGCCAAGGGCTACCGGATCCGTAACCCCGACCCCGCCGGGAAGCCCATCCAGGGCAAGAACAAGGCCGTCGCCGAGAAGTGGCTGAGCGACCTGGAGACCGCGGTACAGGGCAAGAAGGTCGTCGCGCTGCCCTTCGCCGACCCCGACATCGCCTCCCTCGCCCACCGCGGCAAGGACGTCTCCGGCACCCTGGGGCAGCTGCGGCCCGCCACCGACAAGGCGAAACAGGCGGTGGAGACGGTCCTGCACGTCACCCCGTCCACGGACTTCTCCTGGCCGGTGAACGGCGCCATCGATCCTTCGATCGTCAACGTCGCGACCTCGGCCGGGGCGCACAACGTCCTGACCCGCAGCGACAGCCTCCAGGAGACCGGCGCCCTCGGCTACACGCCCACGGCCGCCCGCCCCATCGGTACGGGCACCACCGCCGTCGTCGCCGACGCCCAGCTCTCGACCGCGTTCGAGGGCGACATGCTCAGCGCCGGGAACTCGACCCTGGCCGTGCAGCAGTTCCTCGCCCACAGCCTCGCGCTCAACCTGCAGGGCAGCGAGGACCAGCGCAGCTTCGTCGTCACCCCGCAGCGGATGCCGTCCGTCAGCCAGGTCCAGACGATGGCCGCGGCCCTGCGCGCGCTCCAGGGCGGCCGCTGGAGCCAGCCCGCGGACCTGGAGGCCGCAGCCGCCGCCAAGCCCGATCCGGGCGCCGCCACGCAGGTTCCCGGCGCCGGCCAGTACCCGGAGTCCCTGAGCAAGCAGGAACTGCCGGTGTCGGCGTTCGAGAAGATCCGCACCACGCAGAACACCCTGGACCACTTCAAGGTCATCCTCGCGGCGCCGGAGCGCGTGGAGATCCCCTTCGGCAACACCACCAACCGGGAGATGTCCACCTCCTGGCGCGGCCGCCCCGAGGAGGCCGCCATCTACCGGGACGAGGTGCAGGAGTACCTGATCGGTCTGACCGAGAAGGTCAAGGTCATCCCCAAGTCGGACGCCACTTTGTCCGGGCACAGCGCGACCATCCCGGTCAGCGTCCAGAACAGCCTGGTCCAGGACGTCCACAACCTGGTCCTGCGCGTGAAGTCGGCCAACCCGACCCGTCTGATGTTCGGCGACAGCGGGGTGGCCGAGCAGGAGGTCACCGTCCAGGCCGACCACAGCCAGACTCTGAAGTTCGATGCCAACGCCACCGCGAGCGGTCCCGTGGAGGTCACGGCGCAGCTCTTCACCAAGCAAGGCGTCCCCTACGGCAAGGAACGCAAGTTCACCGTCGAGGCCACCGAGATCACGTCCACCGTCATGCTCGTCATCGCGGGCGGCGTGCTGCTGCTCGTCCTCGCAGGCGTCAAGATGTATGCCAGCCGCAAGCGCGTCGCGGCTCGTGCCTCCGCCGAGGAGAGCACGCAGCCGAGTGACGAGTCCCCGGACACCGGACCGCAAAGCAACAGCGGGTCCGGCGCGGGTGAGACAGTGGACCGTTAAAGCGATGCCGTGGCCGGTCGGCCTGGGGACGATGAGGTGGGGTTTCGATGAACGCGCCGTACGACGGTGACCGCGCGCAGGGCACTGGTGGGCCAGCGCCCTCCCAGGGCACTGCTCCGGGTGCCCCGGTGCCCGGGCAGGTTCCTCCGCCCGCACCCGCGCCGGATCACGACCCGTATGTCCAGGATGCCTACGACTACGACCCCTACCGGTCGCAGGACCTGTCGGCTCAGGACCCCGTCGCCGAGGTCCTGTACGACCGGGCCTCGCACCCTCCGCCGCCGCCGGGCACCTACCAGGAGCCCGGACCGCTCTACGCGGCCCCGCAGGCCCCTTCCCACGGCCCGGACCCGCGGATCTGGGCACAGACCCCGCCGCCCGAGCCGGACGGTCCGTCCCGCCACATGCCGTACGGGGACCACGCCGCCACCACCCAGTTCGTCGGCGTGGACTCCCTGGTGACCCAGGCCGCGGAGGACGAGCCGGAACCGAACGCCTTCGCCCACCTCTACCGGGACCAGGAAGCGGCCCCCCGCACTCCCGCCGAGGAGGCACCCGTCGCTGCCCCGGCTCCGAGCAAGCCCGCCGGGCGGGCCTCCAGCCTGATGAAGTCCAGCGCCCTGATGGCCGCCGGCACGATCGTCTCCCGTATCACCGGCTTCCTGCGGACCCTCGTGATCGGCGGCGCCATCGGCGTCGTCACGCTGAACGACACCTACCAGGTCGCCAACACCCTGCCGACGATGATCTACGTCCTCGTCGGCGGCGGCGCCCTCAACGCCGTCTTCATCCCGCAGCTGGTCCGTGCGATGAAGAACGACGACGACGGGGGAGAGGCCTACGCCAACCGCCTGCTGACCCTCGTCGTGGTCCTGCTGGGCGCCGTCACCACCATCTGCGTGCTCGCCGCGCCGCTGTTCATCAGCATGATGTCGCAGAAAATCGCCGACAATCCGGACCGGATGGAAGTCGCGGTCGCCTTCGCCCACTACTGCCTGCCGACCATGTTCTTCATGGGCGTGCACGTGGTCCTGGGTCAGATCCTCAACGCCCGGGGCCGGTTCGGCGCGATGATGTGGACCCCGGTCCTCAACAACATCGTCGTCATCGCCACGTTCTGCACCTTCATCTGGGCCTTCGGCGGCTTCACCAGCACCGGCGTGACCGAGTCCAGCATCACCCCCGAGGGCGTCCGCCTGCTGGGCCTGGGCACCCTGCTCGGCCTCGTCGTCCAGTCCCTCGCGATGGTCCCGTACCTGCGCGACGCCGGCTTCAAGCCGCGCCTGCGCTTCGACTGGAGGGGCCACGGCCTCGGCAAGGCCGCCGGCCTGGCCAAGTGGACCTTCTTCTTCGTCCTCGCCAACCAGCTCGGCCTGGTCGTCGTCACCCAGCTCGCCACCTGGGCGGGCGAGGTCGCCGACAAGCAGGGCCACGGCGGTACCGGCATCACCGGCTACAACTACGCCCTGCTGCTGTGGCAGATGCCGCAGGCCATCATCACCGTCTCCGTCATGACGGCCGTCCTGCCGCGCATCTCCCGCTCCGCCCACGACGGCGACGCCGCCGCGGTCCGCGACGACATCTCCTACGGTCTGCGCACCTCCGCCGTCGCGATCGTGCCCTGCGCCTTCGCGTTCCTCTCGCTCGGCGTCCCGATGGCCACGCTGCTGTACGCCGGTTCCGGCGCGGACGACGCCCAGAACATCGGCTTCATCCTCATGGCCTTCGGCCTGGGCCTGATCCCGTACTCCGTCCAGTACGTCGTCCTGCGCGGCTTCTACGCCTACGAGGACACCCGGACGCCCTTCTACAACACCGTCATCGTCGCCGCCGTCAACGCGGGCGTCTCGGCCCTCGCTTTCGTGGTCCTCCCCGAGCGCTGGGCCGTCGTCGGCATGGCCGCCGCCTACGGCCTCGGCTACGCCGTCGGTGTCGGTGTCGCCTGGCGCCGCCTGCGCACCCGGCTCGGCGGGGACCTCGACGGCGCCCACGTGATGCGCACCTACACTCGCCTCATCGGCGCCTGCGTACCGGCGGCCGTCGTGGCGGGCGCCGCCGCCTACGCGGTCACCCAGTGGCTGGGCAACGGAGCCGCCGGCTCCCTCGCAGCCTTGGTGGCCGGGTTCATCGCCCTGGCCGCCGTGTTCCTCATCGCCGCGAAGCGGATGCGGATCGAAGAGCTCAACGCGATGGTCGGAATGGTCCGCGGCCGACTGGGGCGCTGATGCACAGACCCGTCGATGGTCAAGCACCCCATCGCGTGTCGTGCACAGCGCCGGACTGTGGGCACAATTGGCATGGCTTCGCAGACTGGCCGACAGCGCGCAACGGATGGGGAGGCAGGGACGACGGTGGCGGAACGTAGCACAGCTGCCGTCGACGTGGCCGACAACGGCGGCGACGAGCCGCCGGCCGCAGAGGCGGCCAAGGCCACGGCCGACGGGGTGGACACCCAGAACGGACGAGCCGCGGACGGATCCATGCCCGAAACGGATGGCGAACGCACCAACCCGGCCCCGGTGGCCGCACCAGAACTGCACAGCGGCCACAAGCTCGCCAGACGCTACCGTCTCGAGGAGTGCGTCACCCGTCTGGACGGATTCAGCAGCTGGCGCGCGATGGACGAGAAACTGCGCCGAGCGGTCGGCGTCCATCTCCTGCCCGCCGACCACCCCCGGGCCCGGGCCGTGCTGGCCGCCGCCCGTTCCTCCGCCTTGCTCGGCGACCCCCGGTTCGTCCAGGTCCTCGATGCCGTCGAGGAGAACGACCTCGTCTACGTCGTCCACGAGTGGCTGCCCGACGCCACCGAGCTGACCGCGATCCTGGCCCTGGGCCCCCTGGAGGCCCACGAGGCCTACCAGCTCGTCAGCCAGATCTCCCAGGCCATGACCGCCGCGCACCGCGAGGGTCTGGCCCACCTGCGGCTGACGCCCAGCGCGATACTGCGCACCTCCACGGGCCAGTACCGGATCCGCGGCCTCGCCGTGAACGCCGCCCTGCGCGGCATCACCAGCGACACCCCGCAGCAGGCCGACACCGAGGCCATCGGTGCGCTCCTGTACGCCGCCCTCACCCAGCGCTGGCCGTACGAGAACGACGCCTACGGCCTGGCCGGCCTGCCCAAGGGCGTCGGCCTGATCGCACCCGACCAGGTCCGCGCCGGCGTCCACCGGGGCCTGGGCGAGCTCGCCATGCGCGCGCTCGCCAACGACGGGGCCACGGCGTCCCGTCAGGAGCCCGCCTGCACCACCCCGGAGGAACTGGCCAAGGCCGTCGCCGCGATGCCCCGCATCCGGCCGCCGGAGCCCGCCTTCACCGCACCGCCCGAGTACCAGCACACCACCTACCAGCAGGGCAGTTACGGCCGTCCCGCGCACTCGGGTCTGAGCACCGTGCAGAGCCTCGCCGTCACGCCTCCGCCGCCTCCGCTGCAGAGCCGTACCGGCCGGGCCCTCAAGTGGGGCGTCGCCGCCCTGCTGATCGCCGCCCTCGGCCTGGGCAGCTGGCAGCTCGCCGACACCCTCCTGAACCACGGCAGCCAGGGCGGCAACAACGGCAGCACCAACACGCAGACCGACAAGAGCGACGACGCCCCGAAGAAGCCGGAGCCGGGCAAGCCGCTCGCGCTCTCCCACGCCCGCGTCATCGCCCCCGACGGGGACGCGGTCAAGCCGGAGGACGCCGGAAAGTCCGTCGACGGTGACGCCGGAACGGCCTGGATCACCCCGCGGTACGTGGGCTGGGCCAACTTCGGCAACCTGGAAGGGCGCAAGGACGGCAGCGGCATCATCGTCGACCTGGGCAGCGTCCAGAACGTGTCCGGGCTCGACATAGACCTGTACGTCCCCGGGCAGCGGGTCCAGGTCAGCGCCGCGGCCCCCGACGCCTCCGCACACGAGTCCTTCTCCGACTTCACCCAGCAGATCACCAAGCCGGAGAACACCGGCAAGAAGCTCCAGAGCACGCTGGAGACCCCGATCCGGACCCGCTACGTGCTGGTCCACATCACGGAACTGCCCTCCGACGGCACGGGCGGCTACCGGGGAGGCATCAGCGAGATCAAGGTGCTCGGTACGGGTTCCTGAAGCATCCGCCGTACGGGGAAGCCGCGTGGCCGGACCGGGATCCCGTCCGGCCACGCGGCTTTCCCGTACGGTCGCGCGGCAAGTGGCCCTCGTGCTCGGCCGACGCAGGCCCTAATCTCCATCCCGGAAGGGAGCGAGGTGTGACGCACGAAGCAACGGCAGACGGCCGCAGCGACCAGGAACTCCTGGCCCTGCACGCCGCCGGGGACCCCGACGCCTTCGGCGAGCTCGTACGCCGTCACCGGGACCGGCTGTGGGCCGTGGCCCTGCGTACCCTCGGCGACCGGGAGGAGGCCGCCGACGCCGTGCAGGACGCCCTGGTCTCCGCCTACCGGGCCGCCCACACCTTCCGGGGCGAATCAGCCGTCACGACCTGGCTGCACCGGATCACCGTCAACGCCTGCCTCGACCGCGCCCGCAAGGCCGCCTCCCGCAGGACCTCCCCGATCGACGACACGGACCGCCTGGAGCGCCTCCTGGAGCCCCATGAGTCCGCCGAGGCCCCGGCGGAGCGCCAGGACCTCCATCGCCAGCTGCTGGCCGCCCTCAGGACCCTTCCCGCCGATCAGCGGGCCGCGCTCGTCCTCGTCGACATGCAGGGATACCCGGTGGCCGAAGCGGCCCGCATCCTCGATGTCCCGACCGGCACCGTGAAAAGCCGGTGCGCACGCGGCCGGGCAAAACTCGTACCGATGCTCACTCATCTGCGCGCCGATGCCGGGGATAACACCGCCACCGAGCGGGGAAGGAACCGGACGCCGGGCACAGCCGTCCCACCGGCGGCAGAACCCAGGCATCCAGACCCAGACGCAGTGAAGGGCGGAGGTGGACGACCGTGAGCCCCACAACCGGCACGACCGGCACGATCCGGCACCCGGACGTCTCGGAGATCTCCGACCTGACCGAAGGGTTGCTCTCCCCGTCCCGCACCGCCGAGGTGCGCCACCACCTCGGTGAATGTGCCCTGTGCGCCGACGTACGCGCCTCCCTCGAGGAGATCCGCGCCCTGCTCGGCACCCTGCCGGGGCCGCCCCGCATGCCCTCCGACATCGCGGGCCGGATCGACGCCGCCCTCGCCGCCGAAGCGCTGCTCGACTCCACCTCCCACCGGAACGAGGCCGCGGCCGACAGCGCGTCCCTCGCCGACGGCGATGTTTCACGTGAAACATCGCCCGCCCGGCTCCCCGGAACCGAGGCCCGACGGCCCTCCGGTCACCCGGCCGGCCCAACCGGCCCAGGACGCCGCCGGGCCCGCCGCAGGATCGCGGTGCTCGCCGGACTGGCCGGAGCCGCCGCCTGCGCCCTCGCCGTCATCCTGGTCAACGGCCTCACGGGCACCACCTCGCACGACACCGCAGCCCGCACCGACGCGGCGACGTCCGTACGCCCGCCCTCCGCTGACGGCTCGTACACGGCCCAGGGACTCCAGGACAGCGTCCGGCAGCTCCTCTCCGCCGGAAACGAGCAGAGCGGTCAGGGGGAGAAGAACAACACGTACGGGATGGAGAACACCTCTCCCGGGCTCGCCCCCGCCGACCGCCAGGCCTCCCCGCTCCCGCCCTGCGTCCAGGCCGCCACCGGTCGCCCGGACACCCCGATCGCCGTGGAACGCGGCAGCTACCAGGGCGCCGACGTCTACCTCGTCGTCCTGCCGCACAAGGGGGACCCCGCCAGGGTCGACGCCTACCTGATCGGCAGCAACTGCGAGAACACCCCGGTGTCCAGCCCCGCGAAGCCCCTCCTGACCAGCACGTATCCCCGGACCTGACACGTTCGGGGCGGCACTGGGAAAAGTGGGGAATGCGCGCGCCGTAGGATCCGTTGGGTGGGGTGAAGGTCCGCACCGGCCCCCGGTAGGCAGCACGCAGTCCGCAGAGACGAGGAAAGAACCCGTGAGCGACGTACGAAACGTGATCATCATCGGCTCCGGGCCGGCCGGTTACACGGCCGCCCTGTACACCGCACGCGCTTCGCTCAACCCCCTGGTCTTCGAAGGTGCCGTCACCGCCGGCGGTGCCCTCATGAACACCACCGAGGTCGAGAACTTCCCCGGATTCCAGGACGGGATCATGGGTCCTGACCTGATGGACAACATGCGTGGCCAGGCCGAGCGCTTCGGTGCCGAGCTCGTGCCCGACGACATCGTCGCCGTCGACCTCACCGGTGAGATCAAGACCGTGACGGACACCGCCGGCACCGTCCACCGCGCCAAGGCCGTCATCGTCACGACCGGTTCCCAGCACCGCAAGCTCGGCCTCGCGAACGAGGACGCCCTGTCCGGCCGCGGTGTCTCCTGGTGCGCCACCTGTGACGGGTTCTTCTTCAAGGACCAGGACATCGCCGTCGTCGGCGGCGGCGACACCGCGATGGAGGAGGCGACCTTCCTCTCCCGCTTCGCCAAGAGCGTCACGATCATCCACCGTCGCGACAGCCTGCGCGCCTCCAAGGCCATGCAGGACCGCGCCTTCGCGGACCCGAAGATCAAGTTCGCCTGGGACAGCGAGGTCGCCGAGATCCACGGCGAGCAGAAGCTCTCCGGCCTCACCCTGCGCAACACCAAGACCGGTGAGACGTCCGAGCTGCCCGTGACCGGCCTCTTCATCGCCGTCGGCCACGACCCCCGCACCGAGCTGTTCACCGGCCAGCTGGACCTGGACGACGAGGGATACCTCAAGGTCGACGCGCCGTCCACGCGCACCAACCTCACCGGTGTCTTCGGCGCCGGCGACGTCGTGGACCACACCTACCGCCAGGCGATCACCGCCGCCGGTACCGGCTGCTCGGCCGCCCTCGACGCGGAGCGCTTCCTCGCGGCCCTCGCGGACGCCGAGAAGGCCCACGCGGCCGTCTGACCCCGAACCACCCCCCTCACCCCACACCCCTGCAGGAAGGTTGGAGGCCGCTGTGGCTCTCAAGACTGTGACCGACGCCGACTTCGACACCGAGGTCCTGACCAGCGACAAGCCCGTGCTGGTGGACTTCTGGGCCGAATGGTGCGGCCCGTGCCGCCAGATCGCCCCGTCCCTGGAGGCCATCGCGGCCGAGTACGGCGACCAGATCGAGATCGTCAAGCTCAACATCGACCAGAACCCGGGCACGGCTGCCAAGTACGGCGTCATGTCGATCCCCACCCTGAACGTCTACCAGGGTGGCGAGGTCGTCAAGACCATCGTCGGCGCCAAGCCGAAGGCCGCCATCCTGCGCGACCTCGACGGCTTCATCGAGGTCAAGGCCGTCTGACGCAGCGATGTTTCACGTGAAACGGGGCCGCCCCTCCCAGGGGGCGGCCCCGTTCGCGCATGGTCCCGCGGTTGTCCGGCGGTTATCCGTTCGCACATGCCCCACCGCTGTCACAGCGGGCGCAGCGCCGGCTCCGTTCGAGCGCGCGCCCCACCCAGTAGGCGGTCCAGCGCCAGCTCCACGTCTTCCTTCCACGACAGCGTCGAGCGCAGCTCCAGCCTCAGCCTCGGGTGCACAGGGTGAGGCCGTACCGTCTTGAAGCCCACCGACAGCAGGTGGTCGGCAGGCAGCAGACACGCCGGGCGCTCCCAGCGGGCGTCCCCGAACGCTTCGATCGCTTTGAAGCCCCGTCTCAGCAGATCCTTCGCGACCGTCTGGACCATCACCCGCCCCAGGCCCTGCCCCTGATACCCGGGCATGATCCACGCGGTGATCAGCTGCACCGCGTCCGGAGACACCGGACTGGTCGGGAACGAGTTCGACCGCGGCACGTACGCCGGCGGCGCGTACAACACGAAGCCCACCGGGACCTCGTCGACGTAGACCACCCGGCCGCACGATCCCCACTCCAGCAGGACGGCGGAGATCCACGCCTCCTTCTCCAGCTCCGGAGTGCCCGCCTTCACGGCGGCCTCACCGCTGACCGGATCCAGCTCCCAGAACACGCAGGTGCGGCAACGTCGGGGCAGGTCCTGGAGGTTGTCCAGCGTGAGCGGTACCAACCGACGACCCATACACGCATCGTATCCGGTACGGCAAAAGGGCGGGCCGTACCGGATGTCCGGCACGTCCCGCCCCTCGACTCCTCGTGGGCCTTGCGGCCTACTCCCCGGACAGACCCTGCTCGAGCACGCGTCCCTCGCCCGGGGCCAGCGTCCCCAGAATCCGCTCCAGATCCTCCATCGAGGCGAACTCGACGGTGATCTTTCCCTTCTTCTGGCCCAGGTCCACCTTCACCCGGGTCTCGAAGCGGTCCGACAGACGGGTCGCCAGCTCACTGAGCGCCGGAGCGACCCGGGTACCCGCCCGCGGCCCCTTCGGCTTCACGGTGCTCGTCGGCTCCGAGCCCATCAGGGTCACGATCTCCTCGACCGCGCGCACCGACAGCCCCTCGGCGACGATCCGGTGCGCCAGCTTGTCCTGAACCTCGGAGTCCTCCACCGACAGCAGCGCCCGCGCGTGGCCCGCGGACAGCACACCCGCCGCCACCCGGCGCTGCACCGAGGCGGAGAGCCTCAGCAGCCGCAGCGTGTTCGACACCTGCGGGCGCGAACGCCCGATCCGGTCCGCCAGCTGGTCGTGCGTGCACTTGAAGTCCCGGAGCAGCTGGTCGTACGCGGCCGCCTCCTCCAGGGGGTTCAGCTGCGCCCTGTGCAGGTTCTCCAGGAGGGCATCCAGCAGCAGCTTCTCGTCGTCCGTGGCCCGGATGATCGCCGGAATGGCGTCCAGCCCGGCCTCACGGCACGCCCGCCAGCGCCGCTCGCCCATGATCAGCTCGTAGCGCCCGGGCGAGGACTGCCGCACCACCACCGGCTGGAGCAGGCCCACCTCCTGGATGGAGGTCACCAGCTCCGCCAGCGCGTCCTCGTCGAAGACCTCGCGGGGCTGCCGCGGGTTCGGTGTGATCGCGTCCATCGGAAGCTCCGCGAACGTCGCCCCCGCTACCGCACCGACCTCCGGCGCCGCCTGCTCAGGCACACTCGCCAGGGCGACCGTCGGCGATGTTTCACGTGAAACATCGGCCTGCGCCAGCGCGGCGAGCTTCGCCGCGGCGACACCCCGCTCCGAAGTCAGTACCGGCACCGCTGACGGAGACGTCGACCCGGCGCCCACTCCCGGTGCCTGCTGTTCCTGGGGAGCGCCGGGAATGAGCGCGCCGAGCCCCCGCCCCAGACCCCTACGTCGCTCACTCACTGGATCCCCTCCGCCATGCTCTGCGTGCTGTTCGTGCCCGCGCCCAGATGGGCATGCTGGGCGTCGTAATGGATTCCGGCTCCCCGCAGCGCGATTTCCCGCGCCGCCTCCAGGTAGGAGAGGGAGCCACTGGAACCCGGATCGTACGTGAGTACCGTCTGCCCGTAGCTCGGAGCCTCCGAGATGCGCACCGAGCGCGGGATGCTCGTCCGCAGCACCTCCTTGCCGAAGTGCGTACGGACCTCCTCCGCCACCTGCGAGGCCAGCCGCGTCCTGCCGTCGTACATCGTCAGCAGGATGGTGGAGACGTGCAGCGTCGGGTTCAGGTGCGCCCGCACCAGGTCCACATTGCGCAGCAGCTGCCCCAGACCCTCCAGGGCGTAGTACTCGCACTGGATCGGGATGAGCACCTCGGCGCCCGCGACCAGCGCGTTCACCGTCAGGAGACCCAGCGAGGGCGGGCAGTCGATCAGGATGTAGTCGAGCGGCTGCTCGTACGCCTGGATCGCCCGCTGAAGCCGGCTCTCACGGGCCACCAGAGACACCAGCTCGATCTCGGCTCCTGCCAGATCGATCGTGGCCGGGGCGCAGAACAGGCCCTCGACGTCCACCACCGGCTGGACGACCTCCAGCAGCGGCCGGCTGTCCACGAGCACGTCGTAGATGGACGGCACATCCGCGTGGTGGTCGATACCCAGAGCCGTGGAGGCATTGCCCTGCGGGTCGAGGTCGATCACCAGCACCCGCGCACCGTGCAGGGCGAGCGAGGCCGCCAGATTGACGGTCGTCGTGGTCTTGCCCACGCCGCCCTTCTGGTTGGCCACGACCATGATCCGGGTCTGAGCCGGGCGGGGCAGGCCTTCACCCGCACGCCCCAGCGCGTCGACCGCCAGCTGGGCGGCTCGGCCGATCGGGGTGTCTTCGTTGTCTACAAGGGGCGGAGGCGATGTTTCACGTGAAACATCCTCGCCCGGCGATTCAGAGCGGGGACCGGGGACCGGATCGGCCATCGGCCCCGCGAGGTTGGCGTCGGACCGCACGGTGTCACTCTCCTCGGCATCAGGCTCGCGATGAACAGAGCCTGCCATGTCACCGGGGCCGCGAACCAGCGGGGCCCGAACTCCTGTGGATGAATCCACCGATGTGGACAACTCCGTCCCCCCTGCGGCCTTGTGTTGGCGGGGGGACGCAGCCGCACGACCGCGGCTGATGATTCCGTGCAGCAGAGAGCGACGTTTCACGTGAAACACGATGCCCGGACCGGCTCTCCAGGCCGCTACGACACTCCGAAATCCATACCTATAGGGCCCAACACGCCTGAAATCCCCCCGGAAACCGGGGGCACTCGAGTATCAGCGCCTCCGGCGCGTGCGCCCCACCCGGGCAGCCTTAGCCCGCTTGGCCGCGAACCTCACCCCACCGGGGCTCTCGCCCACCTCGACCCGGACCACCGTCGAGAGGGGGTCCACGACGCCCTCGCCCACGTGCAGCACCGAGGTCTTCACCACACCGAGCTTAGCCAGCGCGACCTTCGCCGCCACCAGCTCCTCCTCGGCGGTGTCGCCCTTCAGGGCCAGCATCTCGCCGTACGGCCGCAACAGGGGCACGCCCCATCCGGCCAGCCGGTCCAGCGGAGCCACGGCGCGTGCCGTCACCACATGGACGGGCTGGAGCGTGCCGAGGACTTCTTCGGCCCGCCCGCGCACGACGGTGACATGGTCGAGGCCGAGCAGTTCCACGGCCTCCTGGAGGAAATTCGTACGCCGCAGCAGCGGCTCCAGCAGGGTGATCTTCAGATCCCGGCGTACCAGAGCCAGCGGAATGCCCGGCAGTCCGGCGCCGGAGCCCACATCGCACACGGTGACGCCTTCGGGCACCACCTCGGACAGCACCGCGCAGTTCAGCAGGTGCCGCTCCCACAGCCTGGGCACCTCACGCGGGCCGATCAGACCGCGCTTGACTCCCGCGTCCGCCAGCAGCTCCGCGTACCGCACGGCTTCCGGGAAAAACTCGCCGAATACCGCACGCGCCTCTTCAGGCGCCGGGGGAAGCTCAGCTGCCTCCGTCACGGGGACCGTCCTTCCGTACAGAACTCACTCTTCGAACAACGGGTACTGCCAGGCTTACAAACATCGGCCCCGCCTGCGACACAGACGGGGCCGACCTCACGCTCTCCCGATCAGGCAGGGAGTACAACGACGAAGCGCTGCGGCTCCTCGCCCTCGGACTCGCTCTTCAGACCGGCGGCCGCCACGGCGTCGTGGACGACCTTCCGCTCGAACGGCGTCATCGGAGCCAGCTTCAGCGGCTCACCCGAGGCCTTCACATCCGCCGCGGCCTGGGCGCCGAGCGCTGCCAGCTCCTCGCGCTTCTTCGCACGGAACCCGGCGATGTCCAGCATCAGACGGCTGCGGTCGCCGGTCTCCCGGTGCACGGCGAGGCGGGTCAGCTCCTGCAGAGCCTCCAGGACCTCACCGTCACGGCCGACGAGCTTCTGCAGATCACGGCCGGCGGAGTCGCTGACGATCGACACCGCGGCCCGGTCGGCCTCGACGTCCATGTCGATGTCGCCGTCCAGGTCGGCGATGTCCAGCAGGCCCTCGAGGTAGTCGGCCGCGATCTCACCCTCCTGCTCAAGGCGGGTCAGGGTGTCGCCGCCCTCAGCGGCGGCGGTGGTGGTGCCTTCCGTCACGGGAGGGGCTCCTTCTTACTTCTTGGAGGGCTTGCTGGGGGGCGTCTGACGCTTCGACTTCGGCTGCCGCTTCGGCTGCTGCCGCTTGGTCGCGACACCGCCGCTCGCCGCGTCCGCATCAGCCGTGGCCTCAGCACTCTTGACCACGGAGCCGTCCGGCTGGGCGGCCATGCCCTGCTTGGTCAGGGCGGTGATGAACTTGCGCTCGTTGTCGTTGCGGTCCGGGCCCTTGGCCACGATCGCCGCGACGATCTTCTTCTTGCCGCGGCCCTTGATGGCGCCGTGCGTGGTGACGTGCTTCACGAGGCGGGTCAGGTACTGGTCCTGCGCCTTGCTGCCCGGCGTCGGGTTCTGGTTGATCACGTACATCTGCTGGCCCATGGTCCACAGGTTCGTGGTCAGCCAGTAGACGAGGACACCGACGGGGAAGTTGATGCCCATGACCGCGAAGATCACGGGGAAGATGTACATCAGCATCTTCTGCTGCTGCATGAACGGCGTCTTGACCGAGAGGTCGACGTTCTTCTGCATCAGCTGGCGCTGCGTGTAGAACTGCGACAGCGACATCATCACGATCATGACCGCGGTCACGATGCGGACGCTGGTCGCCGAGGCGCCCAGGGCGGCGATCTCCTCAGCGCTGTTCGTGAACTTCGCCGCGAGCGGGGCACCGAAGATGTGGGCCTGGCGCGCGCTCTCGAGCAGCGTGTCGTTGATGTAGCCGATCGGCTTGCCGTTGGCGATGTTCGCGAGCACGTGGTACAGCGCGAAGAAGAACGGCGACTGCGCCAGGATGGGAAGGCACGAGGAGAGCGGGTTGGTACCCGTCTCCTTGTACAGCTTCATCATCTCTTCGGACTGACGCTGCTTGTCGTTCTTGTAGCGCTCCTGGATCGCCTTCATCTTCGGCTGGAGCGCCTGCATGCCACGCGTCGACTTGATCTGCTTCACGAAGAGCGGGATCAGGCAGATACGGATCAAGATCACCAGGGACACGATGGACAGGCCCCAGGCCCACCCACTGTCCGCACCGAAGATCGCCCCGTAGAGCGCATGGAACTGGACGATGATCCACGACACGGGTGTGGTGATAAAGCTGAACAGACTGGCAATCGTGTCCACTAATCAGGCTCCTTGAGCATTGCGAGATCTACGCAACGCACTGCGCAGCTGCTCGTGCCAACGCGGGCGTTTCCGGGGTGGGACATGATCCACACCACCCGGGGACCACGGATTGCACCGCAGGATCCGCCAGGCGGTCAGAACCGTCCCCTTCACCGCACCATGCCGGTCGATGGCCGTGAACCCGTAGTGCGAGCACGAGGGGTAGTAACGGCACACCGGCCCGAGCAGCGGACTGATCGTCCACTGGTACAGCTTGATCAAAGCGAGCAGCGGGTACTTCATCGAGCCGCGCCTCCCAGGAGCCGCTGCAAGGCGACATCCAGGTCACGGGCCAGCTCGTCGAGGCCGGCATCACCCGCTCCGGGCAGAGCCCGCACCACCACCAGGCTACCGGCGGGGAGCTGGGCGAGCCGTTCACGGACAAGATGGCGCAAACGGCGCTTCACCCGGTTACGTACGACGGCGTTGCCGACAGCCTTGCTGACGACGAAACCCGCACGCGTCGAGGGATCGATCTCCCCCGGCTCGTGCGGGTCCGTTGCACCGCTTGTACGTAGGTGTACGACGAGGAGCGGGCGTCCAGCCCGCCGGCCCCGTCGTACCGCGCTCGCGAAGTCCTCGCGCCGCCTCAGCCGGTTTTCGGGAGACAGCACGACGTCACGACCTGCGTGTTGGTTACGCGGAAAGGGCGGCGCGGCCCTTGCCACGGCGGTTCGCGAGAATCGCGCGACCGGCGCGGGTACGCATCCGCAGGCGGAAGCCGTGGGTCTTGGCACGACGGCGGTTGTTCGGCTGGAAGGTGCGCTTGCTCACTCGGGGGCTCCAGAGAATGAATCGTTGTGGCGGGACATCGCCTGGCTGTCACCGTGCGCCCACGAAGGAATCTCGCGTGTTCGCCCGAGTGGCACCGCTACATGATCACAATCAGTGATCTTCGCCCATCGGTAGGCAGGCGGCAGCAGCCATCGACAACTCGACCTCGTTACGGTACGCGCGGCTACGCCATCCGGTCAAACCGGGGCTCCCTGGCCCCACACTGTGCACAGGCTGTGGACAACGACTTGAACCCTGGCCTCCGGCCTGACTACCGTTGCCTGATCCCGGATTTTTTGTCCCGACCGTCCCAAAGAACCACACATTCGTGGGACCGGGACCTGTGAGAGAGCGTGCTCTGTGGCTGACGTACCTGCCGATCTTGCCGCAGTGTGGCCACGCGTGCTCGAGAAGCTCCTCGGGGAGGGGCAGCAGGGCATCGAGCCCAAGGACAAGCAGTGGGTCGAACGCTGCCAGCCCCTGGCCCTCGTAGCCGACACCGCCCTGCTCGCCGTCCCCAATGAATGGGGCAAGCGCGTCCTCGAGGGCCGGCTCGCGCCGCTCATCAGCGATGCCCTCAGCCGGGAGTGCGGCCGCCCCATCCGGATCGCCATCACCGTGGACGACTCCGCCGGCGAGCCCGCGCCCCCCGCCCCGTCCTCCCCGCAGCAGCGCGAGTCCTACGAGCCCTACGGCGGCCAGCGCCCCGGCGGCCACACCGGACCGGGCGGCCACACGGGCCCCGGCGACGACCAGCTCCCCACCGCCCGCCCCGCCTACCCGGACTACCAGCAGCAGCGCCCCGAGCCCGGCGCATGGCCCCGCAACGGCCAGCAGGACGACTACGGCTGGCAGCAGCCCCGGCTCGGCGGCTTCCCCGAGCGGGACCCGTACGCGTCCCCGCAGCCGGGCTACCTCCAGCAGTCCGAGCCCTCCGGCTACGACCAGGGCGGCTACGAACAGCAGCAGTACGAACAGTCCCCGTACGAGCAGCAGCAGTCGCACCAGCAGCACCAGTACGAGCAGCAGCAGTACGAACAGCCCTCCCCGCGCCCGGCCCCCAGCCGGCCCGCGCCCTCGGCCCCGTCCGGCGGCTCGACGTCGGGCCCGCTGGAGCCGACCGCCCGGCTGAACCCGAAGTACCTCTTCGACACCTTCGTCATCGGCGCCTCCAACCGGTTCGCGCACGCCGCAGCCGTGGCCGTCGCCGAGGCGCCGGCGAAGGCGTACAACCCCCTCTTCATCTACGGGGAGTCGGGGCTGGGCAAGACGCACCTGCTGCACGCCATCGGGCACTACGCGCGGAGCCTCTACCCCGGCACCCGGGTGCGGTACGTGAGCTCGGAGGAGTTCACCAACGAGTTCATCAACTCCATCCGCGACGGCAAGGGCGACGCGTTCCGCAAGCGCTACCGCGAGATGGACATCCTGCTCGTCGACGACATCCAGTTCCTCGCGAGCAAGGAGTCGACGCAGGAGGAGTTCTTCCACACCTTCAATACGCTCCACAACGCCAACAAGCAGATCGTGCTCTCCTCCGACCGGCCGCCCAAGCAGCTCGTCACCCTGGAGGACCGGCTCCGCAACCGCTTCGAGTGGGGCCTGATCACCGACGTCCAGCCGCCCGAGCTGGAGACCCGTATCGCGATCCTGCGCAAGAAGGCCGTCCAGGAGCAGCTCAACGCCCCGCCGGAGGTACTGGAGTTCATCGCCTCCCGCATCTCGCGCAACATCCGCGAGCTCGAGGGGGCGCTGATCCGGGTCACCGCGTTCGCCAGCCTCAACCGGCAGCCGGTCGACCTGGGACTGACGGAGGACGTCCTCAAGAACCTGATCCCGGGCGGCGAGGACAGCGCGCCCGAGATCACCGCCTCCGACATCATGGCCGCCACCGCCGACTACTTCGGGCTCACGGTGGACGACCTGTGCGGCTCCTCGCGCAGCCGGGTCCTGGTCACGGCGCGGCAGATCGCCATGTACCTGTGCCGGGAGCTCACCGACCTCTCCCTGCCCAAGATCGGGGCCCAGTTCGGCGGCCGCGACCACACCACCGTCATGCACGCGGACCGCAAGATCCGCGCTCTGATGGCGGAACGCCGCTCGATCTACAACCAGGTCACGGAGCTCACCAACCGCATCAAGAACGCCTGACGCGGGCTCTCCGGAGCCGTTTGAGGGCCCCTCACGGGGTCCTCAAACTCATCTACAGGGCGCTCCCGGACCACAGCGGGGGCGCCCTTCTTCGTCCGCGCGCCCCTCGTCTGTTCGAATACGCCCCCGCAGAGCCAAGTCATCCACAGATTGGTGGACTTTCTTCCGTCCACAGCCTGGGGACGGGTTCCGTCGCCCACAATCTGTCCACAGGGGTGCGGGTTGAGCGACCATCAGGCCAGCTCACCGGCCTGTGGAATTGTGAGCAAGGACTGTCCACAGCCTGTGGACAAAAAAAGTATCCACAGGTTCGTCCACGCCTCTGTCCACCGCCGACCCACAGGTTCCCGCATCCTGTGCACAGGTTCTGCGGACTTCTCCACACCGTTGTCCACTGTTCGGCAACGACGGCCCCCCTGTCACCGTCCGGAGTGAAAGCCGTCACACGGATGTCGACGTTTGGTCTGTGGAGTACCGGGGGAAAGCTGGGGACACACCTGTGGAGTAGTCGGGGTCATCTGGGGATGGCCTGTGCAGAACTTTTCGTTCTCCACAGAGACACCGTGTTTTCCACCGGTGCCACCCACAGGGTGTGGGGATAAAAAACGAGGGTTGACCTGCGAGAACGGGCTTATCCACCGTTTCCACAGGCCCTACTACTACCCCCATAGAGAGTTAGCTCGGATTCGGTTTTCAAGCAGGTCCTGTGCACAACTCGGTGGACGGCCGTCCCGACGCCTCGCTCCCGACTTGACCGCCAGCAGCAACGACTGTCGGCGCCGTACGTCAGACTGGTCCCCGGCATCGAGGCCTGAGACGTCGAGCCATCGAGACACTGAGGCGTCGAGAGCCGACGAGAAGGCCGGCAGACGAGCGAGCAACAGCAGGAGGCGGTTCCGGTGAAGATCCGGGTGGAGCGCGACGTACTCGCGGAGGCGGTGGCTTGGGCTGCCCGTAGCCTCCCGGCCCGGCCGCCGGTGCCCGTTCTCGCGGGCCTGCTGCTGAAGGCCGAGGAGGGCACGCTGTCCCTCTCCGGCTTCGACTACGAGGTCTCGGCCCGCGTCTCCGTCGAGGCGGACGTCGAGGAGGACGGCACCGTCCTGGTCTCCGGCCGGCTGCTCGCCGACATCTGCCGCGCCCTCCCCAACCGCCCGGTGGAGATTTCCACAGACGGTGTACGGGCGACCGTGGTCTGCGGCTCCTCGCGGTTCACACTCCACACCCTGCCTGTGGAGGAATACCCGGCGCTGCCGCAGATGCCGACCGCGACCGGCACCGTGCCCGGTGAGGTCTTCGCCTCCGCCGCCGCCCAGGTCGCCATCGCCGCCGGCCGCGACGACACGCTGCCCGTGCTGACCGGTGTCCGCATCGAGATCGAGGGCGACCGCGTCACCCTGGCCTCCACCGACCGCTACCGCTTCGCGGTCCGCGAGTTCCTGTGGAAGCCGGAGAACCCGGACGCCTCGGCCGTGGCCCTGGTGCCCGCCAAGACGCTCCTGGACACCGCCAAGTCCCTGACCAGCGGTGACACCGTCACCCTGGCGCTGTCGGGCTCCGGTGCCGGCGAGGGCCTCATCGGTTTCGAGGGCGCGGGCCGCCGCACCACCACCCGGCTGCTCGAAGGCGACCTGCCGAAGTACCGGACCCTCTTCCCGACGGAGTTCAACTCCATCGCGGTGATCGAGACCGCCCCGTTCGTCGAGGCCGTCAAGCGCGTGGCGCTGGTCGCCGAGCGCAACACCCCGGTCCGCCTCAGCTTCGAGCAGGGGGTGCTGATCCTGGAGGCCGGTTCCTCCGACGACGCACAGGCTGTGGAGCGCGTCGACGCGAAGCTGGAGGGCGACGACATCTCGATCGCCTTCAACCCGACCTTCCTGCTGGACGGCCTGAGCGCGATCGACTCGCCCGCCGCGCAGCTGAGCTTCACCACGTCCACCAAGCCCGCACTGCTCAGCGGCCGCCCCGCGGTCGACGCGGAAGCGGACGAGGCGTACAAGTACCTGATCATGCCGGTGCGCCTGTCCGGCTGAGTGCGCCCCGTCGGGCCCGGTCTCGCAGTCGCGGGGCCGGGCCCGACGGCGTCCGGGGCGTCCGTGGGGCCCCGGAGCGCGGCCCGGCGTAGGCTCGGAGCCGGGACGGACCCCGGGAATCCAGGGGCCCCCGGCATAGACGGCCACAACGCTTAAGGAACCACCTGATGGAGCTTGGTCTCGTCGGTCTCGGCAAGATGGGCGGCAACATGCGCGAGCGCATCCGCCGCGCAGGCCACACCGTCATCGGATACGACCGCAACCCGGACCTCGCCGATGTCCACAGCCTGCGGGAACTTGTGGACAGCCTGCAGGCCCCCCGCGTCGTGTGGGTGATGGTCCCGGCAGGTGCGGCGACGCAGTCCACCGTCGACGAGCTCGCGGAACTGCTCTCGATCGGCGACATCGTCGTCGACGGCGGCAACTCCCGCTGGACCGACGACGAGAAGCACGCCGCGGAGCTGGCGACCAAGGGCATCGGCTTCGTCGACTGCGGGGTCTCCGGCGGCGTCTGGGGCCTGGAGAACGGCTACGCGCTGATGTACGGCGGCGCGAAGGACCACGTCGCGCGCGTCCAGCCCGTCTTCGACGCCCTCAAGCCGGAGGGGGAGTTCGGGGCCGTGCACGCGGGCAAGGTCGGCGCCGGCCACTTCGCGAAGATGGTCCACAACGGCATCGAGTACGCCATGATGCAGGCCTACGCCGAGGGCTGGGAGCTGCTGGAGAAGGTGGACTCGGTCACCGACGTCCGCGAGGTGTTCCGGTCCTGGCAGGAGGGCACGGTCATCCGTTCCTGGCTGCTGGACCTCGCCGTGAACGCGCTGGACGAGGACGAGCACCTGCAGCAGCTGCGCGGGTACGCGCAGGACTCCGGCGAGGGCCGCTGGACGGTCGAGGCGGCCATCGACAACGCCGTGCCGCTGCCCGCGATCACCGCGTCGCTGTTCGCGCGCTTCGCGTCCCGCCAGGACGACTCCCCGCAGATGAAGATGATCGCCGCGCTGCGCAACCAGTTCGGCGGGCACGCGGTCGAGAAGAAGCAGTAGCCGCTCAGCGCACCTGATCAACAGCAACAAAGCGAGAAGCAGGAAGCCGGGGGAGGTCGGCGCCGTATGCATGTTTCGCATCTCTCACTGGCCGACTTCCGCTCGTACGCCCGGGCCGAGGTTCCCCTCGGCCCGGGCGTCACGGCTTTCGTGGGCCCGAACGGCCAGGGCAAGACCAACCTGGTCGAGGCCATCGGCTACCTGGCCACACTGGGCAGCCACCGGGTGTCCTCCGACGCCCCGCTCGTACGCATGGGCGCGGACCGGGCGATCGTCCGCGCCGCGGTGACGCAGGGCGAGCGCCAGCAGCTGGTCGAGCTGGAACTGAACCCGGGCCGCGCGAACCGCGCCCGGATCAACCGGTCCTCGCAGGTCAGGCCCCGGGACGTGCTGGGGATCGTACGGACGGTGCTCTTCGCACCGGAGGACCTGGCCCTGGTGAAGGGCGACCCCGGTGAGCGGCGCCGCTTCCTCGACGAGCTGGTCACCGCCCGCTCGCCCCGGATGGCGGCGGTCCGCTCCGACTACGAGCGGGTGCTGAAGCAGCGCAACACCCTGCTGAAGTCGGCCGCCATGGCGCGCCGCCACGGCGGGCGGTCCATGGACCTCTCCACCCTCGACGTGTGGGACCAGCACCTCGCGCGCGCGGGCGCGGAGCTGCTGGCGCAGCGCCTCGACCTGATCGCGACGCTGCTGCCGCTGGCCGACAAGGCCTACGAGCAGCTCGCGCCCGGCGGCGGCCCGCTCGGGCTGGCGTACCGGTCGTCGGCCGGAGAGGCGGTGGACAGCGGTGCGGCCCGGACCCGGGAGGCGCTGTACGAGGCGCTCCTCGCGGCGCTGGCCGAGGTCCGCAAGCAGGAGATCGAGCGGGGCGTGACCCTGGTGGGCCCGCACCGCGACGACGTGCTGCTGCGCCTCGGCGAGCTGCCGGCGAAGGGGTACGCGAGCCACGGCGAGTCCTGGTCGTACGCGCTGGCGCTGCGGCTGGCCTCGTACGAGCTGCTGCGCTCGGAGGGCAGCGAGCCGGTGCTGATCCTCGACGACGTGTTCGCGGAACTGGACGCCCGGCGCCGGGAGCGGCTGGCGGAGCTGGTGTCCCCGGGCGAGCAGGTGCTGGTGACGGCGGCGGTGGACGACGACGTTCCGGGCGTGCTGTCGGGGACGAGGTTCGGGGTGTCCGGCGGTGAGGTGACCCGGCTGTGAGCGAAGAGGACAAGCAGCCCCCGCGCAAGACCCCGGAGCTCTCCGGGGTGGATCTGGCGCGGCAGGCCCTGGCGGCGGCGCGGGAGCAGGCGCGCGCCCGGGGCAACACGGCGACGGGGAAGAAGCGGCAGCAGCAGCCGGGCCTGCGCTCGGGCGCGCGCGCCGACGGCCGGGACCCCATGCCGCTGATGGCGGCGCTGGACCGGCTGCGGACCGAACGCGGCTGGGAGATGCCGATGGCGGTGGCGGGCGTGATGGAGCGCTGGGCGGAGATCGTCGGCCCGGACATCGCCGCGCACTGTGAACCGGAGCGGTACGAGGACCGTGAACTTCTCGTGCGGTGCGATTCCTCGGCATGGGCGGCGCAGCTGAAACTGCTGGCTCCGCAGCTCGTGGCCCGGCTCAACGCCGAGCTGGGGCAGGGCACGGTCCGGCTGCTCAACGTGCACGGTCCGGGCGGCCGGGCCAAGCGGTACGGCCCGTGGCGTGCGCCGGGTTCCAAGGGGCCGGGCGACACGTACGGATGACGGGGCCGGGCCCGACGGCCCGGGGCCGGCCCAGCCCGGGCACGGGGGAGCCCCGGGCTCCCAGCCCCAGGCTCCCCGTGCCCGCTGAGCGGTGCCCCGCGGCCCGCCCCGCGCACGTAGATCACGACCCGGCGACGAGCCGGCGACGGTCCGGTTCCGGCCGGGCCGCGGCCGTTGCGCCGGACGGTCTCCCCGGCGCTCTTGCGGGTGGCGTCCCTCACCGTAGCGGGAGGTTGACAGCCCGAAGCGCTCAATGCCCGTGTGAGCCTCTTTGAGCCCCTCCCCGGATATGGGGAGTCGGAGAGAGGAGGTTCAGGGCGGCACATGCGGACTCAGGTACCGGCAAACCCCCATTCAGGTCCGTGGTACCGGTAGACTGAAGCGAATCCCGCCCAGTTGCGGGATCCCGCTGACAAACGCTGACAACGCAGATCGACGCAGCCGCTCCTGCTTGCATGCCTGCTGGCCCGGAGTACGGCCTGTGCTGTGCCAGAAAGGGCGCTTCGTGGCCGATTCCGGCAACCCCAACGACAACCAGTCCACCGCCGGCGAGAACGGCGAACCCGTTGCGTACACCGGCAATCAGATCCAGGTCCTCGAGGGCCTGGACGCGGTCCGCAAGCGGCCCGGCATGTACATCGGCTCGACCGGCGAGCGCGGTCTGCACCACCTCGTGTACGAGGTCGTCGACAACTCCGTCGACGAGGCACTGGCCGGGCACGCGGACACCATCGACGTGACGATCCTCGCCGACGGCGGGGTACGCGTGGTCGACAACGGCCGAGGCATCCCGGTCGACATCGTTCCGTCCGAGGGCAAGCCCGCCGTCGAGGTCGTGCTGACCGTCCTGCACGCGGGCGGCAAGTTCGGCGGCGGCGGCTACGCCGTCTCCGGCGGTCTGCACGGTGTGGGCGTCTCCGTCGTGAACGCGCTGTCGACGAAGGTCGCGGTCGAGGTCCGGCGCGACGGCTACCGCTGGACCCAGGACTACAAGCTCGGCGCCCCGACCGCGCCGCTGGCCAAGAACGAGGAGACCGAGGAGACGGGCACCTCGGTCACCTTCTGGGCCGACCCCGACATCTTCGAGACGACCGAGTACTCGTTCGAGACGCTCTCCCGTCGCTTTCAGGAGATGGCCTTCCTCAACAAGGGCCTGACCCTGTCGCTGACGGACGAGCGCGACTCGGCGAAGGCGACCGTCGGCGCCGACGACCCGGACGTGGAAGAGCCCACGGCGCGCACCGTCAAGTACTACTACGAGGGCGGCATCGTCGACTTCGTGAAGTACCTGAACTCGCGCAAGGGCGAGCTGATCCACCCGACCGTCATCGACGTCGAGGCCGAGGACAAGGAGCGCATGCTCTCGGTCGAGATCGCGATGCAGTGGAACTCGCAGTACACCGAGGGCGTCTACTCCTTCGCGAACACGATCCACACCCACGAGGGCGGTACGCACGAGGAGGGCTTCCGTGCGGCCCTGACGGGTCTGGTCAACCGCTACGCGCGCGAGAAGAAGCTGCTGCGCGAAAAGGACGACAACCTCGCCGGCGAGGACATCCGCGAGGGTCTGACGGCGATCATCTCGGTGAAGCTGGGCGAGCCGCAGTTCGAGGGCCAGACGAAGACCAAGCTGGGCAACACCGAGGCCAAGACCTTCGTGCAGAAGGTCGTCCACGAGCACCTCAACGACTGGTTCGACCGGAACCCGGTCGAGGCCGCGGACATCATCCGCAAGTCGATCCAGGCGGCCACGGCGCGCGTCGCGGCCCGCAAGGCCCGTGACCTGACGCGCCGCAAGGGGCTGCTGGAGAGCGCCTCGCTGCCGGGCAAGCTGTCGGACTGCCAGTCGAACGACCCGACCAAGTGCGAGATCTTCATCGTCGAGGGCGACTCGGCCGGCGGCTCCGCGAAGTCCGGCCGCAACCCGATGTACCAGGCCATCCTGCCGATCCGCGGCAAGATCCTGAACGTCGAGAAGGCCCGTATCGACAAGATCCTCCAGAACACCGAGGTCCAGGCGCTGATCAGTGCCTTCGGTACCGGTGTGCACGAGGACTTCGACATCGAGAAGCTCCGCTATCACAAGATCATCCTGATGGCGGACGCCGACGTCGACGGCCAGCACATCAACACCCTGCTGCTGACCTTCCTGTTCCGCTTCATGCGGCCGCTGGTCGAGGCCGGGCACGTGTACCTCTCGCGCCCGCCGCTGTACAAGATCAAGTGGGGTCGGGACGACTTCGAGTACGCGTACTCCGACCGCGAGCGCGACGCCCTGGTCGAACTGGGCAAGGGGCAGGGCAAGCGGATCAAGGAAGACTCGATCCAGCGCTTCAAGGGTCTGGGCGAGATGAACGCCGAGGAACTGCGCATCACCACGATGGACGTCGACCACCGCGTGCTCGGCCAGGTCACCCTGGACGACGCCGCGCAGGCCGACGACCTGTTCTCGGTGCTGATGGGCGAGGACGTCGAAGCCCGGCGCTCCTTCATCCAGCGCAACGCCAAGGACGTTCGGTTCCTCGACATCTGAGTCGGTCCTCGCTGACCGCCTGAAAGGACTTCTGACCAGCAATGGCCGACGAAACCACCCCCACTGCGGAGAACCCCGCGGAGGAGCAGCCCGTCCTGCGCATCGAGCCCGTCGGGCTCGAGACGGAGATGCAGCGCTCCTACCTCGACTACGCGATGTCCGTCATCGTCTCGCGCGCGCTGCCCGACGTACGGGACGGTCTCAAGCCCGTCCACCGCCGTGTGCTCTACGCGATGTACGACGGCGGCTACCGGCCCGAGAAGGGCTTCTACAAGTGCGCCCGCGTCGTCGGTGACGTGATGGGCACCTACCACCCGCACGGCGACTCCTCGATCTACGACGCACTGGTCCGCCTGGCCCAGCCGTGGTCGCTGCGCATGCCGCTGGTGGACAGCAACGGCAACTTCGGCTCCCCGGGCAACGACCCGGCGGCCGCGATGCGCTACACCGAGTGCAAGCTGATGCCGCTGGCCATGGAGATGCTCCGGGACATCGACGAGGAGACCGTCGACTTCACGGACAACTACGACGGCCGCAACCAGGAGCCGACGGTCCTGCCGGCGCGCTTCCCGAACCTGCTGGTGAACGGTTCCGCCGGTATCGCCGTCGGTATGGCCACCAACATCCCGCCGCACAACCTGCGCGAGGTCGCGGCCGGCGCCCAGTGGGCGCTGGAGCACCCGGAGGCCTCGCACGAGGAGCTCCAGGACGCGCTCATCGAGCGGATCAAGGGCCCGGACTTCCCGTCCGGCGCCCTGGTCGTGGGCCGCAAGGGCATCGAGGAGGCGTACCGGACCGGTCGCGGCTCCATCACGATGCGCGCGGTGGTGGAGGTCGAGG
The DNA here is from genome assembly GCF_055565795.1 of Streptomyces sp. NPDC028314. NCBI lineage: Bacteria > Bacillati > Actinomycetota > Actinomycetes > Kitasatosporales > Streptomycetaceae > Streptomyces > Streptomyces sp. NPDC028314. The sequence continues at coordinate 267,642 of NZ_JBVHTP010000002.1, forward strand.
AGATCCAGAACCGCCAGTGCCTGGTGGTCACGGAGCTGCCGTACCAGACCAACCCCGACAACCTCGCGCAGAAGATCGCCGACCTGGTGAAGGACGGCAAGATCGGCGGCATCGCCGACGTGCGCGACGAGACCTCGTCGCGGACGGGTCAGCGCCTGGTGATCGTGCTCAAGCGCGACGCCGTCGCCAAGGTCGTGCTGAACAACCTGTACAAGCACACCGACCTGCAGACCAACTTCGGCGCGAACATGCTGGCGCTGGTGGACGGGGTGCCGCGCACCCTGTCGATCGACGCGTTCATCCGCCACTGGGTGCAGCACCAGATCGAGGTCATCGTCCGGCGCACGCGCTTCCGCCTGCGCAAGGCGGAGGAGCGCGCCCACATCCTGCGCGGTCTGCTCAAGGCCCTGGACGCGATCGACGAGGTCATCGCGCTGATCCGGCGCAGCAACACGGTCGAGATCGCGCGCGAGGGCCTGATGGGCCTGCTGGAGATCGACGAGATCCAGGCGAACGCGATCCTGGAGATGCAGCTCCGCCGCCTGGCGGCCCTGGAGCGGCAGAAGATCGTCGCCGAGCACGACGAGCTCCAGGCCAAGATCAACGAGTACAACGCGATCCTGGCCTCCGAGGAGCGCCAGCGGCAGATCGTCAGCGAGGAACTGGCGGCGATCGTCGAGAAGTTCGGCGACGACCGGCGCTCCAAGCTGGTGCCCTTCGACGGCGATATGTCCATGGAGGACCTGATCGCCGAAGAGGACATCGTCGTCACGATCACGCACGGCGGCTACGTCAAGCGCACCAAGACCGAGGACTACCGCTCGCAGAAGCGCGGCGGCAAGGGCGTGCGCGGCACGAAGCTGAAGCAGGACGACCTGGTCGACCACTTCTTCGTCTCCACCACGCACCACTGGCTGCTGTTCTTCACGAACAAGGGCCGCGTCTACCGGTCCAAGGCGTACGAACTCCCGGACGCCGGCCGCGACGCGCGCGGGCAGCACGTGGCGAACCTGCTGGCCTTCCAGCCGGACGAGAAGATCGCCCAGATCCTCGCGATCCGCGACTACGACGCGGCGCCCTACCTGATCCTGGCCACCAAGGGCGGCCTGGTGAAGAAGACGGCGCTCAAGGACTACGACTCGCCCCGTTCGGGTGGTGTCATCGCGATCAACCTCCGGGAGACCGAGGACGGCAGCGACGACGAGCTGATCGGCGCCGAGCTGGTGTCCGCCGCGGACGACCTGCTGTTGATCAGCAAGAAGGCGCAGTCGATCCGCTTCACGGCGACCGACGACGCGCTGCGTCCGATGGGGCGCGCGACCTCCGGTGTGAAGGGCATGAGTTTCCGCGGCGGGGACGAACTGCTCTCCATGAGCGTGGTCCGGCCCGGTACGTTCGTCTTCACCGCGACCGACGGCGGCTACGCCAAGCGGACGGCAGTGGACGAGTACCGCGTCCAGGGTCGTGGTGGTCTGGGCATCAAGGCAGCCAAGATCGTGGAGGACCGCGGTTCGCTCGTCGGCGCGCTGGTGGTCGACGAAACGGACGAGATTCTCGCCATCACGCTCAGCGGTGGTGTGATTCGTACGCGCGTCAACGAAGTCAGGGAGACCGGCCGTGACACCATGGGCGTCCAGCTGATCAACCTGGGCAAGCGCGATGCAGTGGTAGGCATCGCCCGCAACGCCGAGGCCGGTCAGGAAGCTGACGAGGTCGACGACAGCGAGAACGAGATCGGGACCGAGGCAGCCGACGGACAGGCCGCCGAGGCCGCCGAGGGCACGCAGCCTTCGGCTGGGGAGCACGAGGAGTAAGTCGTGAGTGGAGCCACGGGCGCCGGACCGGCCAAGACTGGAGCGAACGGTGCCCGTGGCCCTGCCGCGGACTCCCAGGGGGGAACCGTGACGGATACCCGAGGACCGAAGCCCAAGTCGAAGGCGGACGCGGGCCAGGACCGGGCCGAACAGCCGTACCAGCCTGCGCAGGCCTACCCGGCGCCCTCGGGCCCGGGTGCGCCGCGCGCGGGCCAGGGAGCCGGTGCGCAGCGCCAGGCGCGCACGGGGGCCCGTACGGCTCCCCGGACGCGCAAGGCGAGGCTGCGGGTGGCCAAGGCCGACCCGTGGTCGGTGATGAAGGTCAGCTTCCTGCTGTCGATCGCGCTGGGCGTGTGCACGGTCGTGGCGTCGGTGGTGCTGTGGATGGTCATGGACGCGATGGGCGTCTTCTCGACCGTCGGCGGCACGATCAGCGAGGCGACCGGCTCGAACGAGAGCAACGGGTTCGACCTCCAGTCGTTCCTGTCGCTGCCCCGTGTTCTGATCTTCACCTCGGTGATCGCGGTCATCGACGTGGTGCTCATGACCGCGCTGGCGACGCTCGGATCCTTCATCTACAACCTGTCGGCGGGCTTCGTGGGCGGCGTGGAGCTCACGCTGGCCGAGGACGAATGACCGCTGACTGACCTGCGGGGATGTCTCCGGGGAACGGATTTTGGCTCGACCGGGTCTGTGCGCTAACCTTCAGGAGTCAGCGCGCAGCGCGGATGGGGCTATAGCTCAGTTGGTTAGAGCGCATCCCTGATAAGGATGAGGCCACAGGTTCAAATCCTGTTAGCCCCACAGTGTCGAAGACCCCCAGGCCATAGGCCTGGGGGTCTTTGTCGTTCGGCCAGTTGAAGGCTCACCAGATAACTGATCGGTATCGGTCGGTGTGTATTGTTGGGCGCCAGAAGTCCCCAACGTCAACGAAAGACGAGGTCGCGCGGTGAAGAAGCTGCTCCTGGTCGCACTGGCCGCCATCGGCGGGCTCCTCGTGTACCGCCAGATCCAGGCGGACCGCGCCGAGCAGGACCTGTGGACGGAGGCAACTGACTCCGTGCCTTCTGGTTCTGGCGTGTGAGACCCACGATTGATCCCATGAAGCCCCGGCTGCCGCTGCTGCCGGGGCTTTGTGCTGTTCTGTGACGAAAACTTGCATTATGCAAAGATTTGGCTTGCGCGAGCAAATTCGGGGTGCGGTGTGATGGGTCGGGGACGTCAGGTACGGAGAGCGGTGCTGGCGGGCGTCGCCGTCACGGCGCTCGCGGCGGGACTGCCCGCGGTGGCGCAGGCGGCCCCCTCCGCGCCCGGCACGCAGCCGCAGCCGGTGCCCGCCTACCGTCCCGCGGACGGGGCGAAGAAGGCCGAGGGCAAGCCGTCGACCGCGGACACCCCGCTGCTGGAGACCGGGACGGTCTACGAGGACTCCATCGGCCCGGGGGAGCGGTACTACCAGCTCCGTCTCGACGCCGCGTCAGACGTGTACGTCTCGGCCGTGGTCCGGCCCCCGTCCGGCGTCAAGGTCGGCTACAGCGACGGCATCGAGGTCGAGATCATCACCCGGGAGGGGCGGCGCTGCCCCGGCTACGGGCGGGCGTCCTTCGGCTACGACCCGGTCCCCGTCAGCGCGGCGGCGGTCCGGGTGGTCCGGGAGGACGCCGAATGCCAGACCGCCGACACCTACTACGCCAAGGTCACGCGCAGTGTGGTGAAGGATTCGGACCAGGGGCGGTGGCCGGTGGAGCTCCTCGTCCAGCGCGAGCCGGCCGTCGGCGCGGGCAGCGTCCCCACCGTCGCCCCCAGCGTCCGGCCCTCGGCCTCGCCGACGCTGCCCGGCGGCGAGGCGGTGGGCCGGACCGGCGGCACCGGCTTCAACGACGCCCGCGCCCTCTCCGCCGGGGTCTGGCGCGATGAGCTCAGGCCCGGGCAGACCCGCTACTACCGCGTCCCGCTCGACTGGGGACAGCAGTTGGGGCTCGGAGCGGAGATCGCGGCCGCCAGGATGACGAAGCAGTACGCATCGGCCTCGAACGGACTCACCGTCTCGGTCTACAGCCCGTACCGCGCGCTGGTCGACTCCAAGGACGCCTCGTACGACGGCAAGCAGGCCGGAGTCACCCTGCCGAAGACGGCGCCGGTGGCGTACGAGAACCGCTTCTCCGACGATGCCGAGGTGCGCGGGACGCGAGTGGCCGGCTGGTACTACGTCGCCGTGACCCTGGGCGGGAAGGTCGGGGAGTTCACCGAGGACGCCACCCCGGTGCCGCTGACCCTGCGGATGGACGTCATCAGCGGGCCGGGCAAGGCGCCCGCGTATCAGGAGAGCCTGAGCGGCTCGGGGTTCGGGGTGGGCGCAGCCGACCAGGCCGCCGCCAAGGACGGGCTCACCGGGCCGGAGGCCGCCGCGGCGGAGGACACCCGCTCGGTGATGCGGGTGGTGGCCGCCGGGGGCTTCGGGACCGGGACGGTGCTGCTGCTCGTGCTCGGGGGATGGTTCCTGCTGTCCCGGCGGCGCCCGGCCGGCTAGGGCCCAGGACCGGGAGGGACCAGGACCGGGAGAGACCAGGACCGGGAGGGGTGGCCTAGATCCGGGTCAGGGCCCAGACGCCCACGGCGAAGCAGAGCAGTGCGGCCGTGACGATCCCGGCGGTGACCTTCGCGGGGGGCGCGGGGATCCGGCCGGCGCGGGCGGGCGCCGCGACCGCGTACGGGGTGGTGGCCGGCTCGGGCGCCGGGCCGGGCACGGCCGGCGGCGGGAGGTGGAAGCTGCCCGTCTGCGAGGGGCCGTACGCCGTCGGCGGCGGGCCGTACGAGTCCTGCGGCGCGGGCGGCGCCGCGTACGCGGCCGGGGTGGACGCCGAGGGCGTGGCCGGGGCCGGAGCCGCCGGGGCCGGAGCCGCCGGGGCCGGAGCCGCCGGGGCCGGACGGGCGGTGCCGCGCGGGTCGGCCGGGGTGGCTTCGCCCGCGGCCCGAGCGGGCGCGGGGGCCACGGCGGCGGTCGGTCCCCCGGGGGTCACCGCGGCGGTGCTCTGCGGGCCCTGGGGGCCGAAACCGGCGGGGAGCGGGCCGAGTTGGTCGAACACCTCCACCGGGTCCTCGTCCGGGGCGGGGGGCGGGAGCAGCTCCACGGCCTCGGCAAGGGCCTTGCGGGCCCCTGTGGCGGTCTTGAAGCGGGTCTGGGGATCCGGCTGCAGGAGGTTCGAGATGACGTCCCACAGCGGCGCTGGGACGCCTTCGGGGGCGTCGGGGGTGCCGTGGGCGAGGAAGTGCTCGACCAGGGCCTGGGAGTCGGGCTTGCGGCCCTGGAGGAGGTACAGGGCGACCAGCCCGGCGGCGAAGAAGTCGGCGGGGAAATCGGGTTCGGCGCCCAGCAGTTGCTCGGGCGCGAAGTAACCCGGCGTGCCGACGACGTAGTTGGTCTCGGTGAGCCGGGGCTCGCCCTTGCGCATGGAGATGCCGAAGTCGGACAGCCGCAGGTGCGGCCGCCCGGTTCCAGTGGCCTCCATCAGGATGTTGGCCGGTTTGATGTCGCGGTGGACGACGCCCTCCGCGTGGACCGCCGCCAGCCCCGACAGGAGCTGGTCGAGCAGCGCGCACGCGAAGCGGGGCGGCAGCGGACCGTAGTCCCCGATGACGTGGGCGAGGGACCCGCCGGCGACCAGGTCCATGGTGAAGAGGACCTTGTCGTCGTCCGCCGCCCAGCTGGCCGGCGCGAGCACGTGCGGATGATCGATCCGCAGGGCCTGCTCGCGCACGAACCGCAGCAGGGTGTGGGCGTCACTCTGCAGGAGGACCTTCGCGGCGACGTACCGCCGGCGGCGGTGGTCCCAGGCGCGCCATACGGCTCCCGCTCCACCGCGGCCGATCGGGTCGATCAGCTCGTACCGGCCCGCGAAGACCTCACCCATCGCTGTGCCCGTCCCCCGTCGTCAGCCGTGTGTCAGTTCTGGTGGGACTCGTAGTGAGCCACCGCGTCGGCGGTGCGGCCCGCCCCGTACACCCGGAGGAACTCTGCCAGTTCCGGGTGGGTGGGAGCGAGGGTGTCCGCGGCGTCGATGATGTCCCCGGCCGCGGAGACCGAACGCAGCAGCGACTGGATCTCGCGGACCACGCGCTTGACGGTGGGTGCACCCGAACTGGTGGGGGTCTGCCCGCTGTTGCTGAGGACGGAGCCGCCCTGGGTCTTCTTGATCTCGTCCATCCGGTCGGTGGCCTCCCCCGCGCTGACGCTTCCGTCGGCCACCTGGCCGGCGAGGTCCTGGAGGGCCTGGACCCGCTGGACCACGGCCGGGTTACCGATCTTGGCGCGCTGGCCGCTCATCAGCTGGGACAGCATCGGCGCCGACAGTCCGAGGACGGCAGCGAGGCGAGCCTGGTTCAGGCCGAGGTCATCTATGAGCCGGCGGAAGAGAGCTCCCAGCGGCTCCCCGTACCAACTGCGCTGGAGCTCTCTGGCTCTGGCCGTGGCCTCTTGCTGTACTGCGTCCACTCTTACTACTCCCCTTCGCTGGTGCGAACCTCGCGAGCATCTTACGGAGAGTGGTCGCGGGGCGGGAGTCCCTATCATTTTGCGGGATGAGGGGGTAGACCCGGTACTCTGTTCTGCGGAACGGCCACTCTTTCACCGGGGACGGTCGCGCCTTCTTCTCGGGGCCTTAGCTCAGTTGGTAGAGCGCTGCCTTTGCAAGGCAGATGTCAGGAGTTCGAATCTCCTAGGCTCCACACGATAGAACCCCTCTGACCTGCGGAAACGTTGGTTTAGGGGGGTTTTTTCGTGCGCGCATGTGCGCACGTAGGGATTTGGGCTGCCAGTAACAGATCTCCCGGCCTCGGGCGGGGGCCATCGGCCAGGCGGGTGGCATCATGCTTGCATTGATGAAACTATCTTCGATGCAAGTCTCTGATGAGGTCCAGCGGAGGTGTTTGCCATGAACGGGTTCATCGGCCGTCGTAACGAACTCGGTCTCTTGGAGGACCTGCTGTCGCCAGTGCGGACTGGTGGGCGCAGTGGTCGGCCCGGGCGAGCGGTGCTGATCCGGGGGCGGCGGCGCGTGGGTAAGTCCCGGCTTGTGGAAGAGTTCGTGGAACGCGCAGGGATCGCGCACCTATTCTTCACTGCGGTTGGCGGTTCGAGAGAAGAGGACCTGGCGGGATTCACGGCGGAAGTCGCTGCTTCTAGCCTCCCCGATGCCGACCGCTTCGCAGACTTCGCGGCCCCGCAGACCTGGGACGCGGCCCTCGCCCTGCTTGCCTCTGCCCTGCCGACGGATGCGCCCAGCATCGTGGTAATGGACGAGATGCCCTACTTGGTGCGTGAGGACCCGAGTTTCGAAGGTGCGCTACAGAAGGCCTTTGACCGGACTCTGTCCAAGTTGCCGGTACTTCTTGTGCTGATCGGTTCCGACATCGCCATGATGGAGCAGCTCAACACCTACGGCCGACCTTTCTACCAGCGAGGCACGGAGATGGTCGTCCCCCCACTGACCCCGGCGGACGTTGCGCGCATGCTGGACCTGCCGCCGGCGGACGCCTTCGACGCCTATCTCGTCAGTGGCGGGCTTCCGCTGATCCTGGAGGAATGGCCGCAGGGAGTGAGCCTCTGGGATTATCTGGGCCTCGCTCTGCGTCGGCCCACCTCGGCGCTGTTGGTGAGCGGAGAACGCACGCTGGCGGCAGAGTTCCCCACTGAGGCGCAGGCGCGGACCGTACTCGGCGCCATCGGCCACGGTGAACGCACCTTCACGCTGATCGGCCGGGCTGCGGGTGGCCTCAACCCCGGATCGGTGACGCGTTCTCTGGACCTCCTTACCGGTCGCCGCATGGTCGCCGCCGATCTGCCCCTGTCGACGCGGCCCAGCCGCGAGACCCGCTACCGGATCGACGATCCGTACCTGCGCTTCTGGCTCTCCTTCATCGGTCCTGGCATCCCGGCTGTCGAGCGGGGTCGTGGTGACCTGGTCCTGGAGACGATCCGTGCGGGCTGGACATCCTGGCGCGGCAGGGCTGTCGAACCGGTCGTCCGCGAGAGCCTGTGGCGTCTGGCCGATGACCGGCTCCCTGAGGGCACCAACACCGTCGGCGGCTACTGGACCCGTACCAACGATCCGGAGATTGACATCATCGGCGCCGACCGGGCACCTATCGCCAAGAAGATCACTGTCGTGGGGTCGATCAAGTGGCTTGAGAACAAGCCCTTTGATCACCGTGACTTGGCGCGGTTGATCAACCATCGCGCCCAACTCCCGGGTGCGGATGAGGACACCCCGCTCCTCGCGGTTGCCCGCAGCGGCTGCACTGCCGAAGGTATTGACCATCTGCTGCCCGAGGACCTAATCCAGGCGTGGAGCTCAGACTGATTCAGGTGTCGTCCAGGAATGTCTACCTGGGTGGCACGCTGTAGCGCACCAGCGCTCTGGGATACGTCAGCACTCGGGGTCTTGCTGCTCCTCAAAAAGAGCGAGTAGACCGAGGGGGCGACATCACGGATCACGCCGAGGTGGAGCGTGAACGCCACCTAGATCTATCCGGCGGGGGTGTCAGCGGCCAGTCCGCATTCCCCACGTACGGCCAGTTGCTGCGTGTACGTTCCGTGATGCTTGTGCGATCCGAAGCGGAGCTTCGAGGGCCACGTGGTCACCTGCCGCGGCAATCTAGCGAGCCTGACCGTTGGGGTTTCATCGTGCGTCGGGTCAGCTCCATCCGGCGCTCTTGAGGACACTGGCGCGACGGCCGAGGGCGGCACCTTGGTGGTGTCGATGGTGAAGTCTGCGATGGCGGCCTGATCGAGGATCTGGTGGAGCTGGCTGGCCCGTTCCAGGTGCCAGGGCTGGGACCCGGGGTCGTTGTTGGCCTCATGGCGGCGCCTGAGCCGAGTGTGCACAGCGGGGAGGCCGCGGTTAGGCGGCAGATCGGAGCGGCATGCCGATCGCAGCCTGGTAGCCGGGGCGCTCGGCCGCGTTCTCGGCGACCCCGGCCAAGACGATCCGCCGCACACCGGCGTCGAGGTAGTTGGCGGTCACGCCGCGCAGGTTGCGCAGCAGCAGGCGGGAGTTGCACGGGTCGTCGTCGGAGGCGGGCCAAGACTGGCAGAGAGGCGGTCCGGGTCCATGGCCGCGTGCGGCATCCCCGCGTCGGCGAGAAGGCGCCAACCAAGTCGGCAATCGAGGTCTTGCCGACACCGACGGTCCCGGTGATCAGCAGCGCACGCGGCTTTGCCCCGTCCAGTGACGACCGCCCCCACGAGCGAAGGTAACTGTTACGTAACGCCTAGATGGCCTTTTTGGGGCAATTGGTGGGTATTTATCCAGCCGATTGACGCCATTTCACCTCCACTCAGAGTGTCCTGGGCGATAATCCAGCCTGGTTTTTCAGGCTGGATTATCTATCCTGTAGGCATGGTCGAGGGAGGAGGAACGATGGACGACGGTTCGTTGTCGCTGGGCTCCGACATCACCCGCGAGGAACTGCGCGCCCGATTTGGGGGGCCCACGCAAGGCGCGATCTCGCCGTCCAAGACAAGCGGCAGGATCATGCTCTTCACGGGACCGTCCACCGAGACCACAGATCTCGAAGGTTGGGGGTCCGACGGCTGCTTCCACTTCATGGGCCTAGGTGCCTCCGGCAACCAGGTCATGAAGCAGGGCAACCGATCCCTGGCCAACCACAAGCAAGAAGGCCGCCAACTGCACCTCTTCATCCAGGCGCCGGACCCGGGCCGCCCAAGGCGGTACCGCTACGTCGGCCAGTTCGAGCTCGACCCATCCAACCCGCACTACAAGGCGGACGCGGTCGGCCTAGATGGAGCGATGCGAAGCGTGATCATCTTCCGTCTTCGCGCGGTGGGGGAGATCAGCACCTACGGACCTCGTCTCGCAGTTACACCAGCACAGGAACTGAGGGTTCAGGCCGCACCTCTCCGTCTATCCCGAGAGGCTGTGAGCACGGTGCGGCCGTCCGTCGTCCGTACTGAAAGTCTGCTGAGCCATGAGTACGCCCGTTACCTGCGCTCTCTCGGGCGTGACGTATCCCAAATCCAGATCAGCGTCGCAGGCGAAGCCGGCGCGTTGATTCCCGATCTTCTGGATGTGACTGAGAACCGGCTGATCGAAGTGAAGTCCAACGCCACCCGCAGTGCGGTACGAGCCGCCATCGGGGCCCTGGTGGACTACCGGCGCTTCCTCAACCCCACACCACGGCTCGTGCTGCTAGTCCCTGACAAGCCGCGCGAGGACCTTCTCGATCTCTGCGCGTCTCTGTGTATTGAGGTCATCTGGCGCGGCCCGAACTGGGGGTTTGTATCGAGCGATGACTGACGGTTGAGGCGGCAAGCGCACTGACATGCGTCGCCGTCTCAACCGCCTCGCGGCTTCCACAGGGTTCCTAGGCGCTGTGGCTGCCGATACCCATGTCCAGCGAAGAACAGGAGCGCACCCAGTATGAGCGATGGCACGGTGCAGGTCGAAGACAGCGGACCCGACCCGGCAAGGGCGTGGATGTACGGAGGAGCCTTGGCGGCCGGCGTCCTGCTGGTCCTGGCCGGGGACGTGACCCCGCTGGAGGCGTCGGGATTCGTCTCACCGTTCCTGGTGATCTACGAGCAGCGCCGGTAGCAGTGGAGGGGCGGCCGCGCCGTGGCCGCCCCTCGGCGATGCAAAACACCTCCGTGCTCAGGTGTCGGGGCAGCGAGGTGGGTGCTCCGAGCTAGTGCCCGGGCCTGCCTCTTGTGGTGCCCGTACCCCACGCGTCACGGACGAGCACCAGCGGCGCCACCCCAGGCAAGGCGACTGGATCACAGCCCTCGGGGCTCCTTGGAGAGCCCGTTTTGCGTTCTGCGATGACGGCTGCGCGGAGCGGGCGGACCTCCATGTGCACGGCCCCGGGATTGGGTAGGGTTGAGCGGGATCGAGCAGGGCTGAATGGGATCGAGAGCCCGGTATGTCGTGCAAAACCGCAGGTCAGCGTGGTCTTGATACCGGTTCGAATCTCCTAGACTCCACAGCACAAACACCCCCTGACCAGCGGAAACGCCGGACGGGGGGTGTTTTTTTCGTGCTCGGTGACGGTGTTTCACGTGAAACATCAGCCGCGGCGGGGGCTCCGCAGCAGGGTCGCGGCCAGGGCGATGGCGGTCAGGAGCAGGGCCGCGCCGATGCCGAACGCGAGGTGGTATCCGCCGGTGAGGGCTTCCGCCGAGCTGCGGCCGGCCGAGGCCAGGCTCTCGGTGCGGGAGGCGGCCAGGGTGGACAGGACGGCCACGCCTAGGGCCATGCCGATCTGCTGGGTGGTGTTGAACAGGCCCGAGGCGAGGCCCGCGTCCTCCTCGGCGGCGCCCGACATGCCCAGGGCGGTGAGGGCCGGCAGGACCAGGCCGCCGCCGGAGATGAGGAGCATCACCGGGAGCAGGTCGCTCACGTAATCGGCGTCGACGGGCAGCCGGACCAGCAGGGCCATGGCCCCGACCAGCAGGGCGAGACCGGCCAGCAGTACGTTGCGCGGGCCGAAGCGGGAGTTCAGCCGGGCGGAGACGCCGAGCGAGACGGCGCCGATCATCACGGCGGCGGGCAGCATGGCCAGGCCGGTGGCGGCCGCTCCGTAGCCCAGGACCTTCTGCATGTAGAGGGCGACCAGGATCTGGAAGGAGAACATCGCGCCCATGATCAGGACTTGGATGAGGTTCGCGCCGACCACGGTGCGGTGGCGGAAGATCCGCAGCGGCATCAGCGGGGTGCGCGCCTTGGCCTGACGCAGGACGAAGGCGGCGAGCAGGGCCAGGGAGAGGGCCCCGAAGCCCAGGGTGTGCGCGGAGAGCCAGCCGTACCGCTCGACCTCGACCACGCTGTAGATGCCGAGCATCAGTCCGGCGGTGACCAGCACGGCGCCGATGACATCGGCCCCGGCCCGCAGGCCCGGCCGTGCCTGGGCACTGTCGGCGGGGAGCGCGGGCAGTGCCAGCAGCAGGGCGGCGAGCCCGATGGGCAGGTTGATGAAGAAGATCCAGTGCCAGTCGAGGGCGTCGGTCAGGACCCCGCCGGCCACCTGGCCCAGCGAGGCTCCGACGGCTCCGGTGAAGGAGAAGACGGCGATGGCCTTGTTCCGCTCCCGGGCCTCGGTGAACAGGGTGATCAGGATCCCGAGGCTGACGGCGGAGGTCATCGCGCTGCCGATGCCCTGGAGGAACCGGGCGGCTATCAGTACCGCGGGGGAACCGGCGAACCCGGCGAGCAGCGAGGCCGCGGTGAAGACGGCGGTGCCGGCCAGGAACATCCGCTTGCGGCCGATGAGGTCCCCCAGCCGGCCGGCGAGGAGCAGCAGGCTGCCGAAGGCGATCAGGTAGGCGTCGACCACCCAGCTGAGGCCGGCCGGGGAGAAGCCGAGGTCGTTCTGGATGGCGGGCATCGCGACGGTGACGATGCTTCCGTCGAGCACCGTCATCAGCATGCCGGTGGAGATCACGGCGAGGGCGGTCCAGCGGGAGCGCAGGGCCCGGGCGGGGGGTGCGGCGGTGGGGGTGACGGGGGGCGCGGGGACATCCGTGGCGGCAGGCATCGGCTTCTCCATCGGTGTGGTCGACCGCTCGGTGTGGGCGACTGATGCGACCGTAACAGATGGTTCCGTTGCAGACTATTTATTTCGGACTGATTGTTAGAGTGGAGCCATGACTGCCATGGCGCCCGCCCGGACCGAGCCCGACCTGTCGTACCTCCTGGACCACACCAGCCATGTCCTGCGCACCCGGATGGCGGCGGCCCTCGGCGAGATCGGGCTGACCGCCCGTATGCACTGCGTCCTCGTGCACGCGGTGGGCGAGGAACGCACCCAGATCCAGCTCGCGGAGATCGGGGACATGGACAAGACGACGATGGTGGTGACCATCGACGCCCTGGAGAAGGCCGGACTGGCCGAGCGGCGGCCGTCCGGCAAGGACCGCAGGGCCCGGATCGTCGCCGTCACGGACAAGGGCGCGGCGATGGCCGAGCAGAGCCGGCGGATCGTCGACCAGGTGCACGCCGACGCCCTGGGCTCGCTGCCCGCCCCGGACCGCGAAGCCCTGCTGCGGGGTCTGAAGCTCCTCGTCGAAGGCGCCCTGGACGCGCCCTCCGAGAGCCCCCGACCGGCGCGCCGGGCCCGGCAGTAGCGCCCGGAGGACGCCCGCGGCCGGACCGGGCCATCGCCCGGACGGCCCAGTCACGCGGCCGGTCGGCGCCCGGTGTCCGAGAGTGGGTGGAGGCACTCAGCCCTGGGGGCTACACCACGCCGGAGGCGTACACACCATGGGAATCTTCGACTTCCTGAAGTCCGACAAGAAGAAGGCGCACGAGGCCGCCGAGAAGGCGCAGGAGCAGGTGCAGCAGCAGGCCGCCGCCGCGCCCGCCGCACCGAAGGCGCCGGGCGGCGACCTCGGCGGGAAGTACACCGACGCCGCCTCGGCCACCAAGGCGGCCGCCGAGCGGATGGCCGCCACCGCCCCGCCGAAGCCCGCACCGGCCCCGCCGAAGCCCGCACCGGCCCCGCCGAAGCCGCCCGCCGCCCCGGTGGCGCACCACACGCCCACCCCCGCGTCCGCGGCGCACAAGGCCGTCCCGGCGGCGCCCATGCCGAAGCCGGCGCCCGCCGCGAAGAAGCGGACGTACACGGTCAGGTCCGGCGACTCGCTGTCCGCGATCGCCCGCCGCGAGCTGGGCAACGAGGCCCGCTGGCGGGAGCTCTACGCCATGAACAAGGGCGTCGTCGGCTCCAACCCCGACCTGATCCGGCCGGGCATGGTGCTCACGCTGCCCAACTGACCGGCAGGGCACGGGGAAGGGCCCGGATCCACTGGATCCGGGCCCTTCCCCGTGCCCTGCCGCCTGCCGCTGTGCCGGTGCGTCAGTTCTTCTGCTCGTCGGCCGAGCCCGCCTCGCTCTCCTTCGCCGCCAGCTCGTCGTCGAAGGAGGCCGGGGCGGCGTCGCGGGACCCCAGCTCCGTGGCCACCGGCGGCTCCACGAGCCAGTCCGGGTTCGACTGCTGGTCCCACCACTTCCAGGCCGCGAAGACGCCGCCGGCCACCAGGCCGACCAGCGCGACGCCCTTGAGGATCCTGCCGGTCCGGGCCCGCCGCTCGTGACGGCGCACCAGCCGCCGGACCTCCTTCGCCGACACCTGGCCGCGCAGGGCCGCCAGCGCGGCGGTCGAGCGGGAAGCGGCCTCCTCGGCGACCGGCTGGGCCGCCGCGAGCGCGCTCTCGATGCGCGGCTGCGTGTATTCGGCGGCCTGGCGCGCGGCCCGGCGGGTGTGGTGCACCGCCTGCGTGGCGGCCCGGTCCACGTTCGGCGGCACGTGGGAGCGCGCCGACTTGATGCGGGGGTGCAGATGGCAGTCGTACGTCGTGCGGGCATGGCGTGCGGCCTCGCCGGCCGCGTACGAGATCTTCGGCGCCAGCAGCTCGTTCGCCTCTTGCGCGTAGTGCACAGCCGCGTCCTTGGCGGTTCCTGCGTACGGCGCCACCACTTCCGCTGCGTGCCGCACGGTCTCCCTGGCGCTCTCGGCTGCCGCGTGCACGCTGTCCTTGCGGGTCACGGGAATTCCTCCTCCTCGGTGGCGGACACAGTTCACCTTTCCACCCTTTGTCGGATCATGCCTGTCATGACGTCGACCGGCGCGCGCGACAGGGCATACGGGTGGATGATTTCTCTGCCGTACGGCGCCCCGTGGGAGGATCAGGCCTCACAGCGATCACTATGGAAGGCAGATCCGTGGCCGAGAAGCTCTACGCCACCCTGAAGACCAATCACGGCGACATCGAGTTCGAGCTTCTGGAGAACTTCGCTCCGAAGACCGTACGGAACTTCGTGGAGCTCGCCACCGGTACCCGTGAGTGGACCCGGCCCACGGACGGTCAGAAGACCACGGACCCGCTCTACGACGGCACGGTCTTCCACCGGATCATCAGCGGCTTCATGATCCAGGGCGGTGACCCGCTCGGCAACGGCACCGGCGGCCCCGGCTACCAGTTCGCGGACGAGTTCCACCCCGACCTGGCCTTCACCAAGCCCTACCTGGTCGCCATGGCCAACGCGGGCCCGGGCACCAACGGCTCGCAGTTCTTCATCACCGTGGCGCCCACCGCCTGGCTGACCCGCAAGCACTCCATCTTCGGCGAGGTCACCGACAAGGCCAGCCAGAAGGTGGTGGACGCCATCGCCGGGCTGCCGACCAACCCGCGCACCGAGCGCCCCCTGGACGACGTGATCATCCAGTCCGTGGTCGTCGAGAAGCGCTGAGCCCGCCCGCGCGCCGGCCCGCTGCCCGGACGCCGGGAACCTTTGCGCCCCGCCCGTCCGTCCTGGATATACCTGGTTTCGTACCGGACGGCGGGGCGGCACCTCCCCCTGCCCCGCCGCTGATCGAGGGGACCGATGGACACCGACCGCCTGCCGGGCTGTTACCGCCACCCGGACCGCGACACGGGCATCAGCTGCACCCGCTGTGAGCGCCCGATCTGCCCCGAGTGCATGATCAGCGCCTCGGTCGGCTTCCAGTGCCCCGAATGCGTCCGCGCGGGCTCCGGTACGGGCCACGGCCCCGCCGCGAACGCGCCGCGCACCATCGCGGGCGGGGTGGTCGCCGCCGACCCGCACCTCGTCACCAAGACCCTGATCGGCATCAATGCCGCGGTGTTCTTCGTGGCGCTGCTGGTGCCGGGCACGGCCGTCCGGCTAAAGCTGCTCGGCCGCTACGTGGAGTTCTGGGGCGCGCCCCTCGAAGGGGTGGCCACCGGTGAGTACTACCGGCTGGTGACCTCGGTGTTCCTGCACACGCAGTGGTGGCACGTCATCGGCAACATGCTCGCCCTGTGGGTGATCGGCGGTCCGCTGGAGGCGGCCCTCGGCCGGGCCCGCTACCTCATCCTCTACCTGCTGTCGGGCCTGGGCGGCAGCGCCCTCGTCTATCTGCTGACCGCGCCGAACACCCCGACCCTCGGCGCGTCGGGGGCCGTCTTCGGCCTCCTCGGCGCCACCGTCGTGCTGGCGCGCCGGCTGCGCTACGAGATGCGCCCGGTCATGATCATGGTCGGGCTGATGGTGCTGCTGACCTTCGTGCGGATCGGGGACATGAGCGTGTCCTGGCAGGCCCACATCGGCGGCCTGGTCACCGGTGCGCTGATCGCGCTGGGCCTGCTCGCGCCCGCCACGGGCAGGAAGCGCACGCTGATCCAGTGGGGGACCTGTGCGGCGGTGTTCCTGCTGGCCGCCGGTCTGATCGTGGTCCGTACGGCGGAACTCACCGCACTCACCTGATCACACCGGCGTCAACTCTCCACAGAGTTATCCACAGATCTTCTGTCTTTTCCTCAGGTGTGGATGACGCTGTGGATAACTCATGGGGAGAGCTTCCATGGGCGGCGCTGGTGCGCTAAGAGCGCGGCCCTACTTCCACTGCGTGGAGACGCCGAATCCGGCCGCAATGAATCCAAAACCAACCACAATGTTCCAATTGCCCAGCGATTCGATCGGCAGCTGGGTATCGGTCACGTAGAAGACGACGATCCAGGCGAGACCGATCAGGAAGAACGCCAGCATGACCGGGGCCACCCAGCTGCGGTTCGTCAGCCTGATCGCCTGCGGCTGCCGCGTGGGCGGCGGGGTGTAGTCGTCCTTCTTGCGGATACGTGACTTCGGCACGAGGGGCTCTCCTGTCGATGCGCTGGGGACCTTGCCTCCCCCGGGCGTCCGTTAGCGTAGTGGACCTGTGGCGTTGAAGGAGAAGGGTACGTTGAGCGATTCCGACGACTCCTCCGCGGGTCCCCGTCGCCGGGCCAGACCGGTCCGGCTGCTGACGGCCGCCGTTTTCGCACTCGCCGGCCTCATCTTCGTCACCAGCTTCAACACCTCCAAGGGTACGAACATCCGCACGGACGCGTCACTCCTGAAGCTGTCCGACCTCATCCACGAGCGCAGCCAGAACAACGCCGAGCTGGAGCAGACCACCGCCGCCGTGCGCAGCCAGGTGGACGCCCTCGCGGAGCGCGACGACGGCAGTACCAAGGCCGAGGACGCCAAGCTGGCCGCCCTGCGTGCGGCATCGGGCACCGAGGAGCTGACCGGCAAGGGGCTGACGGTCACCCTCAACGACGCGCCGCCGAACGCCACCGCCCGCATCCCCAACGTCCCCGAACCCCAGCCCAACGACCTGGTCATCCACCAGCAGGACCTCCAGGCCGTGGTGAACGCGCTGTGGCTCGGCGGCGCCGAGGGCATCGAGGTCATGGACCAGCGGCTGATCTCCACCAGCGCCGTGCGCTGCGTGGGCAACACCCTGATCCTCCAGGGCCGGGTCTACTCGCCCCCCTACAAGGTGTCGGCGGTCGGCGACCCGGGCGCGTTGCGCAAGGCCCTCGCCGCCTCCCCCGCCCTCCAGAACTACCAGCTGTACGTGAACGCGTACGGCCTCGGCTGGAAAGTGGAGGAGCACAAGACGCTGACACTGCCCGCCTACTCCGGCACAGTGGACCTCCACTATGCGAAGCCCGTGGAATCCGCCACGCCCTGACGCCGTACTCCGCCTGCTGGTACGGACGTTCAGCGAGGTGTGCCTGACGGCCGGCACCCTGATCGTGCTGTTCGTGGCGTACGTACTGCTGTGGACCGGGGTCAAGGCCGACCGGGCCATGGACGGGGAGATGGCCCGGATGCGCGAGAGCTGGTCCGCGCCCGCGAGCGCCCCGGCCCCGGCCGCCGCCCCGCAGCCGGCGCCCGCCGCGCCGCAGCAGCAGGAGCCCGCGCGGTACCCCGAGGGCCGGGCCTTCGCCGAGATGTACGTCCCGCGCTTCGGCCCGGACTGGAACAAGCCCGTCCTGGAGGGGACCGGCACCGAGCTGCTGAAGAAGGGCCTGGGCCACTACCCGGGCACCGCCCGCCTCGGCGAGACCGGGAACTTCGCGGTGGCGGGGCACCGCCGGACGTACGGGGACCCCTTCAAGGACGTCCCGGAGCTGCGCCGTGGGGACACCGTGATCCTCAAGGACGCCACGACCTGGTACACGTACACCGTCCGGGCCGAGGCGCTGCGCACCCTCCCCGACGAGACCGGGGTGGTCGACCCGGTGCCGGAGCGCTCGCCCTTCCACGCCCCCGGCCGCTACCTGACCCTGACCACCTGCGATCCGGAATGGGGCCACAGCCACCGGCTGGTCGTCTGGGCGGAACTGACGGGGACCCGCGGCGCCGCCGAGGGCCCGCCGGAGGGTTTGCCGAGGTGACCCCTGCGGTCGGGCCGCTGCCTTTAGGCTGTTGCGGTACCGCCCCTGCGGTGCGTGGGACGAAAGGGATGCGGACGGAATGTACGGCTGGATCTGGCGGCACCTGCCCGGCAACGCGTGGGTACGCGCGCTGATCTCTCTCGTACTGGTCCTCGCGGTGGTGTTCGTGCTGTTCCAGTACGTCTTCCCGTGGGCCGAGCCGCTTCTTCCGTTCAACGATGTGACGGTGGACGAGGGATCGGGAGCCACTCCGTGAGCGCGCGCATTCTGGTTGTCGACAACTACGACAGCTTTGTCTTCAATCTGGTCCAGTACCTCTACCAGCTCGGCGCCGAGTGCGAGGTGCTGCGCAACGACGAAGTGGAACTGGCGCACGCGCAGGACGGCTTCGACGGCGTGCTGCTCTCGCCGGGACCCGGCACCCCCGAGGAGGCCGGCGTCTGCGTCGACATGGTCCGGCACTGCGCCCGGACCGGGGTCCCGGTCTTCGGCGTCTGCCTCGGCATGCAGTCGATGGCGGTGGCGTACGGAGGGGTCGTGGGCCGGGCGCCCGAGCTGCTGCACGGCAAGACCTCGCCCGTGGTCCACGAGGGGCTCGGGGTCTTCGAGGGGCTGCCCTCGCCGTTCACCGCCACCCGCTACCACTCGCTCGCGGCCGAGCCGCAGACCCTGCCCGACGTGCTGGAGGTCACGGCCCGCACCGAGGACGGGATCATCATGGGGCTCCGCCACCGGGAGCACGACGTCGAGGGCGTGCAGTTCCACCCCGAGTCGGTGCTCACCGAATGGGGCCACCGGATGCTCGCCAACTGGCTCGTGCGCTGCGGTGACGCGGGCGCCGTCGGGCGCTCGGTGGGGCTGGCCCCGGTGGTGGGCAAGGCCGTCGCGTGACGGCGGTCGCGCCGTCCGCGCCCACGGAGGGCCGGGCCGCGCGGCGCAAGGCAGCACAGGAGGCCGCGAAGCGCACGCACGCACGTGCGCGCAGGCGGGGCGGGCGCCGGCGGCGGCGCCCGCGCTCCGGCGGTCCCGTGGTGGTGCTGAGCCGGGCGTTCGGCGAGCTCTTCATCACGACCGGGCTGGTCATGCTGCTGTTCGTCACCTACCAGCTCTGGTACACCAACGTGCTGGCCGAGCGGACCGCGGACGGGGCCGCCGGCTCGCTGCGGCAGAACTGGGAGCGGGATCCGGGCGGGGCGGCCGCGCCGCCGCCGGTCGCGGCCTTCGAGCCGGGGCAGGGGTTCGCGATCATGTACATCCCGAAGCTGGACGTGAAGGTGCCGGTCGCGGAGGGCATCAGCAAGCCGAAGGTGCTGGACAAGGGGATGGTCGGGCACTACGGCGAGGGCGCGCTGAAGACGGCGATGCCCTCCGACAAGCAGGGCAACTTCGCGGTGGCCGGGCACCGGAACACCCACGGGGAACCGTTCCGCTTCATCAACAAGCTGGTGCCCGGTGACCCGATCGTGGTGGAGACCCGGGACGCCTACTACACGTACGAGATGACCTCGGCCCTGCCCCAGACCTCTCCGTCGAACGTGTCGGTGATCAAGCCGGTGCCCGAGGGATCGGGCTTCACCAGCGAGGGCCGGTACATCACGCTGACGACCTGCACCCCTGAGTTCACCAGCACCTACCGGATGATCGTATGGGGCAGGATGGTCGAGGAACGCCCCCGCAGCCAGGGCGCTCCCCCCGCGCTGAAGAGCCCGTGAGCCGGCTGACCGGCCGTACGTCGTAGAGGACGAATCCGCAGTGTCTCGTGCCCGTCGCCGCCGTTCCGCACCGCCGCCCCGCAACCGCGGCGCGCTCGCCGGGTTCCTGAGCCTGCTGGGCGAACTCCTGATCACGGTGGGCCTGGTCCTGGGCCTGTTCGTGGCCTACTCGCTGTGGTGGACGAACGTCCTCGCGGACCGGCAGGCCGCGGCGAAGGGCGACGCGGTCCGCGAGCAGTGGCAGCAGTCGCCGCCCGCGGCGCAGAAGCCCGCCGAGCCGGGGGCGCTGGACACCCAGGGCGGCATCGGCTTCCTGCACGTCCCGGCGATGAAGAACGGCGAGGTGCTGGTCAAGCCCGGCATCGCGCCGGACGTCCTGAACGACGGGGTCGCCGGCTACTACACGGAGCCGGTCAAGTCGGCGCTGCCGTGGGACGAGAAGGGCAACTTCTCGCTGGCGGCGCACCGGGACGGACACGGGGCCAAGTTCCACAACATCGACAAGCTGAAGAACGGCGACTCGATCGTCTTCGAGACGCGCGACACCTGGTACGTGTACAAGGTCTTCGCGGAGCTGCGCCAGACCTCGAAGTACAACGTGGACGTCATCAGCCCGGTCCCGAAGGAATCCGGCAAGACCGCTCCCGGGCGCTACATCACGCTGACCACCTGCACGCCCGTCTACACGTCCAAGTACCGGTACATCGTGTGGGGCGAGCTGGAGCGGACGGAGAAGGTGGACGAGAAGCGCACTGTGCCGGCGGAACTGCGCTGAGCCCCCGGCACGGTCCGCTGCCGAGCCCGCTCCACGGCCCTGGAAGGGGCCTGTGGACGGCTGTGGGGCCTCGGTGACGGCAAAGGGCCCGGCCCCCTCTCGTCGAGAGGGGGCCGGGCCCTTTTTACGTTCGCGTTCCCTTCGCGCGGAGGCGACGGGAGCGGTCAGCGGCGGGTGCCGCCCGTCAGGCCTCCGAAGAAGCCGCCGCCGTTGTTGCCGTCCTGCTGCTTGGGGAACGTACGGACGTTGATGACGGTGCCCGCGGGCTGCTGGGTGCCGGCGGCCGGGATCGAGTCGATCACCACGGCGTCGTCGTCCGACGCGCCGCTGAGGACCGCCCCGAAGACCAGGTTGTTCGCCTGAAGCGTCAGCTTGGCCTGGGCCACGGTCAGGTTCGTCAGCGGCGGCACCGCGACCGCCGCTGACTGGGGCTTGGCGATGCTGACGTTGACCGGCGTGTCCTTCGCGAGCGACTCGCCGGGCTTGTACTGCTGCTGGAAGACCGTCTTGGGCGCCGTCCCGGGGGGCGCGTCGGCCTCGGTGACGCTGCCCAGCTTGAGCTTGGCGTCCTGGAGGGCCTTGGCCGCCGCTTCCCTGTTCTTGCCGGTGAGGTCCGGGACGGTGCCCTTGGAGATCTCCTTGGCCACCGTCAGCGTGACGACTGACCCCTTCTCGGCTTCGGTGCCCGACTTCGGGGACTGGTCCAGGACGATGCCGGCGGGGCGGTCGGACTCCACGGTCTTCTTCTCGACCTGGAACTCCTTGGCCTTCAGCTGCGACTCGGCCGTCTCGAACTTCAGGCTGATCACATCGATCACCGGCACCTTGGGCGCACCCGAGGAGATCTTGACCTTGACGGCCGTGCCCTTGTCCGCCTTGGTGTCGGCGGCCGGGCTCTGCTCGCAGACGTTGCCCTTCGGCTGGTTGTCGCACGGCATCTCGCCGACCTGCTCCACCGTGAGGCCGATGTTCTTGCCCCGCTCCTGCGCCGCCGCCAGGGTCTCGCCGACCAGCTTGGGCACGGTGGGCCGGTTGTCGGCGGTGTGGCTGAAGAGGGCCTGGCCGATCAGGATGGCGCCGACCAGGACGAGCACGCCGGCGAGGGCCAGCAGGATCGTCGAGGCCCGGCTCTTCTTCTGCGGCCGGCGGCCGTGGCCGCCCTGGTCGTAGCCGCCGTGGCCCTGGTCGCCGTACCCGTATCCGCCGTCGCCCGGAGTCGGCGGCATCATCGAGGTCTGGCCGGAGTCCGCGGGGCGCAGGGCGGTGGTGGGCTGGTCGTAGCCCTGGTGGCCGTAGCCGCCCTGGTCGGGGTAGCCGTAGCCGGCCGCGCCCATGGAGGCGGTGGCCGCGACGGGCTGGCCGTCGAGGCAGGCCTCGATGTCCGCGCGCATCTCGTCGGCGGACTGGTAGCGGTAGTCGGGATCCTTGACCAGGGCCTTGAGGACGATGGCGTCCATCACGGGCGTGATCTCGGGGTCGAAGTTCGACGGGGGCTGCGGCTCTTCCCGTACGTGCTGGTAGGCGACGGCCACCGGGGAGTCGCCGACGAACGGGGGCCGCACGCTGAGCAGCTCGTACAGCAGGCAGCCCGCGGAGTAGAGGTCGGAGCGTGCGTCGACCTGCTCGCCCTTGGCCTGCTCCGGGGAGAGGTACTGGGCGGTGCCGATGACGGCGGCGGTCTGCGTCATGGTCATGCCGGAGTCGCCCATGGCCCGGGCGATGCCGAAGTCCATGACCTTGACCTGGCCGGTGCGGGTGAGCATCACGTTCGCGGGCTTGATGTCGCGGTGCACGATGCCGGCGCGGTGGGAGTATTCGAGGGCCTGGAGGATGCCGATGGTCATTTCCAGGGTGCGCTCGGGCAGCAGCTTGCGGCCGGAGTGCAGGAGCTCGCGCAGGGTGGACCCGTCGACGTACTCCATCACGATGTACGGGATGGAGATGTTGTCTACGTAGTCCTCGCCGGTGTCGTAGACGGCGACGATCGCCGGGTGGTTGAGCGATGCGGCCGACTGGGCCTCGCGGCGGAACCGGGCCTGGAAGGACGGGTCGCGGGCGAGGTCGGCGCGCAGGGTCTTGACGGCGACGGTACGGCCGAGCCGGGTGTCGTGACCGAGGTAGACCTCGGCCATGCCACCGCGGCCGAGCACGTGGCTCAGCTCGTACCGGCCGCCGAGGCGACGCGGCTCTTCCATAACTTGCAGCCCTCTCCGTCAGTCCCGACCGCACCGGTGTGTGGTCCGGCGGTGTGCTGTTCGCGCAAAGGCTACCGGCCGATCGTCGGTGATCGGTTCGTGACCACAGGCTGATACCGGACCGGTACCGTGTGCTCCGATCCGGACCGGATCAGCGGTCCGGACCAGCCTTCGCGCTGTCGTCGGCGCTCATCCCTTGTTCTTCAGTACGGCTTCCATGACGGCCTTGGCGACCGGTGCGGCCAGGCCGCCGCCGCTGATGTCGTCGCGGGCGGTGCCCTCGCTGTCCTCGACGACCACGGCCACGGCGACGGGCGAGCTGCCGTCCGGGTTCTCGGCGTAGGAGATGAACCAGGCGTAGGGGCGCTTGGCGTTCTTCTCGCCGTGCTGGGCGGTGCCGGTCTTGCCGCCGACGGTGACGCCCTTGATCTTGGCCGGGGTTCCGGTGCCGTTCTCGACGACGTTGACCATCATCTGCTGGACCTTCTGCGCGTTGGCGGCGGAGAGGGGCCGGCTCATCTCGTGGGGCTCGTGCTTCTCGATCGTGTCGGTGTTCGGCGCGGTCAGCTCGTCCACCATGTAGGGCTTCATCAGCTTGCCGTCGTTGGCGATGGCGGCGGTGACCATGGCCATCTGGAGCGGGGTCGCGGCGGTGTTGAACTGGCCGATCGCGCTCTGCGCGTTGCCGTCCTTGCCCATGGTCTTGTCGTAGACGCTGGCGAAGGCGCGCACCGGGGTGTCGATGGTGCTGTTGAAGCCGAACTTCTGGGCCGTCTCCACCATCTTGTCCCGGCCGACCTTGTCGCCCAGGTTCGCGAAGACCGAGTTGCAGGAGACGCGGAGCGCGTTGTTCAGCGAGGACTTCTCGCAGCCGCTCGCGTGGTTGACCATCGGGGTCTTGGTGCCCGGCAGGATGTACGGCTCGGGGGTGTCCGTCGGGTCGTCGATGTTGTTGACCACGCCGTTTTCGAGGGCGGCGGCGGCCGTGACGACCTTGAAGGTGGAGCCCGGCGGGTACGTCTCGCGCAGGGCGCGGTTGACGAGGTTCTTGTCCTCGCTGTCGTTCAGGTCGCGCCAGGCCTTCCCGTCCTCCTTGGAGAACCCGGCGAAGCTGGACGGGTCGTAGGACGGGGTGCTGACCAGGGCCAGGATGGCGCCGGTGCGCGGGTCGATCGCCGCGACGGCGCCCTTCTTGGTACCGAGCTTCTCGTAGGCGGCCTTCTGCGCCGCCGCGTTCAGCGTGGTGACGACGTGGCCGCCCTGCTTCTTCTCGCCCGTGAACATGCCGATGGTGCGGTCGAAGAAGAGCCGGTCGTCGTTGCCGGTGAGGATGCCGTCGTCCAGCGACTCCAGCTGCGTGGAGCCGAAGGCCTGGGAGGCGTAGCCGGTCACGGGCGCCCACAGGGGGCCGTCGAGGTAGGTGCGCTTGTACTTGAAGTCGCTGCCGTTGGTGACGGCGGACCCGGTGATCGGGTTGCCCTCGACGATGATGTTGCCGCGCTCGGTGGCGTACTGGGCGATCTGGACCCGGCGGTTCTCCTTGCGGGTGCTGAGCTCCTCGGCCTGGACGTACTGGAGCCAGTTGGTCCGCACCAGCAGCGCGAGGACGAGCAGCCCGCAGAACAGCGAGATGCGGCGCAGGGGCTTGTTCATGACGGTCGGACCACCTGGGTCATCTCGGCGTCGGGGGACGGGGCGGGGGCCGGGGCAGGTCGGCGTGCGGTGTCGCTGATCCGGATGAGGATGGCGATGAGCACCCAGTTCGCGAGGACGGACGAGCCGCCCGACGCGAGGAAGGGCATGGTCATACCGGTGAGGGGGATGAGGCCCATGACCCCGCCCGCGACGACGAAGATCTGCAGGGCGAAGGCGCCGGAGAGGCCGATGGCGAACAGCTTGCCGAAGGGGTCCCGGGCGGCGAGCGCGGTGCGCACGCCGCGCTCGATGATCAGGCCGTACAGCAGGAGGAAGGCCATCACGCCGGAGAGCCCGAGCTCTTCGCCGACGGTGGAGAAGATGAAGTCGGAGTTGGCGGCGAAGCCGATGAGGTCGGAGTTGCCCTGTCCCCAGCCGGTGCCGAGCACGCCGCCGGAGCCGAAGCTCATGATCGACTGGCCGACCTGCTCGCAGGCGCCGGACTTGGCGTAGCAGGCGAAGGGGTCGAGCCAGGCGGTGACGCGGGCCTTGACGTGGCTCGCGGTCGTGCCGACGACGACGGCGCCGCCGACCGACATGAGCAGGCCGATCACGATCCAGCTGGTGCGCTCGGTGGCCACGTACAGCATGATCACGAACATGCCGAAGAAGAGCAGCGAGGTGCCGAGGTCGTTCTCGAAGATGAGGACGAGCAGGCTCATCGCCCAGATCATCAGGATCGGGCCGAGGTCACGGCCGCGCGGCAGGTAGAGGCCCATGAAGCGGCGGCTGGCCAGCGCCAGGGCGTCGCGCTTCACCATCAGGTAGCCGGCGAAGAAGATCGCGATGACGATCTTCGCGAACTCGCCGGGCTGGATGGAGAAACCGCCGACGCTGATCCAGATCTTCGCGCCGAAGACGTCCGCGCCCAGGCCCGGGATGACGGGCAGGATCAGCAGGACGAGCGCGGCCGCCATGGAGATGTACGTGAACCGCTGGAGCACGCGGTGGTCCTTGAGGACCAGCAGCACGACGGCGAAGAGGGCGATGGCGAGCCCCGTGTACATCATCTGCCGGGGGGCCGACTCGGAGAAGGTGCCGAACTGGCGCTTGGCCAGGTTCTGCAGCCGCTCCGACTGGTCGAGGCGGTAGATCAGGACCAGGCCGAGGCCGTTGAGCAGGGTGGCGATCGGCAGGAGCAGCGGGTCGGCGTACTTCGCGTAGCGGCGTACGACGAGGTGCGCGAGCCCGGCCAGGACGCCGAGGCCGAGCCCGTAGGCGAGCATGCCCGGGGGCAGCTTCCCGTGGATCGACAGACCCACGTTGGCGTAGGCGAAGATCGGGATGACCACGGCGAAGCCGAGCAGCAGGAGCTCGGTGTTCCGCCGGCTCGGCGCCTCGATGGCGCCGATGGTGGTCGTGTTGGTGACAACGCTCATGGTGTGGCAGGCCCCCTGTGCCCGCATATCTCTACTGCTTTTCGCACTGGGCGGCCAGCTGCTGCTCCGCGGGAGTCAGGCTGGGGCCGGGTGTCGGGCTGGGCTGCGCCTCGGCGGCACGGCGGGCTTCGTCCTTCTTGCAGGCGGACGTCTGGGCGCCGAGCTCGTCGATCTTCTTGCGGGCGCCGTCGAGGCTGCCCTCGCTGATGGTGGCTTCGACCAGCTTGCGCTTGAAGGGCGGCAGGTACTTCAGTTCGATGTCGGGGTGGTCCGTCTCCACCTTGGAGAGGTGGATCCAGGCGAGGTTCTGGCTGATGCCGCGGTACAGCGCGACATGCTCACCCTTGACGCCGACGTAGTACTGGGTCTGGGTCCAGCGGTGCCCGGCGTAGAGCCCGCCGCCGACCACGCCGGCCACGAGCAGCAGGAGCAGCGTGCGGGTGGTCCACTTGCGCCCTTTGCTGCGGCGCCTGCGCGGGTGGTCGTACGTGTCCTCGTAGCCGGAGTCGGCGTCGTACGCGTCGGGTTCGCCGAAGCTGCCGTATCCGCCGCCGCCCTGGTTCTGGTCGGGGTAGCCGTAGCCAGGGGCCTCGCCGCTGCCGGGAGGGCCGAAGGAGCCCGCGGGCGGGGGGGCCTGGCGGCCGAGCCCGGAGGCGCGGCCGGCCGGGGTCTGCATGGCGTTGCCGTCGAAGAGCTGGTGCTGGTTCTCGGCGACCGCGCCCACGACGACCGGGGTGTCGTTGAGCTGGGCGGCGAGGGTGTCGCCGCTGTCGGTGTCGAGGACGTCGGCCACGATGCAGGTGATGTTGTCGGGACCGCCGCCGCGCAGGGCGAGCTGGATCAGTGCCTGCACGGTCTCGTGGGGGCCGTGGTAGTCGGCGAGGGTCTCTTCCAGGGTCTGGTGCGAGACGACGCCGGAGAGCCCGTCGGAGCAGATCAGGTAGCGGTCGCCCGCCCGGACCTCGCGGATGGAGAGGTCGGGCTCGACGATGTCACCGCTGCCGAGCGCCCGCATGAGCAGGGAGCGCTGGGGGTGGGTGGTCGCTTCCTCTTCGGTGATGCGGCCCTCGTCGACGAGGCGCTGCACCCAGGTGTGGTCCTGGGTGATCTGCGTGAGGACCCCGTCGCGGAGCAGGTAGGCGCGGGAGTCCCCGACGTGGACGAGGCCGAGGCGCTGCCCGGTCCACAGGAGGGCGGTGAGCGTGGTGCCCATGCCCTCCAGCTGGGGGTCCTCCTCGACCATGACGCGCAGCTGGTCGTTGGCCCGCTGCACGGCCACGCTGAGCGCGGTGAGGATGTCGGAGCCCGGGACGTCGTCGTCGAGCTGCACGAGGGTGGAGATCACCTCGGAGCTCGCGACCTCGCCGGCGGCCTGGCCGCCCATGCCGTCGGCGATCGCCAGGAGGCGGGGACCGGCGTAGCCGGAGTCCTCGTTCCCCTCGCGGATCATGCCCTTGTGCGATCCGGCGGCGAACCGCAGGGACAGACTCATGCGCACCTGCCCTGTCGACGGATCTGCCTCCGGGTACAACCGGTCTCGAGCCACACTGCCCACCCTCCGGTCGGGAGCGCGTTCGGGTCGCAGTCCCCGGTGGGACGGACCGCCGCGGCTCGCTCGCTCCGCTCGCTCATTCTCGTACTACTTCCGCAGCTCGATGACGGTCTTGCCGATGCGGATCGGGGCGCCCGGCGGAATGGGCGTCGGGGTGGTCAGCCGGGTCCGGTCGAGATACGTGCCGTTGGTGGACCCGAGATCCTCGACGATCCACTGGCCGTCACGGTCTGGGTAGATCCTGGCATGACGGCTCGATGCGTAGTCGTCGTCCAGCACGATCGTGGAGTCGTGGGCCCGTCCCAGCGTGATCGTCTGCCCGGCGAGGGCCACGGTGGTACCCGTGAGGGTGCCCTCCGAGACGACCAGCTTGGTCGGCGCACCGCGGCGCTGGCGCTGCTGCGGTGGTGCCGCCTGCCGCCCCTGCTGCTGCGTAGCGCTGTTGGCGCCGCCGCGGCGGGAGCCGCGTTGCGTGACTCTCGTTCCGAAGAGGTCGCTGCGGATGACCTGAACGGCCACGATGACGAACAGCCACAGAACGGCCAGGAAACCCAACCGCATGACCGTCAGGGTCAGCTCTGACATTGCCCCCGCTTCACCCTTCGGCTTGCCGGTAAATGATGGTGGTGCTGCCCACGACGATCCGCGAGCCGTCGCGGAGCGTAGCGCGGGTGGTGTGCTGCCCGTCCACCACGATGCCGTTGGTGGACCCGAGATCCTGGATCGTCGGGGGCGTTCCGGTCCGGATCTCACAGTGCCGGCGGGATACGCCGGGGTCGTCGATCCGCACATCGGCCTCGGTGCTTCGGCCGAGTACGAGCGTGGGGCGCGAGATCTGGTGGCGGGTGCCGTTGATCTCGATCCAGCGGCGCGTGGTGCCGGGGCCGCCGGAAGTCGTGGGAGCCGCTCCGCCGGGACCGGGTGCGGTCCTGCGGGCGCCGGGTCCGCCGGGGGGCGGGGCGCTGGGCATGGGCGGGGCCGCGACCGGGGGGTACCCGTAGCCGCCCTGCTGCTGGTTCTGGGGTGCCTGGCCCTGCCCCTGGGGGGAGCCCGGCTGGGAGGTGCTGGAGGCAAGGGTACGGCTGCGGACGCGGTAGAGCCCCGTGTCGAGGTCGTCGGCCTTCTCCAGGTGGACCTTGATGGGGCCCATGAAGCTGTAGCGCTGCTGCTTGGCGTAGTCGCGGACGAGGCCCGCGAGCTCGTCGCCGAGCTGGCCGGAGTAGGGGCTCAGGCGGTCGTAGTCGCCGGCGCTGAGCTCCACGATGAAGTCGTTGGGGACGACGGTCCGCTCGCGGTTCCAGATGGTGGCGTTGTTGTCGCACTCCCGCTGGAGGGCTCCGGCGATCTCCACCGGCTGGACCTCGGACTTGAACACCTTGGCGAAGGTGCCGTTCACCAGACCTTCGAGTCGCTGCTCGAACCGCTTCAGAACTCCCATGGGGCACCTCCTCCGTCGTTGTCGCCCTGTACTGCTTACTGATCGTATCCACGCGTGGCGGATTCGGCTGGTTCCCCTTCGGCCTCGTGCTGAGGAGTGTTGGTCCTCACAAGCGATCGTAGGGGCGCTCCAGGGACAGTGTCCCGCACCCGGCCCGGAGTGCGGGAGGGGCTGTCGGGGCCGAGGTGGGAGCTGCGGGGAAAGGGATGTGATTCCACCCCGTCCGCCGTGCTAATGTTTCGACGTCGCCAGGGGAACGGCCCGAAAGGGAAGAACCGCTGGTAGCTACTCGGGCGAGTGGCGGAACGGCAGACGCGCTGGCTTCAGGTGCCAGTGTCCTTCGGGACGTGGGGGTTCAAATCCCCCCTCGCCCACAGCACAGGAGCCCCGCTCCGGAGAAATCCGGTGCGGGGCTCCTTCGTTGTGTCCGAACTGACGGGGTGTGTCTTGTCTCGGACCGGCCGGTGTGGCGGCCGTCTCATCGGGCACGTCCGGCTGACGGGGTGTTCGACTTTCGTCGAGCGGGGCGCGACGAAAGAGGGCACCCGGCGGCCTGTTGGGGACTCTAGGGTCGGGCGCGTGGATGCGACCGTGAGGATGCGTACGGGCTGGGACTGGCTGAAGGGGCCCGAGCCCTGGTCCCGGCGGATGCTGGCGGGGGACCTGGCGATCGCCGCCGTGCTGGCGCTGCTCGGCCTGGGGGTGGAGGAGCTCGACAACGGCAGCGGGCTGCGGATGGCGGTCAGCGGCGCGGTCGTGGTGGTGCTGACCCTGCTGCGGCGGCGGATGCCGGTGGCCACCCTGGTCGTGGGAGCGGCCGTCGCGCCCTTCCTTCCGGGGACCTTCCTGGTCATGAGCCTGCTGGCCTGGTCGGCGGGGCGCCGGATCGTGGGCGTCGGCAGGGCGCTGGGCGCCTTCACGGTGGCTTTCGTCGTGGAGATCGGCCTCAGCGTGGTGCAGCAGTGGGCGCAGATGAAGCCCCTGCTGGTGATCGTCTTCTCCACCCTGATGTTCCTTGCGTCGACGGTGATGCCGGGTCTGGCCAGTCGGTACTGGTCGCAGCGCCGGACCCTGCTGCGGGCGCTGCAGGAGCGCAACGGACAGCTGATGCGCGAGCGCGCGATGGTCGCCGGGCAGGCCCGGCTGCGGGAGCGGCAGCGCATCGCCCAGGACATGCACGACAGCCTGGGGCACCAGCTGGCGCTGATCTCGGTTCACACCGGTGCGCTGGAGGTGGATCCGCACCTCACCGACCGCCAGCGCGAGGCGGTGGGAGTGCTGCGCGGGGCGTCGGTGGCGGCGATGCACGAGCTGCGCGAGGTCGTCGGGATCCTGCGGGACGGCGTCGAGGCGCCGGTACCCGTGGAGGAGGCGGCGCAGCCCGCGGCGCGGGGGATCGCGGGGATCGCCGGGATCGTGGAGGCGGCGCGCGGTGCCGGGACCGACGTGCGGCTCACCACGGCGGGGCGGCCCAGGCCGCTGGGCACGGCGTGCGATCACGCGGCGTACCGGATCGTGCAGGAGGCGCTGACGAACGCGTACAAGCACGCTCCGGGGGCGCCGATCACGGTCGAGCTGCGGTACGAGGACGACTCGCTGGTGGTGGAGATCGCCAACGGGCCGTCCGCCGGTCCGGGCGCCGGCGAGGTGGTCTCGGGCGGGCAGGGCCTGACGGGGCTGCGCGAGCGGGCCCGGCTGGTCGGCGGCATGGTGCACGCGGGCGCGGCCGAGGGCGGCGGATTCCGGGTGGCCGGGGTGCTGCCCTACGGGGCGGAGCCGGCCGGGATGGAGGTCCCCGACGACTTCGGGCAGCAGGCCCAGGCGCTGGGCCTCGCGGGCGCCCCGCCGATGGACTGGGCGGCGGTGGACCGGGAGCTGGCGGTCCGGGTGCGCAGCCGCACGGGAGGGGTGGCGCTGGGCTGCGGGATCGCGTTCGCCGCAGTGGTGCTGCTCGTGATCGTGATCGGGGCGGGCGTGGCACTGATGGTGGGATCCGCCGGCGACGCGATGATCCGCAGGGCCGACTACGACGCGGTGCAGGTGGGTGAGCCGGAGAACGTGGTCCGCGGGCGGCTGCCCGACGGGGACAGCTTCATGACCGCGGGGCTGGACCGCAAGGGTCCGCAGCGGCCGGAGGGCACGGACTGCCTGGAGCTGCTGTCGGAGGACGACTCCAGGCTGACCACCGATACGGTTTTCCGGTTCTGCTTCAAGGACGGCAAGCTCGTCGAGAAGCAGTCGTTCGAGGTCAATCAGTAGGAGCGCGGGTGACAGCCAAGGTGATCCGAGTGGTGATCGCTGACGACGAGCCGCTGATCCGGGCCGGGATCAGGATGATCCTGACCTCGGCTCCGGACATCGAGGTCGTCGCGGAGGCGGCGAACGGCCGGGAGGCGGTGGAACTGGCCCGCGCGCACGCCCCGGACGTGGTGCTGCTCGACATCCAGATGCCGGTGATGGACGGGCTGACGGCGCTGGTCGAACTGCGCCGGGCGGTGCCCGAGGTACGGGCGCTGATCCTCACCACCTTCGGCGAGAAGGAGAACGTGCTGCGGGCCCTGAGCCAGGGCGGCGCCGGGTTCCTGCTGAAGGACTCGGCGCCGGGTGAGCTGATCGGCGCGGTACGGGCGGCCGCGGCCGGGGACGCCTACCTCTCCCCCGGGGCGACCCGGCACGTCGTCGACCAGCTGGCCTCCGGGCAGGCCGCCGGGCGCGGCGAGGAGGCCCGCCGCCGGGTCGCGGAGCTGAGCGAACGGGAGCGCGGGGTGCTGGCGCTGCTCGGCGAGGGGCTCTCCAACGCGGACGCGGGACGGCGGCTGCACATGAGCGAGGCCACGGTGAAGACATACGTGAGCCGGATCCTGGCCAAGCTGCGGTGCGAGAACCGGGTGCAGGCGGCCCTGCTGGCCAGGGACGCGGGGCTGTAGATACGGTCAGCCCCGATTGATGATGTTGGCCGAGTTTGACGGTTACGGGCGGGGGCGGCAGGCATGGCGGCGGAACCGGTACAGCGCGCGGGTGCGGTGGACGTGACGGACGGCGGGCGGATACCGGTGGTCGACGGGTTCGCCCCGCGCCTCGTGGCCGGGTCGCCCCGGCAGGCAGGCAAGGCCCTGCGGGTGCGCGTACCGCGCGGGGCGCACGCGCGCTTCGAAGCGCCGGCCGACCGGCCGGACGCCGTGCGGGCCGTCGAGGAGTCCAACGTCGGCCGGGTGCCGGAACTGGCGCCGATACGGGTCGGCCGGATGGCCGCCAACCCCTTCGCGTTCCTGCGCGGGTCGGCCGGGCTGATGGCGCACGACCTGTCCGGCGGTCCGGTGACCGGGGTGGGCGCGCAGATCTGCGGTGACGCGCACGCGGCGAACTTCGGCCTGTACGGGGACGCGCGGGGCCGGCTCGTCATCGACCTGAACGACTTCGACGAGACCGTTTTCGGCCCCTGGGAGTGGGACGTCAAGCGGCTCGCGACCTCCCTGGTGCTGGCCGGGCGGGTGGCCGGGGCCGACGAGGACACCTGCCGGGCGGCCGCGCTGGACGCGGTCGGCGCGTACCGGCGGACCATGCGGCTGCTGGCCAAGCTGCCCGCGCTGGACTCCTGGAACGCCATCGCGGACGAGGAACTCGTCTCGCACACCGATGCCCGCGATCTGCTGGGGACGCTGGAGCGGGTCTCGGAGAAGGCCCGCAACAACACCTCGGCCCGCTTCGCGGCCAAGTCGACCGAGGTCGGGCCCGACGGCCGGCGGTTCGTCGACGCGCTGCCCGTGCTGCGCCGGGTCGGCGACCCGGAGGCGGCCGCCGTGGCGGCCTCGCTGGGCCCGTACCTGAACACCCTCCAGGGGGACCGGCTGCCGCTGCTGGCCCGGTACGCCATCCACGACGTGGCCTTCCGCGTGGTGGGCACCGGAAGCGTCGGCACGCGCTCGTACGTGGTGCTGCTGCTGGATCACCTGGGCGAGCCGCTGGTGCTCCAGGTGAAGGAGGCCCGCCCTTCGGTACTGCTGCCGCACCTGCCCGGGCTGGGCTTCGACGCCGCGCCGGAGGAGCACGAGGGGCGGCGGGTGGTGGCCGGACAGAAGCGGATGCAGGTGGTCTCGGACATCCTGCTGGGCTGGACCACGGTGGAGGGGCGGCCCTTCCAGGTCCGGCAGTTCCGCAACCGCAAGGGCAGCGTGGACCCGGCGGCGCTGGCCGCCGACCAGTTCGACGACTACGGACGGATGACCGGCGCCCTGCTGGCCCGGGCGCACGCGCACAGCGCCGATCCGCGGCTGCTCGCCGGGTACTGCGGCAAGAACGACGAGCTGGACGAGGCGATGGCCGCCTTCGCGGTGGCGTACGCGGACCGCAGCGAGGCCGATCACGCGGTGCTGGTGGCGGCGGTGAGGAACGGGCGGATCGCGGCGGAGGCCGGGGTCTGAGCGGGTCACGGTCCCGGGTCGATGTTTCACGTGAAACATCGGCCCGCTCGCACCGGCCTTAGGCTGGCCGGGTGAGCGAGCAGCAGACTGATCAGACGGTCCCGGTCCCCGAAGAGCCCGGCGACGTCGGCCATGCGGCCGGTGCCGCCGCCGACGTTGGTGCCGCGAGCGACTCCGGCGGCGCGGCCGCCGGCGCCGGAGCCGGCTCCGGTGGCGCCGCCGGTGCGGGTGGCGGCGCGGATGCCGGTGACGAGCGGCCGGAGGCGCGGCTGGACCGGGCCGTGCGGGCCGCCGAGCAGGCGCTGATCGAGTTCGAGATCGCGGTGGAGACCTTCCGGGTGGAGGTCGAGAACTTCTCGCGCCTGCACCACCAGAAGCTCGGCCCGATGTACTCGCGGCTCGACGAGCTGGACGCGCTGATCGCGGAGGCGAAGGCGGCGCGCAGCGGTGATCCCGAGGACCTGCGGCGGGCGCACGAGGCGCGCGCCCTGGTGATGCCGATGCCCGGGGTCGAGGAGCTCTTCCACGACTGGCTGGGCTCCGACGGGATCTCCGACGACGCGTCCGCGATGCTCACCGAGCGGCCGGTGCGTCCGCCGGAGCGGGTGCGGCCCTCGGAGGAGGTGCGCAGGCTCTACCGCGAGCTGGTCCGCAAGGCGCACCCGGACCTCGCGCAGGACGAGGCCGAGCGCGAGCGCCGCGACGCGTTCATCGTGCGGGTCAACGCGGCGTACGGGCGCGGCGAGGAGCAGGTGCTGCGGGAGCTGGCCGAGGAATGGGCGGCGGGCCCGGTACCGGAGGCCGCGCGGCCGAGCGAGAGCGAGGAGCTGTACGCGCGGCTGGAGTGGCTGGCGCGGCGCAAGGAGCTGCTGGCGGTGGTGGCGCGGGAGCTGGAGGACAGCGCGATCGGGTCGATGCTGCGGATGGCGCCGGAGGACCCGGACCGGCTGCTGGAGGAGATCGCGGAGCAGCTGCTGGCGCAGGTCGCCGAGCGTGAGGCCGAGCTGGCGGTCATCGCCGCCGGGTGAGGCCCCCGCCCCGGCGCGGGGGTCGGATAGGTTGGCAGCGAGATCTGCGACGAGAGAAGGCGACAGCTATGAACTTCGGACCGCTTCCCTCGGTGGACGCCGCCGCGGTGCCCTCCGAAGGCTTTGTCCTGGACGTCCGCGAGGACGACGAATGGGCGGCCGGGCACGTCGAGGGCGCGCTGCACATCCCGATGAGCGACTTCGTCGCCCGCTTCGGTGAGCTGACGGAGGCCATCGAGGACGGCGGCCGGGTGCACGTGATGTGCCGGGTCGGCGGCCGTTCCGCGCAGGTCACCCAGTACCTCGTGCGGCAGGGCATCGACGCCGTGAACATCGACGGCGGGATGCAGGCCTGGGACGGTGCCGGGCGCCCGATGGTGACGGACAACGGGAACCCGGCCTTCGTGCTCTAGGCCTTCTCGGGCCGGTGCGTCAGGCGAGGGGGTGGGCGGCCAGCAGGTCGCCCAGCGCCTCCTCGTGCGCTGCGGCGGGGCCCAGCTGGAGTTCCAGCTGCTTGGCCCAGGCGTGGTAGCGGTGCAGGGGGTAGTCGGTGTCGGCTCCGAAGCCGCCGTGCAGGTGCTGGGCGGTCTGCACGACCCGGCGTACGCCCTCCGAGGCCCAGATCTTGGCGACGGCGACGTCCCCGGCGCTCGGCAGCGGGCCGCCCGCGCCGCCCGTCGCCGCGTCGAGGCGCCAGGCGGCCTGCCAGAGGGTGACTTCCATGGCGCGCAGGTCGATGTAGCGGTCGGCGGCCTGTACGGCGACGGCCTGGAAGGTCGCCACCGGGAAGCCGAACTGTTCCCGCTTGCCGGTGTACTGGCTGGTCATCGTGAGTGCGCCCTCCCCGAGGCCGAGCGCGAGCGCGCAGGTCCCGGTGGCCAGCAGCTGGCGGAGCCGGTCCCAGGCGCCGGGCGCGTCGATGAGGTGCGCCGCGGGTACCCGTACGCCGTCCAGGGCGAGTTCGGCGAGCCGCTCCCCGCTGGTCGAGTACTGGTCCGCGAGGGTCAGCCCCTCGGTGGTGCGCGG
This sequence comes from Streptomyces sp. NPDC028314, assembly GCF_055565795.1. Taxonomy (NCBI): domain Bacteria; kingdom Bacillati; phylum Actinomycetota; class Actinomycetes; order Kitasatosporales; family Streptomycetaceae; genus Streptomyces; species Streptomyces sp. NPDC028314. The sequence continues at coordinate 302,917 of NZ_JBVHTP010000002.1, forward strand.
GACCAGCGCCAGGACGGCCTCGCCCTCCCCGGCATGGGCGGGTACGGCGATCCAGTCGGCGTTGTGTGCCCAGGCGACGGAGGTCTGGACCCCGTCCAGGACCCAGTCGGGGCCGTCCCGCCGTGCGGTGACGGCGAGTTCGGCGGGATCGTGCCCGGTGCGCCCGTGTGCGGCGGCGGTGAGGACGAGCGTCCCCCGCCCGGCGCCGGGCAGCAGGGCGGCGGTCAGTTCGGGGCTGCCGTGGGCCTGGACGGCCATGGCGGTCGCGCAGTGCTCCAGCAGCGGCACCCGGGCCAGCACCCTCGCGGCCTCCCGCAGCACCAGGCAGAGCGCGATGGTGTCGAGCCCGGCCCCGCCGTGCTCCTCGGCGAGGACCAGGCTCAGCAGGTCGGAGCCGGCGAGCTTGGCCCACAGGGGCCGGTCGAACTCCTCGGCGACGGCCCCCGGGGAGAGCGCGGGGCTGGGCACGCTGTCGGGCGCGACATCCGCGAACACGGCCTTGGCCGCCTCGACGGCGGCCTGCTGTTCCTCGGTGAAGGTGAAGTCCACTGCCTGTCCTCCCGCGCGCACCGGATCCCGTTCTGATCTGACGGAGCGTCAAGATAGAACAGGTTCTGGAAAATGCACAGCCCCGGGGGGACGGGCGGGCCGGCTCAGCGGTCGAAGTCGATCTCCACTTCCTCCGTCACCGCATGGGACTGGCAGGCCAGGACGAATCCGGCCTCCGTCTCCTCCGTCTCCAGCGCGAAGTTCCGGTCCATCCGGACCTCGCCCGACACCAGGAACGCCCGGCACGTGCCGCAGACCCCGCCCTTGCAGGCGTACGGGGCGTCCGCGCGGTTGCGCAGCACCGCGTCGAGCAGCGACTCGCCGTCCTGGACCGGCCAGGTGCCCGAACGGCCGTCGAGCCGCGCCGTGACCCGGCCGTGCGACGCGGCCGCCGTCCGGGCGGGGGCCTGCGGGGCGGTGTCCTCGACGTGGAAGATCTCCTCGTGCACCCGGGTCCGTACGACCCCCAGGGCGCCCAGCGCCTTCTCCGCGCCCTGCACCAGGCCGTACGGGCCGCACAGGAACCAGCCCGTCACCTCCGCCACCGGCAGCAGCGCGGGCAGCAGGGCCGTCAGCCGCTCCTCGTCCAGCCGGCCGGAGGGCAGCCCGGCCTCCTGCTCCTCCCGCGAGAGGACGGTGACCAGCTGGAAGCGCTCCGGGTAGCGGTCCTTGAGGTCCGCGACCTCCTCCAGGAACATCGTCGAGGCGGCCGTACGGTCGCTGCGCACCAGGCAGAACCGGGCGTCGGGCCGCGCCGCGAGCAGCGAGGCGGCGATCGACAGCACCGGGGTGATCCCGCTGCCGCCGACGATCGCCGCGTAGTGCGCGCCGGCCGGGGCCGCGGCCGGGTCCAGTACGAACCGTCCGGCCGGAACCATCACGTCCAGCACGTCACCGGCGGCGATCTCCTTGTGCGCGAACGTGGAGAACTCCCCGCCCTCCACCAGCCGCACTCCGACCCGCAGCAGAGCGGGGCCACCGGCGCCGGGGGCGGGCGAGCAGATCGAGTACGTGCGGCGGATCTGCGCACCCTCGGGCCCGCTGCGGCGCAGCGTGAGGTGCTGGCCGGGGGCGTGGACGTACTCGGCGCGCAGTTCCTCGGGGACCCGCAGGGTCAGCGCCACCGAGTCGTCGGTGAGCCGGTCGACCGACGCCACCGTCAGGGAGTGGAACGCGCCGTGGCGTGCGGGGCGCGCGGACACCGACGCGGGTGACGGCGGGGACACGGCCATCTACAGCTCCTTGAAGTGGTCGAACGGTTCGCGGCAGGCGGTGCAGCGGCGCAGCGCCTTGCATGCGGTGGAGGAGAACCGGCTGAGCAGCTCGGTGTCGGTCGATCCGCAGTGGGGGCAGCGGACCGACAGGGTGAGCGGGACCGGTCCGCCCGCGGAGTGGGGGCGGGGCGGGGCGATACCGAACTCGGCCAGCTTGCGGCGTCCTTCGGCGCTGATGTCATCGGTCGACCAGGCGGGGGCCAGGACCGTCCGCACCCGGACATCCGGTATGCCGTGGCCGTTCAGCGCCCGCTCGATGTCGGCGGCCATGGCCTCGATGGCCGGGCAGCCGGTGTACGTGGGGGTGAGGGTGACCTCGACATGGCCGTCCTCGTGCATCCGCACCCCGCGCATCACGCCCAGCTCGGCGAGGGAGAGCACGGGCAGCTCGGGGTCGGGGACGGCCCCGGCCAGGTCGGCCAGCTCCGCCTCCAGCCGCGTCATCTCCGTGCCGCTGGTCACCATGACGCCCCCGGGTGGCTGCGGTGCAGGTGCTGCATCTCCGCGAGCAGCCGCCCGAACGGCTCGGTGTGCAGTCCCTGCCGACCGGCCCCGGCCGCCCAGGCGCCCGTACGCGGGCCCTCGGGGAGGGTGAGTCCGGCCCGCTCCAGCACACCGCCCACGGCGGCGAGCCAGCGCTGCTCCAGGGCGGCCCAGTCCATGCCGTCGAGCCCGTCGACCGGCTGGAACAGCTCTCCGGTGTACTTCCACAGCCCGACCAGCCCGGCCCGGATCCGGGTCCGGCTCTCCTCGGTGCCGTCACCGAGCCGCAGCGTCCACTGCTCGGCGTGGTCGCGGTGGTAGGCGGTCTCCTTCACGGCCTTGGCCGCGAGCGGGGCGAACGGGCCGTCACCGGCGGCCAGTTCCGCATACAGCTCGTGCTGGTAGAGGGAGAAGTAGAGCTGCCGGGCGATGGTGTGGCCGAAGTCGCCGTTGGGCTGTTCGACCAGCTGGAGGTTGCGGAAGGAGCGCTCCTCGCGGAGGTACGCCAGCTCGTCCTCGTCGCCGGCCATGGACAGCAGCACGCGGGCCTGTCCGAGCAGGTCGAGGGCGATGTTGGCGAGCGCGACCTCCTCCTCCAGGACGGGGGCGTGGCCGGCCCATTCGCCGAGGCGGTGGGAGAGGATCAGCGCGTCGTCGCCGAGGGCGAGGGCGGCGGCGAAGTGGACCGGCGCGGTGCCGGTCGTGTCGGTCCTGGTCGTCTCGGTCCCGGTCACAGGTGGCGCACCCCCTCGGGGATCTCGTAGAAGGTGGGGTGCCGGTACGGCTTGTCGGCGGACGGGGCGAAGAAGGGATCCCGCTCGTCCGGTGAGGAGGCGGTGATCTCGGTGGAGGGCACCACCCAGATCGAGACGCCCTCGCCGCGCCGCGTGTACAGGTCACGGGCGTTGCGCAGGGCCATCTCCGCGTCCGGGGCGTGCAGGCTTCCCGCATGCGTGTGCGAGAGGCCGCGGCGCGAGCGCACGAACACCTCCCACAGGGGCCAGTTCTGCGTCATACCCGTGCCTCGCTTCCGGTGCTTTCCGTGCCCGTCGTGCTGTGCGTGCCTGTCGTCGTGCTGGTCGTGTCGGCCGTGCTGGTCGTACCGGCCGTGCTCGCCGTGCTGCTCGCGTGCTTCTCGGCATACGCCGCGGCCGCCTCGCGGACCCAGGCGCCTTCCTCGTGCGCCGTGCGCCGCTGGCTGATGCGGTCCTCGTTGCAGGGGCCGTTGCCCTTGAGCACATCCCAGAACTCGGCCCAGTCGATGGCGCCGAAGTCGTGGTGCCCCCGCTCCTCGTTCCACTTGAGGTCCGGGTCGGGCAGGGTCAGGCCCAGGGCCTCGGCCTGCGGGACGGCGATGTCCACGAAGCGCTGGCGCAGTTCGTCGTTGGAGTGCCGCTTGATCTTCCAGGCCATGGACTGCGCGGAGTGCGCCGACTCGTCGTCCGGCGGGCCGAACATCATCAGCGAGGGCCACCACCAGCGGTCGACCGCGTCCTGGGCCATCGCGTGCTGCGCTTCGGTGCCCTTCGAGAGCGCCATGAGCAGCTCGAACCCCTGGCGCTGGTGGAAGGACTCCTCCTTGCAGATCCGGACCATGGCGCGCGCGTACGGACCGTAGGAGCAGCGGCAGATCGGGACCTGGTTGGTGATCGCCGCGCCGTCCACGAGCCAGCCGATCGCGCCGACGTCGGCCCAGGTCAGGGTGGGGTAGTTGAAGATCGACGAGTACTTCTGCTTGCCCGAGTGGAGCTTGTCGAGCAGCTCGTCGCGGCTGGTGCCCAGGGTCTCGGCGGCGCTGTAGAGGTACAGCCCGTGTCCGGCCTCGTCCTGGACCTTGGCCATCAGGATCGCCTTGCGGCGCAGCGAGGGCGCCCGGGTGATCCAGTTGGCCTCGGGCTGCATTCCGATGATCTCGGAATGGGCGTGCTGAGCCATCTGGCGGACCAGGGAGGCGCGGTACTCGTCGGGCATCCAGTCGCGCGGTTCCACCCGCTCGTCTGCCGCCACGGCGGCGTCGAAGGCAGCCGCCAGCTGGGCCCCGAGGTCTGTCCCCAGGGCTGTGTCCTGCCCAGATTCCGGGGTCACTGCGACCATCCCGGCCCCCTGTCAGAGTTTGTCGGCTGGCCGTTCGTCCACCCGACCGACCGATCGTTCGGTTCATCCTCTTCAATGGTGAGACGGCGGCCCGTAGGGTGTCAACCTCTGTGGGCAACCCGGTGGACGCCGGATGATCGGGGCGGGATGGATTCGAACGAGCGCGAGCCTTCGGAACAGCCCGTTCCGGGGGCCGGCACGACGGGTGCGGGAGAGGGTGCGGCGGGCTCCCCGGCAGCGGCCACGAAGCCGCCCAGGGCCCCCGGGATCGCCGGTCTGTCCACCCCGTACCGGGTTCTGACGGGTCTCGCCCTGGCCGTCGTGGCCGCGGCCGCCTGCGGGCACCTCGCGCTGGTCTTCCTGCACGTCGCCCCGTCCAACACGCTGAGCAAGCGGCACGCGGCCGCCGTCGACGAGTGGATCTATCCCGAGTTCGAACAGAACTGGAAGCTCTTCGCCCCCAACCCCCTCCAGCAGAACATCGCGGTCGAGGTGCGGGCGGAGGTGCTCGGATCCGACGGCGGGCTCACGACCAGCGGCTGGACCGACCTGTCCGCCGAGGACGGCGCGGCGATCCGGCACAGCCTGCTGCCGAGCCACACCGAGCAGAACGAGCTGCGGCGGGCCTGGGACTTCTTCACCGGCTCCCACGACGAGGACAACAAGCCGAACGGCGACCGGGGCGCCCTGTCGGAGCAGTACCTGCGGCGCATCGCGCTCGACCGGCTCGCGGCACGGGAGCGGCCGGGCGAGCGCATCGTACGGATCCAGCTCCGCTCGGCGACCACCGGCGTGGCCGCGCCCGCGTGGAGCGACGAGCAGAACGACACCCAGACCTACTACCGGGAGCTGCCGTGGTGGACGGTATGACGCCGGGCACGGGGCGGCCGGAGCCGGGGCCGGGACCTGCTTCTGGGCCGGAGCCGGGGCCGGGGCAGCCGGGGCCGGGCCTGCGGCCGCGGGCCCTGGCCGCGGCCGGGCAGGGGCTGGCGGTGGTCACCGGCCGGGCGCTGGGCCCGTACCAGAGCGCCCTCGTGCGCATCGGATTCTCCGGGACCTGGCTGTTCTTCCTGCTGCGCGAGTTCCCGAACCGCCACGAGCTGTACGGGCCCGACAGCCCCTGGAGCTGGGCGATGGCGGAGCAGCTGATCGCCTCGAACCATGCCTTCACGGTGCTGATGTGGTCGGACTCGAACGGCTGGTTCGAGCTCGTCTACGCCGTCTCCGTCGTCGCGAGCGTGCTGCTGATGCTGGGCTGGCGGACCCGGGGCACCTCGGTGCTGTTCATGATCGGGGTGCTGTCGCTGCAGAACCGCAGCGTGTTCATGGGGGACGGCGGGGACAACGTCATCCACCTGATGGCCCTCTACCTCGTGCTGACCCGCTGCGCGCAGGTCTGGTCCCTGGACGCGCGCCGGGCGCGGCTGCGGGGCTCGGCTTCGGCGGGAGCCGCGGGGCCGGTGCTGTGGGCCGTGCTGGGCCTGCTGTTCGCGTACGGGGCGATGACCGGGCGGTTCAGCCAGGGCTGGCTCGCCGCCTTCGCGGCGGTGTGGGTGGTGCTGGGGCTGTGGTGGCTGGTCGACCGCTTCGAGGCACAGGGGGAGGGCCGGGCGGTACTCGACGTCCTGGCGAACCTGCTGCACAACGCGGGGATGCTGGTGATCACGGCGGAGGTCTGCCTGATCTACGCGACGGCCGGCTGGTACAAGATCCAGGGCTCGCGGTGGCAGGACGGGACCGCGCTGTACTACCCGCTGGGGCTGGACTACTTCACCCCCTGGCCGGGGCTTTCGGGGGTGCTGGCGGGCAGCGGGACGATGGTGATGCTGCTGACGTACGGGACCGTGGCGGTCCAGGTCGCGTTCCCGTTCACGCTGTTCAACCGGCGGATCAAGAACGTGCTGCTGGGGCTGATGATGCTGGAGCACGCGGCGATCGCGGTGCTGCTGGGGCTGCCGTTCTTCTCGCTGGCGATGATCGCGGCCGACGCGGTGTTCCTGCCGACGGCGTTCCTGGTCCGGCTCGGTGCGCGGGCCGCCGCGCTCGGGCCGAGCCGGGGTCCGGCCGCTCCCGGCGCGGTGGTGGCCGTCGAGGACGTCGTCCCCAGCCCCGTGCCGCGCTGATCCCGGCGCGAGGCCGGGGGCCCGGGGCTCGTAAGGTCGGCGGTATGAGTGAGCGCTTGAGTTCCGGTGAGGTCGCGCGGGAGTGGCGGGAGGCCGCCGGGCAGGACGGGCTCGTGCTGCTCGACGGGTTCCACGCGCTGAAGCACGCCCTGCGGTTCGGGGCCGAGGTGCGGGCGGTCGTCGCGGACGACCCCGAGGCCGTACGGGCCCTCGCCGCCGAGCTGGCTCCGGACGTGGAGGCGGACGTGGCGCGGCTGGTGCGCCGGGCCGACCTCAGGGGGCTGCTGGCCCGTGTGCACCCCACCGGGGTCGCCGCGCTCGCCGTACGGCCCGACCGGGAGGCGGGCCGCGAGGAGCTGCGCCGACTGCCCCGGAAGGCACCCGTCGTCGTCCTCGACAACCCCCGCAACCTCGGCAACGTCGGGGCCGTCGTCCGCCTCGCCGCCGGCTTCGGCGCCACCGGTGTCGTCACCCGCGGCGACCTCGACCCCTGGCATCCGAACGTGGTCCGGGCCGGGGCCGGTCTGCACTACGCCACCACCGTGGACCGGGTCGAACTGGAGACCCTGCCGCCCGGGCCGCTGTACGCGCTCGACCCGGAGGGCGAGGACATCCGTGCCCTCACCCTCCCGGACGACGCCCTGCTCGCCTTCGGCTCCGAACGCCACGGCATCTCGCCCGAGCTGCGCGCCCGCGCCGACCACCTGGTGTCCCTGCCGATGCGGCCGCAGGTCTCCAGCTACAACCTGGCCACCAGCGTCGCGATGACGCTGTTCCACTGGGGCGGCCCGAAAACCGGCTGAGCCGTCCCCCTGCCGGGCCTACGCCTGGCGGCGGACCTCCACCACACGGAACCGGTTCGCGACGAACGCGCCGTCGCAGAGCGCGGCGTTCGCCGCAGGGTTGCCGCCCGAGCCGTGGAAGTCGGAGAAGGCCGCGGTCTGGTTGACGTAGACCCCGCCGGTGAGGTTCAGCGACAGCTGCGCCGACTCCTCCAGGCAGACCTCCTCGATGGCCCGCTCGGTGTCCGCGGACGTCGTGTAGGCGCCGACCGTCATCGCGCCCTTCTCCCGCACCGTGCGCCGCAGCAGCTCCAGGGCGTCCGCCGTGGAGTCGACCGCCACCGCGAAGGACACCGGGCCGAAGCACTCCGAGAGGTACGGGGCGTCCGGGTCGGGCTTGGCCGCGTCCAGCTTCACCATCACCGGGGTACGGACCACCGCGTCCGGGAATTCGGGGTTCGTCACCTCGCGCGAGGCCAGCGCGACCTCGCCCAGACCGGCCGCGGCCTCCAGCCGCGCCTTGACGTCGGGGTTGACCAGCGCGCCCAGCAGGGCGTTGGCCCGGGCGTCGTCGCCCAGCAGGCCGCCGACCGAGGCCGCGAGGTCGGCCACGACCTCGTCGTACGTCTTGTGCCCGGCGTCCGTCTCGATGCCGTCGCGCGGGATCAGCAGGTTCTGCGGGGTGGTGCACATCTGGCCGCTGTACAGGGACAGCGAGAAGGCCAGGTTGGACAGCATGCCCTTGTAGTCGTCGGTGGAGTCGAGGAGGACGGTGTTGACGCCGGCCTTCTCCGTGTACACCTGCGCCTGGCGGGCGTTGGCCTCCAGCCAGTCGCCGAACTCCGTGGACCCGGTGTAGTCGACCAGCTTGATCTCGGGACGGAGCGCGAGGGTCTTGGCGATGCCCTCGCCCGGCCGCTCCACCGCCAGCGCCACCAGGTTCGGGTCGAAGCCGGCCTCGGCGAGGACCTCGCGGGCCACCTGGACCGTCAGCGCCAGCGGCAGGACGGCGCGCGGGTGCGGCTTGACCAGTACGGCGTTGCCCGTGGCGAGCGAGGCGAACAGGCCCGGGTAGCCGTTCCAGGTCGGGAAGGTGTTGCAGCCGATCATCAGCGAGATGCCGCGCGGGACCGCGGTGAAGGTCTTGCCGAGCTCCAGCGGGTCCTTCTTGCCCTGCGGCTTCGACCAGTCGGCCTGCCCCGGGACCCGGGTCTGCTCCTCGTACGCGTAGGCCACCGCCTCCAGGCCGCGGTCCTGCGCGTGCGGGCCGCCCGCCTGGAACGCCATCATGAACGCCTGGCCGCTGGTGTGCATCACCGCGTGCGCGAACTCGTGCGTCCGCGCCGAGATGCGGGCCAGGATCTCGATGCAGACCACGGCGCGGGTCTCGGGACCGGCGTCGCGCCAGGCGGCCATGCCGGCCCGCATCGCGGGAAGCAGGACCTCGGGGTCGGCGTGCGGGTACTCCACGCCCAGCTCGGGGCCGTACGGGGAGACCTCGCCGCCCGTCCAGCCGTCGGTGCCGGGCTGCCCGAGGTCGAAGCGGGTGCCGCGGAGGGCCTCGAAGGCGGCGAGGCCGTCGGCCGGGGCGGTTTCCCCGTAGGCCTTCGGGTGCTCGGGATGCGGGGACCAGTAGGCGCGGGTGCGGATCGCCGACAGCGCCTGGTCCAGGGTGGGACGGTGCTTCTCGGTCAGCTGGGGGACGGTGGACTCGGCGGCCATCAGGGACCAACTCCTCGTTGAGCCGGGCAAGATCAGGCTGGTTCGCAGGCTGAGATCAGGCAGGGGCGGGTGAAGAAGAGCAGACTGGAGTTAGAGTAACCGAACGATCGGTCGGGACAAGAGGGCCCGGCAGACCTGTGGATAAGTCGGTGCGGGAGGATCGGGTCATGACAGCAATCGAGCGGTCCCGCACTGTGGCGGTCGTCGGCGCCGGCACGATGGGCCAGGGCATCGCCCAGGTCGCCCTTCTCGCAGGTCACCGCGTGCTGCTCTACGACATCGACGAGAACCTCGCGCAGGACGGCTGCGGCCTCGTCCAGGACCGCGTCGAGCGCATGGCCGCCAAGGGCCGGCTGGATCGCGCCGAGGCCGACGACGCGATCGGCCGGATCGGACCGGCCCGCGCACTCGCCGACCTCGCGGACGCCGCCCTCGTCATCGAGGCCGTCGTCGAGGACGTCCCCGTCAAGCGGGCGCTCTTCGCCGCACTCGAAGAGGTGGTTTCGCCGGACGCGCTGCTGGCGACCAATACCTCCTCCCTCTCCGTCACCGAGCTCGCCGCCGGGCTCGCACACCCCGGCCGCTTCCTCGGCCTGCACTTCTTCAACCCGGCGCCGCTGCTCCCGCTCGTCGAGGTGGTCAGCGGTTTCGCGACCGACCCGGCCGCCGCCGAGCTGGCGTACGACACCGCCAAGGCCTGGGGGAAGACGCCGGTGCGCTGCGCCGACACCCCCGGCTTCATCGTCAACCGGATCGCCCGCCCCTTCTACGCCGAGGCCTTCGCGGTGTACGAGGAGCGGGGCGCCGACCCGGCCACCATCGACGCCGTGCTCCGCGAGAGCGGCGGCTTCAAGATGGGCCCGTTCGCGCTGACCGACCTGATCGGGCAGGACGTCAACGAGGCCGTCACCCGCTCCGTCTGGGAGTCGTTCTTCCGGAGCCCGAAGTTCACCCCCTCCCTCGCGCAGCGCCGCCTGGTCCAGTCGGGCCGCCTCGGCCGCAAGTCGGGGCACGGCTGGTTCCCGTACGGCGAGGGCGCGGCCGAACCGGTTCCGCACACCGCCGGGCCCGAGGAGGCCCCCGCCAAGGTCACCGTCGTCGGGGACCTCGGCCCGGCGGCCGAGCTGGCGGACCTCCTGGAGGAGGCCGGGATCGCGGTCACGGCCACCGAGCACGGGGGTCCGTACATCCAGCTCCCAGGCGAGGGGCAGCTGGTGCTCGCGGACGGCAAGACCTCGGTCGAGTTCGCGGACGTCGTCTACTTCGACCTCGCGCTGGACTACCGGGGCGCCACCCGGATCGCGCTCTCCGCCAGCGAGGACACCAGTGAGCGGACCCTGGCCGAGGCGATCGGACTCTTCCAGAAGCTCGGCAAGAAGGTCTCCGTCATCGGCGACGTACCCGGCATGATCGTCGCCCGGACCGTCGCGATGCTGATCGACCTCACGGCCGACGCCGTCGCGCGCGGAGTGGCCGGCGCCGAGGACATCGACACGGCGATGCGGCTCGGCGTCAACTACCCGCTGGGCCCGGCCGAATGGCACGACCGGCTCGGCCGGGACTGGGCGTACGACCTGCTGCACCACCTCGACGAACGCTGTCCGGGCGGCCGCTACGCGCCCTCGCTGGCGCTGTACAGGCTCGGCTACGCGGTGGGCGAAGAGGAAGAGGAAGCGGCCGACGCCGAGGGGGACGCCCAGTGACCACGGCCAGACGGGACACCTACACCCCGGAGACCCTGCTCTCCGTCGCGGTCCAGGTCTTCAACGAGCGCGGCTACGACGGCACCTCGATGGAGCACCTCTCCAAGGCCGCGGGCATCTCCAAGTCCTCGATCTACCACCACGTCGCGGGCAAGGAGGAACTCCTGCGCCGGGCGGTCAGCCGCGCGCTGGACGGCCTCTTCGCCGTCCTGGAGGAGCCGGGAGCGGTACGCGGCCGCGCGGTCGAGCGCGTCGAGTACGTCACGCGGCGCACGGTCGAGGTACTGCTGGCGGAACTCCCGTACGTGACGCTGCTGCTGCGGGTACGCGGCAACACGCGCACCGAGCGCTGGGCGCTGGAGCGCCGCCGCGAGTTCGACCACGCGGTGGCGGAGCTGCTGAAGGCCGCCGCGGCCGACGGCGACCTGCGGGCGGACGTGGACATCCGGCTCGCGACCCGGCTGCTCTTCGGCATGGTCAACTCGCTGGTCGAGTGGTACCGCCCGCATCCGGGCGCGGACCACACCCAGCTCGCGGACGCGGTGGTCCACATGGCCTTCGACGGCCTGCGCACCGAGCCGTAGCCCGGACGGCCCAGCGCCGCCGCGCGGATCCGCCGGGGGCCCCGGCCGGGCTGCCGTGCCGATTCGCACTGCCGATCCGCCGGGGCCCGGCCGGGCACAGGCGCGGATCCGCAGGAACCCGGCCGGGCTGCCGGGCCGTGCGCCCTCAGGCCGGGCCCGGGTCCTCCATGACGGCCGGGCCGCCGGACGGGCCCGGGTCGAGGAGGTCCGTCTCCTCGAAGACCAGCAGGGTGCGGGTGGAGAGGACCTCCGGGATCGACTGGAGGCGGGTGAGGACCAGTTCCCGCAGGGTGCGGTTGTCCGGCGTGTGGACCAGCAGCAGGACGTCGAAATCGCCGCTGACCAGGGCGATGTGCGCCGCGCCCGGAAGCTCGCGCAGCTGCTCGCGGACCGTCCGCCAGGAGTTCTGGACGATCTTCAGGGTGATATACGCCGATGCGCCCTGACCTGCGCGTTCGTGATCGACGCGGGCCGTGAAGCCCCGGATGACCCCGTCGTCGATCAGCCGGTTGATCCGCGCGTACGCATTGGCCCGCGACACGTGGACCTGCTCCGCCACCGACCGTATCGACGCCCGGCCGTCCGCCTGGAGCAGCCGCATGATCGACCGGTCGATCGGATCCAGCGGCCGGGGCGGCGGGGGTGGCACGGGAGGTGCCGGCGGGGTCCCCGTCGCACCACCCGGCGGGACCGATGCGGAGCCCGCTCCGGCCATTTGTTCATCCGGCATTGCCCACTGCCTCCCTCTGCTGGACGTCCTGCACCCATCCCAGGGCCCCGCCGCCACTTTGTCCACAGCCTGGAGCCGCCTGTAGCCAAATTGCGCAGACAACCGAACAATCGGTAGGTGAGGCGCCTCACACCCGGGGCCCGCCCTGCCCGCTTCCCACGAGGAGGTGTACGCCGCCATGACGGTCCAAGAGCTGCCCGGTGCCGGTGCGTCCCACCGTCCCACCCCGCCGCCCGCCTGGAGGCCCCGTACGGATGCCGCCCCGCTGCTCCCGGACCCCGAGCCGTACCGGGTGCTGGGCACTCCGGCCGCGGACAAGCTCGACCCCGAGCTGATGCGCCGGTGCTACGCCGAGCTCGTGCGCGGCCGCCGCTACAACGCCCAGGCCACCGCGCTGACCAAGCAGGGCCGGCTCGCCGTGTACCCCTCCACCGTCGGCCAGGAGGCCTGCGAGATCGCGGCCGCGATGGTGCTGGAGGAGCAGGACTGGCTCTTCCCGAGCTACCGGGACACCCTCGCCGCCGTGGCGCGCGGACTGGACCCGGTCGAGGCGCTGACCCTGCTGCGCGGCGACTGGCACACCGGGTACGACCCGCGCGAGCACCGGATCGCCCCGCTCTCCACCCCGCTCGCCACCCAGCTCCCCCATGCGGTCGGCCTGGCGCACGCCGCCCGGCTGCGCGGGGACGACGTGGTCGCGCTCGCCATGGTCGGCGACGGCGGCACCAGCGAGGGCGACTTCCACGAGGCGATGAACTTCGCCGCCGTCTGGCAGGCGCCGGTGGTCTTCCTGGTCCAGAACAACGGCTTCGCGATATCCGTCCCGCTCGCCAAGCAGACCGCCGCCCCCACCCTGGCCCACAAGGCCGTCGGGTACGGGATGCCGGGCCGACTGGTCGACGGCAACGACATCGCCGCGATGCACGAGGTGCTGACCGAGGCGGTCCAGCGGGCGCGCGCGGGCGGCGGTCCGACGATGATCGAGGCCGTCACGTACCGCATGGAGGCCCACACCAACGCCGACGACGCGACGCGCTACCGCACGGACGCCGAGGTGGAGGCCTGGAAGGCACACGACCCGGTGGCACTGCTGGAGCGCGAGCTGACCGCCCGTGGCCTGCTGGACGCGGAGGGCATCAAGGTGGCCAAGGACGCGGCCGAGGCGATGGCGGCGGCGCTGCGCGACGGGATGAACGCCGATCCGGTGCTCGACCCGATGGACCTCTTCGCGCACGTCTACGAGGAACAGACCGGCAGACTGCGCGAACAGGCGGAGCTGCTGCGCGCCGAGCTCGAAGCGGAGAACGAGTGATGACGACCGCAGTGGCGAAGCCGGCCGCCAAGCCGGCGACCATGGCCCAGGCCCTGGGCAGGGCGATGCGCGACGCGATGGCCGAGGACCCGACCGTCCACGTCATGGGCGAGGACGTCGGCACGCTCGGCGGGGTCTTCCGGATCACGGACGGGCTCGCCAAGGAGTTCGGCGACGACCGCTGTACGGACACCCCGCTCGCGGAGGCCGGAATCCTCGGCGCCGCCGTCGGCATGGCCATGTACGGGCTGCGGCCGGTCGTGGAGATGCAGTTCGACGCGTTCGCCTACCCGGCCTTCGAGCAGCTGATCTCGCACGTCGCGAAGATGCGCAACCGCACGCGCGGCGCGATGCCGCTGCCGATCACGATCCGGGTGCCCTACGGCGGCGGGATCGGCGGGGTCGAGCACCACTGCGACTCCTCCGAGGCGTACTACGTGGCCACGCCCGGCCTGACGGTGGTCACCCCGGCGACGGTGGAGGACGCGTACGGGCTGCTGCGCGCGTCCATCGCCAGCGACGACCCGGTGGTCTTCCTGGAGCCGAAGCGGCTGTACTGGTCGAAGGCCGACTGGAACCCGCAGAGCCCCGCCGCCGTGCCGGGCATCGGCAAGGCCCTGGTCCGGCGGACGGGCACGAGCGCGACGCTGATCACCTACGGGCCCTCGCTGCCGGTGTGCCTGGAGGCCGCCGAGGCGGCGCGCGAGGAGGGCTGGGACCTGGAGGTCGTCGACCTGCGCTCGCTGGTTCCGTTCGACGAGGAGACGGTGGTCGCCTCCGTACGGCGGACCGGGCGCGCGGTCGTGGTCCACGAGTCCGGCGGCTTCGGCGGGCCGGGCGCGGAGATCGCCGCCCGGGTCACGGAGCGGTGCTTCCACCACCTGGAGGCGCCGGTGCTGCGGGTGACCGGGTTCGACATCCCGTACCCGCCGCCGATGCTGGAGAAGCACCATCTGCCCGGTGTCGACCGGATCCTGGACGCCGTGGCCCGCCTGCAGTGGGAGAACTGATGCCGCAGGTACTGGAGTTCAAGCTGCCGGACCTCGGTGAGGGGCTGACCGAGGCGGAGATCGTGCGCTGGCTGGTCGCGGTGGGCGACGTGGTGGAGATCGACCAGCCGGTGGTCGAGGTCGAGACGGCCAAGGCGATGGTCGAGGTCCCGTGCCCCTACGGGGGCGTGGTCACCGCGCGCTTCGGTGAGGAGGGGACGGAGCTGCCGGTGGGAGCTCCGCTGATCACCGTGGCGGTGGGGTCGGGGACGGAGCCGCTGGACTCCGAGGAGCCGGCCGGTTCCTCCGGCTCGGGGAACGTCCTGGTCGGCTACGGTACGGACCACTCGCGCCCGGCGCGGCGCCGACGGGTCCGCCCGACGGCGGGGGCCCCGGCCCCGGCTCCGGCCCCGTCCGTGCCGGTGGCGCCCGCCGCCGTGACGCCCGCCGCCGTGGCGGTCGTCGCTCCGGCCGGGCCGGTGCCGGTGATCTCGCCGCTGGTGCGGAAGCTGGCCCGGGACAACGGCGTCGACCTGCGGGCGCTGAGCGGCTCCGGGCCCGAGGGGCTGATCCTGCGGGCGGACGTCGAGGCGGCGCTGCGGGCGCCGGTGGCCGAGCCGGTGGCCGCGCCGGTCGTCGCCGCCGCGGCGGTCGCGGGCGAGGTCCGGATCCCGCTCAAGGGCGTGCGGGGAGCCGTGGCCGAGAAGCTGTCGCGCAGCCGGCGGGAGATCCCGGAGGCCACCTGCTGGGTCGACGCCGACGCCACCGAGCTGATGGGCGCCCGGGCCGCGATGAACGCCGTGGGCGGGCCCAAGATCTCGGTGCTGGCGCTGCTGGCCCGGATCTGCACGGCCGCGCTGGCCAAGTACCCGGAGCTCAACTCCACCGTGGACCTGGCGGCGAAGGAGATCGTCCGGCTGCCGTCGGTGCACCTGGGCTTCGCCGCGCAGACCGAGCGGGGCCTGGTCGTGCCGGTGGTCCGGGACGCGCAGACGCGCAACCCGGAGTCCCTGTCGGCGGAGTTCGCCCGGCTGACCGAGCTGGCACGGGCGGGGAAGCTGGCCCCGGCGGACCTGACGGGCGGGACGTTCACCCTGAACAACTACGGGGTGTTCGGGGTCGACGGCTCGACCCCGATCATCAACCACCCCGAGGCGGCGATGCTGGGGGTCGGACGGATCATGCCGAAGCCGTGGGTGCACCAGGGGGAGCTGGCCGTCCGGCAGGTCGTACAGCTGTCGCTGACCTTCGACCACCGGGTGTGTGACGGTGGCACGGCGGGGGGCTTCCTGCGGTACGTGGCCGACTGCGTCGAATCGCCGGCGGTCCTGCTGCGGTCGCTGTAGCCCGTCCCCCGGCCGGGGTCGAGCGGCCGGGCCCCGAGTCCCGGGGGCCCGGCTCCTGGCCCGGGGCGGCGCGGTGACGGCGGGCCGGCCGGCGGACGCCGCAGGGCCGGCCGCCGTCAGTTGCCCGCGGAGAGGTAGGCGCGGATCACCCGGCCCAGGCGCCCGCCGTTCCTCCCCCGGGTGGTGACCAGGAGGACCACCGTCGCCCCCGCGCCGGCGGCGCCGGCCACGAGCAGCAGGGCGGCCTTCACCTCCATGCCGACCGCGGCGAGGACGGCCGCGACGATCACGCACACGCTGATCACCAGCGCGTGGGGCATTCCGAAGCGGGCCGGGCCGCCATCGGGTACCGCTGGGGCGGGCGCGGCGGGGGGCCGTCCGGCCGGGGAGGGGGCGACGGTGGTCTCCGGCATGCGCGTCTCCTGGTCCGGTCGGCGTCCGGCGCTCTGGCGGGAACGGGTGGGGCGGGCGTTTCGGGTGGTCATGGAGGTCCTCCCAGGTGGGCTAGTTAGAAGTAGTCCGCGAGGACTTGGGACCGGACGGGGTGCCGGAGCTTGAGCAGGGCCGTCTCACGGATCTTCCTGATGTGGGCGGGACTTATGCCGTGCAGCCGCGCCAGTTCGGCCTGGGTCGCCCCCTCCATGACGACCTTGAGGATGATGTCCGCCTCCCGATCGGACAGCGTGTCCAGAACGCAGTGCACCTGCTCGGTGAGCAGGGCGCGCGTCACGGCCTCGACGGGGTCGTCCATGACGTCGGGGACGTCGTGCGGCCGGTCCGACAGGAGCGTCAGGGGGATCCCGTTCAGCTGGGTCTCCCAGGCAGGCCGGTGCAGACGGTGCTGGTGGGAGGCGTCCAGGCGCAGCTGCGTGACGGTGTCGAGCACCACGGAGAGCTGGGTGTCGACGCGGTTGCGGGTCCAGTCGTTCTCCAGCAGGGCGGCGGTGGCGCCGTCGACCCGGGAGCGGGTCGGGGCGAGTCCGAGCCAGCGCTCGATGAACCAGCGGACGGTCGCGGCGTCACCGTCGAGCGCCGCCCCGCGGGCCAGCAGCGCGGACGCCAGGGTGATGCGGGCCTGGTCACCGGTGGTGCCGCCGGCCCGGTACGCCAGGTCGCACCAGCGGCGCAGGACGGCGCGCAGCGCCGGGACGACGTCACCGTCCTCGTCCCAGTCGAGGTGGAGGACGGCGGGGAGGGCGGGCCGGATACCGACGTGCAGGGTCGTGGTGGTGCCGTCCTTCTGCGTGGGGGAGGGCAGCGGGGAGCGGACGGTACGCAGCAGGGCGTCGGCGGGATTGGCGAGGGCCGCCCAGACCTGGTGGCGCTCGGGGCCGACGAGGTTGATCTTCTTGTAGGCCCGTACCGCCTTCGCGGTGACGGCCGTGTTCGCCTTCTCGGCGGCGGGCGAGGTCACCCCCGTGCCGTACTGCCGCAGGTATCCGACCCCGTCGCGGGGGTCGCAGAGCAGGCCCCAGACGGGTTCCAGGACCGGGCCGAGGGTACGGGCGATCTTGTGGGCTCCTGTGATGACGGGGCCGGCCTCCAGCCGTCGGAGGTGGCGGCGGAGCAGCAGGAGCTCGGCGACCGTGTCCTGCCCGGTCGGCTCCGCCGTCGTGTTCGCCGTTGTGGTGCCGGCTTCGGCCATCCTGAGCTCCTCGGTCCGTGGACCCGGCGGGCCCTCCTACTTCATAGGGCGAAAAACGGGTGTGCGCGACAGTGCCTTCCGGACCCGGCTCTGACCTGCGTGGACGGCAACCGCCGGGAATCCGGCTTGGGATAACAGAACCTCAGGCCGGACCGTACTATCCCGGGCATGGACCCGGACCCGTACGAGGTGCTCGATGACTGGCTGGGGCGCGCGCCGCTCGTCGAGCGCAGCCGCGCGGACTACCGGGCCGAGGTGGGCGCTTGGCTCGCCTTCATCGGCGAGCGCGTCTGGTACGCCGAGCGCACGGACGTCGACGCCTGGTCGGGGGACGGCGCCAAACCCCGCACCAAGGCCCGCCGCGTCTCGTCCTTACGCGGCTTCTACCGGCACGCCCAGACCTACGACGCCTTCATCGACAACCCCGCCGGACGAGACCTGCGCCCCGCCGTCTCCGGCCTCCCGGCGGGCCGGCCCGCCCTGGACGGTCACCGGGCCGCCCTCTTCCTCGGCGCCCTCGACGGCTATACGGGCCCGCAGTACCAGCGCACGCGCGCCCTCGGCCACCTCATGCTCGGCATGGACCTCCGCGCCCATCAGGCCGTCGCCATCGACCTGGACGACTGGATCCGGGAACGGCACCGCACCACCGCCCGGATCACGCTCAAGGGCGGCGGCAGCCGGATCCGTCCCGTACCGCCGCCCGTCGCGCGCGCCGTCGCCGACTACCTTCCGCACCGCCGGACGGCGGCTGCGCACAGCAGCCCCGCCGCCGGTCCGCTGCTGACCAGCAGCCGGGGCCGCCGCCTCGACAGTCACACCACCCCGACCGCCCTGATGCGGGCCGTCGCCGCCGCGCACCCGCTGCTCGCGGGCACGGCGGCCGCCGTCACCGGCGACGTCCTCGCCGCGACGCCCAGCCCGTACGCCGCCGACCGGTGGGACAGCCTTTAGGTGGTCAGGAGGAGCTTGCCGACGTGGGCGCTGGATTCCAGTACGCGGTGGGCTTCGGCGGCGTCGCGCATGGGGTACGTCGCGTGGACGACCGGCCTCACCCGGCCCGTCGTCAGCAGCGGCCAGACGTGCTCCCGTACCGCCGCGACGATGGCCGCCTTCTCCTCCAGCGGCCTGGCCCGCAGCGAGGTCGCGGTGATCGCCGCCCGCTTGGCGAGCAGCGCGCCCAGGTTCAGCTCCGCCTTCACCCCGCCCTGGAGGCCGATCACCGCGAGGCGGCCGTTCACGGCCAGGGCCTCCAGGTTCCGCGCCAGGTACTTCGCGCCCACGATGTCCAGGATCACGTCCGCCCCGGCGCCGCCCGTCGCGGCCCGCAGTTCCTCCACGAAGTCCTGCTCGCGGTAGTCGATCAGGATGTCCGCGCCCAGCTCCGCGCAGCGCGCCAGCTTCTCCTTGCCGCCCGCCGTCACCGCCACCCGCGCGCCGACCGCCTTGCCGAGCTGGATCGCCATGGTGCCGATCCCGCTGGAGCCGCCGTGCACCAGCAGGGTCTCGCCGGGACGCAGCCCGGCGATCATGAACACGTTCGACCACACCGTCGTGACCACCTCGGGCAGCGCGGCGGCGGTCACCAGGTCCACGCCCTCCGGGACCGGCAGCAGCTGCCCCGCGGGGACGGCCACCCGCTCCGCGTACCCGCCGCCGGCCAGCAGGGCGCACACCTCGTCGCCCACCGACCAGCCGGACACCCCGGGCCCGACCTCGACGATCCGCCCGGAGCATTCCAGGCCGGGGTAGCGGGAGGCGCCGGGCGGGGGATCGTAGAACCCCTGCCGCTGGAGGACGTCGGCGCGGTTCACGGCGCTCGCCGCGACCTCGACGAGCACCTCGCCCTCGCCTGCCACCGGATCGGGTACTTCGGCCCAGACCAGGGCGTCGGGGCCGCCGGGCTGTTCGATCGTGATCGCATGCATGGCCCGGAGGCTACGCGAACCCGCCCGCACGGCCCAGCAGCCCCGGCTACTGGGCGGGCCCCAGGGTTATCGGCGGCGAACTCGGCGGTACCGCGCGGACGATGCTGATCAGGCGGTCCGTCAGCTGGAGCGGGCTCGCGTGCGGGTCGTCGTACGGCAGCAGCCGGTGGCCGCGGAGCACGCTCACCACCAGGTCGTCGGCCTCGCGGACCGGTTTGCCGACCTCCGCCCTCCTGACGGGCCGTTCGATGAGGTCCAGGCCGCTGCCCTGCTGGATCAGGTCCTCCATCACGGCGCCCGCGCTGGGGCTGAGCACGGACAGGCCGAGCAGCCGGCCCGCCGCGCTCGCGCTCGTGATGACCGCGTCCGCGCCCGACTGGCGCAGCAGCGGGGCGTTCTCCTCTTCCCGTACCGTCGCGACGATCTTCGCTCCGCGGTTGAGCTGGCGTGCCGTCAGCGTGACCAGCACCGCCGTGTCGTCCCGCTGAGTGGCGATCACGACCTGCCGGGCCTTCTGCAGTTCGGCGCGGAGCAGCACGTCGGAGCGGGTGGCGTCCCCGACGACCCCCGTGAAGCCCTCCGAGTTGGCCATGTCGATCACCTTGGCGCTCGGATCGACGATGACCACCTGCTCCTTGTGGAGACCGGTGGCCAGCAGCGTCTGCAGGGCCGAGCGGCCCTTCGTGCCGAAGCCGACGACGACCGTGTGGTCTCGCAAGTTCTTCCTCCAGCGGTTCAGCCGCCACTCTTCCCGGGTCCGTTCGGTGAGGACTTCCAGGGTGGTGCCGACCAGGATGATCAGGAACAGTACGCGCAGCGGCGTGATCAGCAGGATGTTCACCAGCCGCGCGCTGTCGCTGTACGGGACGATGTCGCCGTATCCGGTCGTCGACAGGGTCACGGTCGCGTAGTAGACGCAGTCGAGGAAGTCGACCTTCTCGTTGGCGTTGTCGTGGTAGCCGTCCCGGTCGATCCACACGAGCAGGACCGTCAGGAACATCACGAACAGGGCCATGAGCAGCCGGATGCCGACCTGGCGCAGGGGCTTCTCGACCACCCGCTTGGGCAGTTTGATGCGCCGTGAGACGAGTTTCTCGTCCGCGCCCCGGGCCATGGCGTCCTGGCCGTGAAGTTTCACGTGAAACATCCCCCCGCTGCCCAGGGCAGATCGAGTACTTCCAGTTCCTGCCCGGAGCGCGCGCCGTGCGGCGGTACGACGGCCAGCGCGTCGGCGGCGGCCACCCCGCGGAGCATCGCCGGGCCGTGGTAGCGCAGCGGTACCGCGTGCTCGTCGGTCAGCAGCACCGGCACGAGCCGGGTGTCGTACGGGTGGCCGGGCACGTCGCCCTGCACGGCCACCGTGTACCGGGGGCGCTGCCGGCGGCCCGCGAGGGCCCGCAGCAGCGGCTCGGCCAGGGTCAGCAGCCCGGAGACGGCGGCCAGCGGGTTCCCGGGCAGGCCCACGACGTGCCGGCCCGCGCCGCGGTCCCCGAGCCGGGCCAGCAGCATCGGATGCCCGGGCCGCACGGCGACCCCGTCGACGAGCAGTTCGGCCCCGGCGCGGAGCAGTACGGGGTGCACGTGGTCGACGGGGCCGGAGGCGGTCCCGCCGGTGGTGACGACCAGGTCGGCGTCGGAGGTGGTGACGGCCTCGTACAGGGCCTCGGCGCCGGCGGGGTCGTCGCCGAGCCGCCGCGTGGCGGTGACCTGGGCGCCGAGCCGGGTGAGCCACGGGCCGAGCATGGGGCTCAGGGCGTCCCGGATCAGTCCGTCGTGCGGGCGGCCCTCGGTGAGCAGCTCGTCGCCGAGGACCAGGATCTCCACGCGGGGCCGGGGCCGGGTCTCCAGCTCGTCGTACCCGGCGGCGGCCGCCAGGCCGAGCACGGCCGGGGTGACCAGGGAGCCCGACGGCAGCAGCAGGTCGCCGGAGCGGCACTCCTGGCCGCGCGGGCGGATGTCCTGGCCGGTGGCGACGGGCCGCTCGGCGTAGAGCAGGGAGCCGGCCTCGCGGGAGTGCTCGCTGCGGATCACGGCGCTGGTGTCCGCGGGGATCCGGGCGCCGGTGGCGATCCGTACGGCCTCTCCGTCCGCGAGGGGCTCGGGCCGCTCGGAGCCGGCCAGCACCCCGCCGCCGCGGATGCGCCAGGGGCCGGGTCCGGCGACGGCCCAGCCGTCCATGGCGGAGGTGTCGAAGGACGGCAGGTCGGTGAGGGCGTCGAGGGGGCCGGTCAGCACCTCGCCCAGCGCCTCCGCCAGGGGCAGCCGATGGGTACGGGCCCGGACGCCCGCCCCGGCCCGTGCGGCGGCCTCGCGCGCCCGGAGCCAGGGGGCGGCGCGGTGTCCACCGCCGTCCGGGTCGCGGGCGACGAGGGCCAGGGCTTCGTCGAGGGCCTGCTCGGCACTGGCTCCGGAGCGGGGGCCGGCGGCGGAGGCGGTGGTCTCGTCCGGGACGCGCTCGGCGTCGGTGCGGGTCATCCGGAGCCGGCTTCGGGGGCCCCGGGGGTTTCCTCGGCCCACCGCAGCGCCAGTTCGGCGGCCTTGCGGGAGGCTTCGGCCACGGCCTCGGCGGGGTCGGCACCGGCGGCTTCGGCGCGGGCCGCCGCGTAGCCGACGAGGAAGGTGGTCAGCGGGGCTGCGGGGCGGGCGACGCCGTGGGCGGCGTCACGGGCGAGGTCGAGCAGGGTCTTGGTGTCGACGGCGACGTCGATGCCCAGCTCGTTCTTGACGGCGGTGATCCATTCGTCCAGCACGGTCCCATGCTCTCTGATCCGGGCCCTGGCCGACGCGAGATCATCCCAGGTGTCGCAGTCGAACGAGGCGAGTGGTGCGGTGGCGGTCACGGCCGCCAGGTCGAGCTCCGCGGTGAGTGCGCGCAGCGGCAGCCCGGTCAAGTTCCCGTGCTCGGCGGCCAGGAGGGCGATCTCGCGGCGGAGCGGCTCCGCGCGGTAGGCGGCGACGAGGGGCTGGTCCCGCCCGTCGGCGTCGCGCAGCATCGCCCCGTCGGGCCCGGGCGCGTCCAGCAGTGCCCGGACGGTGTCCCGGTCCAGGAAGGGCAGATCGGCGGAGAGCACGAGCACGCGTGCGGCGGTCGTCGCGCGCAGTCCGGCGTCCAGCGCGGCCACGGGCCCGCCGCCGGGGGGGTCCTCGCGGGTCCACCGGACCGGCCGCGAGGTGGCCCGGCGTCCGCCGACCACGACGGTGGCGTCGGCGTCGGCGCAGGCGTCGAGGACCCGGTCGAGCAGGGCTCGGCCGCCGACGTGCAGGGCGGGCTTGTCCGCCCCGCCGAGCCGCCGCGCGGCTCCGCCGGCGAGGACGATGGCGTCGTAGCTCATGCCTCCGAGTATGCGCGGACCATGTTGCGCGCGGGTTCCCGCACTTACCGCGGCCCTACCGCGGCGCTGTGAGCTCGCTCCACCGCGACGCTGTGAGTTCCCGCTGCGGCGGCACGGAAAACGCCGGCCGGGCCGCGTGCGCGGCCCGGCCGGCGTTCGAAGCCCGGGCCCCCCGGCGGGGCCCCCGGCGGGGCCCCCGGAGGCCGGCGCCTAGAGGTCTAGAGGTAGGGGCCCGAGCGGACGGCGCCGTGCGGGCCTTCTTCGTCGTCATCGTGGGAGCCGCCCGGCGGGAGGGCCCGGCGCATCTGCTCCAGTTGTGCGCGCGCCGCCATCTGCTGCGCGAACAGGGCCGTCTGGATCCCGTGGAAGAGACCCTCCAGCCAGCCCACCAACTGCGCCTGCGCGATCCGCAGTTCGGCCTCCGAGGGAATGGCCTCCTCGGTGAACGGCAGGGACAGGCGCTCCAGTTCCTCGACCAGCTCGGGAGCCAGGCCGTCTTCCAGTTCCTTCACCGACGCGGCATGGATGTCCTTGAGCCGGACCCGGCTCGCCTCGTCGAGAGGTGCGGCGCGTACCTCTTCCAGGAGTTGCTTGATCATGCTGCCGATCCGCATGACCTTGGCGGGCTGTTCGACCATCTCCGTCACCGGAACCTCGCGCGACTCGTCATCGGCGCCGCCGACCGTCATCCCGTCCTGTCCGACGATCAGGACGTGCGGGGGACTGTCCTGCGACCGTTCACTCCTCGGCATCTCCATGCCGTCATTCTCTCGCACACCTGCTTACTCACACGGTGTGCCCCCGTACAGGCGTGATCCACCCTGTACGGGGGCACGAGCATGACCCCGCCGTCACCCCGCGGTCACGCAGCGGTCACCCCGCCGCCCGGCGGGCCAGGGCGCCGCTCGACTTGGTGACGAGGGCGGCCAGCACCGCCGCGCCCAGCGGGACCACGACGAGCAGCCCGACCAGCGTCTCCCACGGCACGGAGATCGGCACGTACAGCACGTCGTCGGCCCCGGCGCGCTCGAGGAGACGTTTCATCGCCTCCCGCTCGGTGAGCCGTAGCCCGACCGCCGGCAGGATCCCGGCCACCGAGCCGAGGACGACGCCCATCATGGCCACCACCCCGCACTGGAAGCCGCTCAGCGTCCGCCGCACCCGCGGCGGCGCACCGACCGCGGCCAGCGTCTTCAGGTCGGCCTCGGCGTCGGCCTGGGCCAGCCCGGTGGCGATGCCCGCCGCGCCGATGGTGACGATGCCCGCGAAGATGGTGAGGGCGAGCATGGGGAGCGTGTCCTTGCCCTCGTAGCCCTGCTCGATGTGGACGGGGGCCTCGATGCCGATCTGGTCGATGCGCCCGGCCAGCTGCTGCTTCTGCGAGCTCGTGGGCTTCTCGGCGAGGCTGAAGTACGAGCCGACGGGCGCGGTGCCCAGACCGGCCGCCTTCACGACGCTCGCGGGGAAGATGGCCGCGATCCCGTAGGAGGAGTCCTGGTCGGCCACCTCGTGGACCGGGATGATCTTGTCGGTGCCCTTCGGGTCGTCCCAGGGACCGGAGCCCTTCTGCGACTCCTCGGTGACCACCCGCAGGTTGATCCTGCCGTCCTTGATGTTGCGCTTGTCGAACGAGAGGACCTGGCCCGACTTGAACGCGGACACCGCCGCCGGGTCGGTCACCCCGAGGACGTTCAGCAGCTTCTCGTCGGCGACGACGATGTCGAAGGACGGCATCGTCCGGGGCTGCTTGCACCGCCAGTCCTTGTACAGCTCACGCCGCTGCTGGTCGGTGAAGGACTCGAACGCGTCCGCCGAGGCGTAGAGCGGGCAGCGGTTCTCCTTGGGCTTGATGATCTCCGCGCGGCCGCAGCCCGGATCCAGCGAGTACGAGTCGCACGAGGGCTTCCCGACCGCGATCCGGTCCACGTCCGCCCGTACCGAGACCGGGAGTTCCTTCGAGACGGCGTCGCGGACGGCGGGCATGTCCCGGTACCGGTCGTTCTCATGGCTCGTCACCAGGCCGGCACCGGCCGGCAGCTTGGCGACGTACTCGTAGCGGTTCTGGATGTCCTGGCTGTGTGCGTACGTGGACACCGCGACCGTGCCGGCGACGGCGGCCAGGACCGCGGCGACCGCGGGAGCCGTACGCCCCCGGTTGCGCACGGCGTCGCGCAGCGCGAGCCGCGGCGACAGCGGCAGCCACCGCCCGAGCCGCCCGAAGAGGCCGACCAGGGTCGGGGTGAGGGCGACGACGCCCAGCTCCGCGACGGCGCTGCCGCCCGCGACGACCAGCGTTCCCATCTCGGAGGCGGCCCCGTACAGGGCGATCGCGGCGCCTCCGGCGACGGCGAGCAGGCCGAGGACGGGCAGTACCCGGTTGGCCCGCCGGACTCCGCGGCGGCCGGTCAGCGAGGCCAGCACGGTCTGCCGGGAGGCGGTGACCGCGGGGACGACCGCGGCCAGCAGGCCGGTGATCACGGCGAGCAGGGCGATGGCGAGGAGTTCCAGCGGCCGGACTTCGAAGCCGCCCCAGCGCAGCCCCAGGTACCCCTCCAGCACCGGCTGGAGGGCGAGGGTGAACGCCATGCCGAGGGCGGTGCCGACGACGGCGGAGGCCGCGCCGATGACCAGGCCGCCGGAGAGCACGATGGCCCGGATGTGCCGCCGGTCGCCGCCGTTGGCGCCGACCAGGCCGAGCTGGCGGCGCGAGCGCCGGGCACCCACCGCGAAGGCGGGTCCGGCGAGCAGGCAGATCTCCAGCATGGCCAGGCCGACGACGGTGGCCAGCAGGGTCATCTCGACGGTGCGGTCCGGGCCGTCCTGGCGGAAGTTGCCCTCCTTCTTCTGCTGGTCGTACAGGGGCACTTCGGACTCGGCCGGCGGGTTCAGGCCGACGGCGCGGGAGATGACGACGATGCCCTTGGTGTTGGCCGCCTGGACCATGTTCCACGTGAAACCATCGCCGCCGAGCTTGACGAGGTAGGTGTCGCTGGCCGTCACCCCCTGGGTGCCGGCGGCCTGAAGGGCCTGGTCGAGCGGGGTGAGCAGGGTCCCGGGCGGGGCGATGAGCTCCACGTCGTCCAGCGCGGACGGAAGCTCGTACGCACCCACGACCTTGTAGGCACGGGTGGACCCGCGCGGGGTCAGCTCGGAGCCGACGGAGAAGCCGGACTGGTCCAGGAAGCTCTGGGTGGCGATGACCTCGCCCGGTGCGGAGGGCATCCGGCCGCGCAGAAGCGTCAGCATGCCCTCGACGAGCGGGCTGGCCGTGTCCAGCTCGCGCAGGTTGGTGTCGAGCAGTCCGTGCGTGGTGCGGACCTTGGCGTCGCCCTTGCTGTCCTTGAGGACCTGGGCGCCGGGCGGGACCACGCTCTGCGCCTGGTCCTTGCCCTCGTTGCGCTTGGAGAAGTCGTAGGCGCTGTAGCCGCCGACGGGATCGGAGGTGTTGCCGTCGGGCGACTGGTAGATGGCCGTGCCCATGCCCGAGTCGCGCAACCGGGCGTCGGCGGCGCCGATCTGGCGGTCCAGCGTCTCGGACACGGTCAGGGAGGCGCTGCGCACCGTGAGGTCGGCGGCGCTCACCCCGATGATCGGCAGGGCGATCATCGCGAGGACGAGGGCGCTGCGCCCCTTGGCGCGCCAGGCGTCGCGGCGGGCGATGCGGATCGCCGCGATCCACGAGTGGTACCAGGACTGGAGCGGGGAGGTCACAGGCCGGCCGCCCGCCCCGAGAGCAGGGAGTCGGCCTGGCTGCGCAGGGTCTCGTCGACGACGCTTCCGTCGCGCAGGAAGACCACCCGGTCCGCCCAGGCGGCGAACCGCGGCTCGTGCGTGACCAGGATCCCGGCCGCCCCGGCGTCACAGCGCGAGCGCAGCAGGGCGAGCACCGACTCACCGGTCTCGGAGTCCAGGGCGCCGGTGGGCTCGTCGGCGAGGACCAGGCGGCGGTCGCCGACCAGGGCGCGGGCGATGGCCACGCGCTGCTGCTGCCCGCCGGACATCTCGTCGGGGAAGCGGTCCGCGAGCTGGCCCAGGCCCATCTCCTCCAGGGCGGCCAGGGCGGAGGCCCGCGCCTTGCGGGCGGAGATCCCGTCGAGCTCGCGGGGGAGGGCCACGTTTTCGGCGGCGGTGAGGGCCGGTATCAGGTTGTAGTCCTGGAAGACGTAGCCGATGCTGCGGCGGCGCAGCGCGGCGAGCTGCTTGCGGCTCGCGGTGGTGATGTCGGTGCCCTCGACGATGACGCGGCCGCTGCTGGGCGTGTCGAGTCCGCCGGCGAGGGTGAGCAGGGTGGACTTGCCGGAGCCGGACGGGCCCATGACGGCGACGAGTTCGCCGGGGTACACGGCGAGGTCGATGCCGCGCAGGGCGTGCACCTCGGTGGCGCCGCTGCCGTGGGTGCGGACGAGTTTGTCCAGCTGGAGTACGGGCTGCTGTGACTGCTGGTCAGGCATGAAGGGTTCCCCCTGGGAGGGTGTTTCAGCTCCGCCGCGTACGGGCGGCGGAGGGAAGGTCGGTGGCGTTTCCCGCGGACGGGGCGTTTCCTGCGGACGGGGCGGCCTGCGGCGGATCGGGATCGGCTCTCCGGTCGGCCGGCAGGGAGAGCCGGACGAGCCGCGCCTCGCAGTGGTCGAGCCAGCGCGCCTCGGCCTCGGTCTGGAAGATGAGCTGTTCGAGGACGAGCAGCCAGGCGATGTCGTCGCGTTCGCGGGTGCTGCCGCTCTCGATCGCGGCGAGGGCCTGCGCCTTGAGCCGGGTGTAGTCCTGCATCGCCTTGATCGTGGCGTGCCGCTGGGACTGGATGACGGCGCGGATGTCCACACCGGGTGCGCCCACGGCCATGGCGAGCTTGATGGACAGCTCGTCGCGGGGCGGGTTGGTGCGGTCGACGGGGCGCTCGTACCACTGGTGCAGTTCGGCGCGCCCGGTGTCGGTGATGGCGTAGAGGGTGTGCCCGGCCGGGTCCTCGCCGCCGGGGGCGACGAGGCCGTCGCGCTCCAGGCGGGCGAGGGTGGTGTACACCTGCCCGACGTTGAGGGGCCAGGTGGAACCGGTCCGGGATTCGAACTCGGTACGCAGCTGAGAGCCGTACCGAGGACCCCGTTCCAGCAGGGCGAGAAGGCCGTGGCGGATCGACATACTCAGTATGTATACCGAGTATGCACCCGGGCGCAACCGTCTCAAGGCCTACGTCGCCAGAGGGACAGGAGGGTCCGCACCCGCCTCAGGTGCCGTTGGACGGGGCGTCAGCGACCCCGGCGCAGCCGCACTCCCATGAAGCCCAGACCCAGTCCCATCAGGGCGAATCCGGTCCCGAGCGGCAGTATGTGCGCGGCCAGATCGGCGGCCCGCTCGTTCGGCCCGGTGCCGAGCGCCCCGACCGTCGAACTCTTGCTCGGCGCGGGGCTCGGCCGGGCGGCGGGCTCGCGGTGCGTGCCCCGGGGCGGGTCCGCCCGCCCGGGCTGCTCCGGATGCCCGGGGTGCTCGGGGTATCCCGGCCGCTCCGGCCGCTCCGGCCGCCCGGGCCGCTCCGGATGCCCCGGCTGCTCCAGCCGGCCCGGCCGCTGGGGTCGCGGTCCGAGCGGCCGGGCGGCCAGTACGGTCCGGGGGTCGGCGGGCTCGGCCACGGGCCGCCCGGGCCGCTCCCGCCCGGCGCCGGCGGCGCTGCCGGCCAGCTCCTCGTAGGCCTCTTCGGGTACGTCGGCCACGGGGTCGGGGTGCGCGGAGGAGGTGGCGGCGGGGGTGCGGGCGGGGTTCTGGGCCTGCGCGGGGGCGGCGGCCAGCAGCGCGGCGGCGGCCAGCGCGGTCCCGGCCGTCCAGCGCGGGACGCGGCGGAGTCGAGTCACCAGAGCCCCTCCCGTCCGAGCGTCCGAGACGTTTCGCTCAGATTTACATAGTGGGGCAAAACAGGCACCCCGGACGACCCATCAGGGTCGCCCGGGATGCCGGTGTGTCGCGGACCGCCTCAGCGGCCGGCCGCTACTGGGGGTCGCCGGTCGAGACGAACAGCGTGTACTCCTGGCCTTCCTTGGCCACGTCGGCGCCGGCCACCGGCACCTGCTCCAGCACCGTGTCCTGCCCGAAGACGTTCTCGTCCCGGGTCTCGATCTTGTACTTGCCGCCCGAGGCCTGGATGCAGGACTTCACCGAGAGCAGGTTCTTGTACTTGAAGTCGGGCGCCGCGACCTTGGTCGCGTCCTTGTAGGACTTCGAGGGGTTCTTGCACTTGTCGACCTCGATGGTGCGCGTGAGGTCGGGCCCCCGGTGCCCCGCCGCCGGCGAGCCGGACGCGGAGGACGACGAGGACGGGGTCGCGGTGTCCTTGTCCTTGTCGTCGCCGCCCATGTTGAGCACCGCGATCAGCCCGCCGATGGCCAGCAGAGCCACCGCGATCGCGCCGACGATCACCGGCGTGTTCTTCTTCGGCGCGGCGGAGGCCTGGGCCGGCGCCGGATTCGGCGAGATGGTGAACGGCGGCGGGGTCTGCGGGGCGTACTGGTGCTGCGCGTGCTGCTGGGGCACCGGCGGCGGCGTGTGCTGCTGCGGCGGGTACGCGTACCCGCCCTGCGACGGGGCCTGGGGCGCGTACGGGGACGGCGCCGGGGTGTGCGGCTGGTACGGCTGCTGCACCGACTGCGGCGGCGCCTGGAAACCGGAGTCCACCGGCGGGAACACGGCCGAGCTCACGCCTGCCCCGCTGCCGCCCGCGTGCACGCCCGGGATGATCACCGGAGCGCCGGTCTGCCCGGCCGACAGCACCCGGGCGATCTCGTCGCGCATGGCCGCGGCCGTCGGGAAACGCTCGTTCGGGTTCTTCTTCAGCGCCCGCGCCACCAGCGCGTCCATCGACGGGCTCACCGAGCGGTTGATGGAGGACGGAGCCACCGGCTCCTCCTGCACGTGCGCGTACGCGATGGCCAGCGGCGAGTCGGCGTCGAACGGAATCCGCCCGGTGAGCAGCTGGAAGAGCATGATGCCGACCGAGTACAGGTCGGAGCGGGCGTCCACGCCGCGCCCCAGCGCCTGCTCGGGCGAGAGGTACTGCGGGGTGCCGACGACCATGCCGGTCTGGGTCATAGAGGTGACCCCCGACTGCATGGCCCGGGCGATGCCGAAGTCCATGACCTTGACCACGCCGCGCTTGGTCACCATCACGTTGCCGGGCTTGATGTCGCGGTGGACCAGCCCCATCTCGTGGCTGGTCTCCAGCGCGGCGAGCACGTCGGCGGTCACCTTCAGCGCCTTGTCGGCCGGCATCGCCCCGTACTGGTCGATGTCCGTCTGGAGCACGGAGCCGAGCGGCTGCCCCTCGACGTACTCCATGACGATGTACGGCATGAGCATGCCGTCGAGGTCGCCCTCGCCCGTATCGAATACCGAGACGATGTTCGTGTGCGACAGTTTCGCTACAGCCTGCGCCTCGCGCCGGAAACGCTCGCGGAAGGACGCCTCGCGGCCCAGCTCGCTGTGCAGCGTCTTGATCGCGACCTGTCGGTCGAGGGCCGTGTCGTAGGCGAGATAGACGGACGCCATGCCGCCTTCGCCCAGCAAGTCCCTTAGCTGGTAACGGCCACCGGCCAGGGAGCCGCCTGCGTACCGGCCCTGTGTGCCGTCCTGGCTCATGACTGTTGCTTCCCCTCGGGCTGTGTTCCCACACGTCTGGCAGAGCGCATGTGGCGCCCAGTCTGCCGGAGGGCAAGCACCAGTCAAGCCGGGTACCCGTTCCGTGACCACAAGGCCACCGCGCGCCATTGTCCGAACGGTGACCGGTTCCGAGGCTGTAGCGTTCGTCGGAGCACCCCAAGAGGACCACCGCTGAGTTGCGGCCCGAGAGAGACGACGGCGAGGACTGATGGCACCCGAACCCGAGGGAAACGGCGCCGGGATGGCCGAGGATCCTGAGCATTGGGGCGCAGGCGGCCTGGTGGGAGACGGCCGCTACCGGCTCACCCACCGCCTGGGCCGCGGCGGTATGGCGGAGGTCTTCGCCGCCGAGGACGTCCGGCTGGGCCGGACCGTCGCCGTGAAGCTGCTGCGCGCCGACCTCGCCGAGGATCCCGTCTCCAAGGCCCGCTTCACGCGCGAGGCGCAGTCGGTCGCCGGGCTGAACCACCATGCCGTCGTCGCCGTGTACGACTCGGGCGAGGACCGGGTCGGCCCGAACGTCGTCCCCTACATCGTCATGGAGCTGGTCGAGGGCCGCACCATCCGCGACCTGCTGATCAGCGCCGAGGCCCCGGGCCCCGACCAGGCGCTCATCATCGTCTCGGGTGTGCTCGAAGCCCTCGCGTACTCGCACCAGCACGGCATCGTGCACCGCGACATCAAGCCCGCCAACGTCATCATCACCGACGCCGGCGCGGTCAAGGTGATGGACTTCGGCATCGCCCGCGCCCTGCACGGCGTGCAGTCGACGATGACTCAGACCGGCATGGTCATGGGCACCCCGCAGTACCTGTCCCCGGAACAGGCCCTCGGCAAGGCCGTGGACCACCGGTCCGACCTGTACGCGACGGGCTGCCTGCTGTACGAACTCCTCGCGCTGCGGCCCCCCTTCACCGGCGAGACCCCCCTGTCGGTGGTCTACCAGCACGTCCAGGACGCGCCGATCCCGCCGTCCCAGCTGCCCGACGGCCACCACATCCCGCACGAGCTCGACGGCCTGGTCATGCGGTCGCTGGCCAAGGACCCGGACGACCGCTTCCAGTCTGCCGAGGAGATGCGCGGACTGGTCCAGTACGCGCTCCAGATGCTCCAGGAGCAGGGCCCGAACACCGGCACCTGGAACACCGGCCCCGTCACCATGGCGCTGCCGCACGGCCAGCCCGGCGGCAACGCCACCGCGGCGATGCCCCAGGGCGGTCCGGGCGGCCAGCGCCCGTACCCCTCGCACGCCACGACCTCGCAGTTCCAGCAGCCGATGGTGCCCCCGCTGAACCCCGACGACGGCTCGGCCTTCCCGGGCGGCGGCGGCAACGGGAACGGCGGCGGCCACGGCAACGGCCACGGCAACGGCGGCTACGACGGCTACGACGACCGCCGGGGCGGCGGCCGCTGGAAGATGTGGGTGTTCGCGCTGCTCGCGGTCCTCGCGATCGCCGGCGGTGTCGCGTACGCGGTCAAGACCGTGGGCGGTGGCGGCGGTGGCGGCGAGAACAACCCGCCGGCCACCAAGCAGAGCTCCCCGGGCAACCAGCAGAGCCCGTCGGACACTCCGCAGACCACGCCGTCCGCGCCGAGCTCGGATTCCTCGCGCACGGACGACGAGGAGACGTACAAGCCGACGCCGAGCCGGAGCAAGTCCACGCCGAGCTACAGCCAGCAGCCGAGCAACACGCCGTCGTCGAGCCAGTCGGAGAAGCCCCCGGCCGGCTCCGCGTCGCCGTCGAACTCGTCGAAGCCGTCGACGCCGACGAGCAGCAAGCCGAGCCCGCCGAGCGGCGCGCCGAACCCCGGCGTCGGCTGACCCGCGCCGGGTGACACGTACGTACGGGAGAGGGCCCGGCGGAATTGATTCCGCCGGGCCCTCTCGTGTGTTCGTATCCGCAGATCAGAGCGCGTGCTGGTAGGCGCGGTCGCGATTGCCGGCCAGCGAGTGCACGGTGACGAGCTGGGGTTCGATTCGCATGTAGACGGGGTCGAAGACGGCCCCGTCGATGAAATGCGGACCCGGACCGAATAGTTCCAGTTCTGCGTTGGCCGGTTCCACGATCTGCGCCGTGCCGGTGAACTGCACCGACCACAGTTGCCGGTCCCGGGAATTGAAGTTGTCGGCGCCGTACGCGACCACGCTGCCGTTGCAGGCCTGGTGGTAGCCGAAACCGGCGTGCATTCTCAGGAGGACCTCGCCGTCCACCACGATGTGCCGGGCCAGCGCGAGGAAGGGCAGCGCGCGCATGCTGGTGGCCACCCGGCCGTACGGCACCCGGCGCAGCAGTTCGATGGCGTGGAGTTCCTCAGGGGACATGCGTTCCACTCTCCGCCGCCGACACACGGTCGGGAAGAGGATCCCGCCCCGGGCATCCGGGACGTTGGTCCCGAATGACACGGCGCGACCCGTGGAATCCCGGGGCCGCGGGGCCCTGCCCCGCGCGGCCGTGCCCAGCCGCCCGCAGGGACCTACGCGCGCTTCTCGGCCTGCAGGCGCGC
This sequence comes from Streptomyces sp. NPDC028314, assembly GCF_055565795.1. NCBI lineage: Bacteria > Bacillati > Actinomycetota > Actinomycetes > Kitasatosporales > Streptomycetaceae > Streptomyces > Streptomyces sp. NPDC028314. Next base: position 335,659 of record NZ_JBVHTP010000002.1, read on the forward strand.
CACGTACGCGGCGGCCTGCGAGCGGCGCTCCATGCCCAGCTTCGACAGGAGGCTGGAGACGTAGTTCTTGATGGTCTTCTCCGCGAGGTGCAGCCGCTCGCCGATGACGCGGTTGGTCAGGCCCTCGCCGATCAGGTCGAGGATCTTCCGCTCCTGCTCGGTGAGGTTGGAGAGCCGGTCGTCGCCCTTGCCGCGGTTGCCGTCGCGCAGCCGCTCCAGCACCCGGGCGGTCGCCACCGGGTCCAGCAGCGACTTGCCGGCCGCCACGTCCCGCACGGCGCTGAGCAGTTCATTGCCGCGGATCGCCTTCAGGACGTAGCCCGAGGCGCCCGCCATGATCGCGTCGAACAGCGCCTCGTCATCGGCGAACGAGGTCAGCATCAGGCACTTGATGTCCTCGTTCTGGGAGCGGACCTCCCGGCACACCTCCACGCCGCTGCCGTCCGGCAGCCGTACGTCGAGGACCGCCACGTCGGGGCGGGTGGCCGGGATGCGGACGAGTGCGTCCGCGGCCGTGCCGGCCTCGCCGACGATCTCGATGTCGTCCTCGACGGACAGGAGCTCGTGTACACCCCGGCGTACCACTTCGTGGTCGTCCAGGAGGAATACCTTGATTTTTCCGATTTCGGGCACGGAGTCAGTTTCACACACTCACCCCTTCCCTGCCGCAGTTACCCGGGATAACGTGCCGTTGTTCCGGCCCCCTGCAAGGCTGTGACCAGTGGTTGTTCCCGCCACCGCGGATTTACTTGGATATCCAAGCAAAAACGCAGGTCAAACGGGGTTTCGCAGTTATGCGAGGCACTGGGTAACGTGCATTGCGCAGGGCACTCGCCGGGGCACCTGTCACGCCTGAATCCCGTACGCTCCGCGCACCCACCCCGTGCACGGGTACAGATACAGGTGAGCCGCACTGGACCCCGGAGAACCCGGGTGCCGGACCGACGGAGGAGCACACGTGACCGTGGAGAGCACTGCCGCGCGCAAGCCGCGACGCAGCAGCGGCACCAAGCGGGCGGCGGCAGGCGCGGCCAGCGCCCGCAAGACCGCCGCTGCCACCGCACAGCCGCACGACGCCGAGCCTCAGCTCGTACAACTGCTGAACCCTGAGGGAGAACGGGTCGAGAACGCGGACAACGCGGAATTTGCCCCCTTCGTCGCCGACATCACCACCGACGACCTGCGCAATCTCTACCGCGACATGGTCCTGACCCGCCGCTTCGACGGCGAGGCGACCGCCCTGCAGCGCCAGGGCGAGCTGGGCCTGTGGGCCTCGCTGCTCGGCCAGGAGGCCGCTCAGATCGGCTCCGGCCGCGCGCTGCGCGACGACGACTACGTCTTCCCGACCTACCGCGAGCACGGTGTGGCCTGGTGCCGCGGAGTCGACCCGACCAACCTGCTCGGCATGTTCCGCGGTGTGAACCACGGCGGCTGGGACCCGAACATCAACAACTTCCACCTGTACACGATCGTCATCGGCTCGCAGACCCTGCACGCGACCGGTTACGCGATGGGTGTGGCCAAGGACGGCGCCGACTCGGCGGTCATCGCCTACTTCGGCGACGGCGCGTCCAGCCAGGGCGACGTGGCCGAGGCGTTCACCTTCTCGGCCGTCTACAACTCCCCCGTGGTGTTCTTCTGCCAGAACAACCAGTGGGCGATCTCCGAGCCGACCGAGCGCCAGATGCGCGTACCGCTCTACCAGCGCGCCCAGGGCTTCGGCTTCCCCGGCGTCCGCGTCGACGGCAACGACGTCCTGGCCTGCCTGGCGGTCACCCGCTGGGCGCTGGAGCGGGCCCGCCGCGGCGAGGGCCCGACCCTCGTCGAGGCGTTCACGTACCGGATGGGTGCGCACACCACCTCCGACGACCCGACGAAGTACCGGCTCGACGAGGAGACCGCGGCCTGGGAGGCGAAGGACCCGATCCTGCGCCTGAAGGCCCACCTGCTCGCGACGGGCGGCGCCGACGAGGCGTTCTTCGCGGAGCTGGAGGCCGAGAGCGAGACGCTCGGCAAGCGGGTGCGCGAGGTCGTACGCGCCATGCCCGACCCGGACACGATGGCGATCTTCGAGAACGTCTACGCGGACGGGCACGCGCTCGTCGACGAGGAGCGCGCGCAGTTCGCCGCCTACCTCGCGTCCTTCGAAGGTGGGGAGTGACCGCCATGGCCGTTCAGAAGCTGACCATCGCGAAGGCGCTCAACGATTCGCTGCGCAAGGCCCTGGAGACGGACCCGAAGGTCCTGATCATGGGAGAGGACGTCGGCAAGCTCGGCGGCGTCTTCCGCATCACCGACGGACTGCAGAAGGACTTCGGCGAGGAGCGGGTCATCGACACCCCGCTCGCCGAGTCCGGCATCGTCGGCACGGCGATCGGCCTGGCCCTGCGCGGGTACCGGCCGGTGGTCGAGATCCAGTTCGACGGTTTCGTCTTCCCCGCGTACGACCAGATCGTCACGCAGCTCGCGAAGATGCACGCCCGGTCCCTCGGCAAGATCAAGATGCCGGTCGTGATCCGCATTCCGTACGCGGGCGGCATCGGCGCCGTCGAGCACCACAGCGAGTCCCCGGAGGCGCTGTTCGCGCACGTCCCCGGCCTCAAGGTGGTCTCCCCGTCGAACGCGAGCGACGCCTACTGGATGCTCCAGCAGGCCATCCTCAGCGACGACCCGGTGATCTTCTTCGAGCCGAAGCGGCGCTACTGGGACAAGGGCGAGGTCGACGTCGAGGCCATCCCGGACTCGCTGCACGGCGCCCGGGTGGCGCGCAGCGGTACGGACGTCACCCTGGCGGCCTACGGCCCGATGGTGAAGGTCTGCCTGGAGGCGGCGGCCGCGGCGGCCGAGGAGGGCAAGTCGGTGGAGGTCGTGGACCTGCGCTCGATGTCCCCGGTCGACTTCGACGGCATCCAGGCCTCGGTGGAGCGCACGCGCCGTCTCGTGGTCGTCCACGAGGCGCCGGTGTTCCTGGGCGTGGGCTCGGAGATCGCCGCGCGCATCACCGAGCGGTGCTTCTACCACCTGGAGGCGCCCGTGCTGCGCGTGGGCGGTTTCCACGCGCCGTATCCGCCGGCCCGCCTGGAGGACGAGTACCTGCCGGGCCTGGACAGGGTGCTCGACGCCGTCGACCGCTCGCTGGCGTACTGAGGAGCCACGTTCATGACGATCCGCGAATTCAAGATGCCCGACGTGGGCGAGGGCCTCACCGAGGCCGAGATCCTCAAGTGGTACGTCCAGCCGGGTGACACGGTCACCGACGGCCAGGTCGTCTGCGAGGTCGAGACGGCGAAGGCGGCCGTGGAGCTGCCGATCCCGTTCGACGGCGTGGTGCACGCCCTCCTCTTCGAAGAGGGGGTCACGGTCGACGTCGGCCAGGTGATCATCTCCGTGCGGACCGGGGGCGCGGACGAGGCCCCCGAGGCCGTCGAGGCGGTCGAGGTGCCCGCCGCTGCCGCTGCCGCTGCCGCCGCCGCTCCGGCGGAGGAGGAGCCGGCCGCCCAGGCGCGCCAGCCCGTCCTGGTCGGCTACGGCGTGTCCACGGCCTCCACGAAGCGCCGCCCCCGCAAGGCCGCCCCGGAGGCCGGAGCGGGCTCGGCGGCCGCTCCGGTGGCGGTTCCGGCAGCCGTCCCGGCCCAGCCGGGCGCGGCACCCGCGCAGAACGGCACCGCGGCTTCCGCGACCGCCGCCGCCGCGAACGGCACCGCCGCGCTGAACGGCAACGGGCACGCGGGCGCCGAGCGCCCGCTGGCGAAGCCGCCGGTGCGCAAGCTCGCCAAGGACCTCGGCATCGACCTGGCCTCGGTGGTTCCCACCGGCGATGGCGGCGTCGTGACCCGGGAGGACGTGCACGCGGCCGCAGCTGCCGCGATCACCCCGCAGGCCGTGGCCCCGGCACCCGCCGCCGCGGCTCCGGCTCCGGCCGCCGCCCCCCTCCAGGCCCCGGCCGAGGCGACGGCGCGCGAGACCCGCATCCCGGTCAAGGGCGTCCGCAAGGTCACCGCCCAGGCCATGGTCGGCTCCGCCTTCACCGCTCCGCACGTCACCGAGTTCATCACCCTCGACGTGACCCGGACGATGAAGCTGGTCCAGGAGCTCAAGGACGACCCGGACCTCGCCGGTCTGCGGATCAACCCGCTGCTCCTGATCGCCAAGGCCGTGCTGGTGGCCATCCGCCGCAACCCGGACGTCAACGCGTCCTGGGACGAGGCCGCCCAGGAGATCGTGCTCAAGCACTACGTCAACCTGGGCATCGCCGCGGCCACCCCGCGCGGGCTGATCGTGCCGAACATCAAGGACGCCCACACCAAGACGCTCGGCGAGCTGTCGGAGTCCCTGTCCTCGCTGGTCGCCACGGCCCGCGACGGCAAGACCTCCCCGGCGGACATGCAGAACGGCACCATCACCATCACCAACGTCGGCGTCTTCGGCGTCGACACCGGTACGCCCATCCTGAACCCCGGCGAGTCCGCGATCCTCGCGGTCGGCGCGATCAAGCTCCAGCCGTGGGTCCACAAGGGCAAGGTGAAGCCGCGCCAGGTGACCACCCTGGCCCTGTCGTTCGACCACCGCCTGATCGACGGCGAGCTGGGCTCCCGCTTCCTGGCCGACATCGCGGCGGTCCTGGAACACCCCCGCCGCCTCGTCACCTGGGCGTAGCAACCTCCGCCCGCCCGCACGGGCGACGTGGTGCCGATGGCCGGTCTCCGCACAGGAGCCCGGCCATCGGCCGTTCCCGTGGAGCGGACCCCGGGCGATCTGCCGCAACCGCTTCAGCCGCAGGCGGCCGTCCCGGTAGCCTCCCGCCGGGGAGAGGGGGCCGGGTGTCCATCGCCGAGTTGCAGGTGTACTCCGTCGAGCGGGCCGACGTCACCGGCGGGGTGTGCGTGGTGCGCTGTGTCGGCGGGACCGCGCGCGCCGGGCAGGTCTACGCCGCCGGGGAACAGCGGCTCGGGCTGCGGCGCATAGAGCGGTACGGGCGGACCGTCGGCTTCTTCGACGCCGGGCACGTGGCGAGGGTGCACCTGTCCGGGGCGATGGTCGCCCTGCTCACCCGGGGGCAGGTGCTGACGTACGTACCGCCGGACGGGCATGCGCTGGAGGAGCTGGAGGCCTGGCTGGCCACCGGTCCGCCGCTGCTCGACGAGCCCCACCCCGACACCCTGCGCTGCCTCGCCCTGGGCCGGATGCGGGACGACGGGCTCCCCGACGCGGTGCGGATCCGCTGGGGGCGGGTGGCGCTGGCCGCGACGATGCGGGCGGGCCGGCCGGACGAACTGGCCCGGTGGGCCGAGCTGGCGGCCGTACGGGGCTACCTGATCTTGGAGTTCGGCCCCGGGCGGGGCGGGGACCCGGCCGAGCTGTGCCGCGAGGTGCTGGCCCTGATCGACCTGACCCCGGCGGAGGCGGCGGCGCGGGCCCGCGCCTGGCGGGACCTGCCGCGGGGCCGCATCCTGCACCTGCGGCGGATCAAGAACCTGGTGCCCTGGATGACCCTGGTACGGCCCCACCTGCCGGCCGGCGACCCCCTGGCCGAGGCCGTCGACGCCTGGTCGGCGGTACGGGACCGGCTGCCGTGACGGGCGCCCGGAACACGGCTCCGGACGCCCGGACGGCAACTAGGCCTTGACGGCGTTGCCGAGCACCTTGGTCGGGGTGATGCGCACGATCACCCGTACCTGCTCGGCGGGGGCTTCCACGAAGTCCTTCGCGCCGCCCGGCCCCAGGTACTCCTCGGCGATCCTGGCGGTCACCGTCCGGCCGGCGTCCTCGGTCACGGAGGCGGTGCCGCGGATCTCCGCGTACAGGAAGGGGTTCGCCAGGTCGAAGACGGTCAGGCCGACCCGCCCGTCCCGCACGATGTTCCGCTCCTTGCGGCGGCCCCGCTCGGTGGAGATCAGCAGTTCGTCGCCGTCCCGGGACACCCAGACGACCGAACTCTGGGGACCGCCGTCGGGGTTGATGGTCGTCAGGACGGCGGGGTGGGACGCGTCCAGCAGCCCGCGCACGGTGTCGTTCAGCTCAACAGTCATGCTCCGGAGCCTAATTGGCTGTCCCTCGCGAGAGGCTCGGTTCACGTACCCGCAATCCGACTACCCGAGGTCTTCCGGTCATCCCCACGGGATGTTCAGCCACGGGCTGCCGGGGTCGGTGGTCAACTCCCGGTGCGCCGTGACCATCTGCTCGTACCAGCGCCCGAACTCCTCCTCGTCGAAGTGCATGCAGCGGCCGAGGACGAACCCGGCCGACAGGTCCTCCCAGGACCGGTACGCCAGCCGGCAGGCCTTCCCCGCCCGGACGACGGCCCGCTCGGTCTCCTCCAGGCTCCCGAAGCGGGCGCCGAGGCCCCAGCGGGCCATCTGGGAGGCCCGCCCGTAGTCCCAGGCCTCCACGGAGCGCACGTACCTGCCCTCGCTGAGCAGCCCGTCGGCCCGGAAGCGCTGCTCGTAGCGGGCGATCCGCCCGATGACCCGCTGCATCCCCGCTATCTCCCCCTCGACCTCGGCGGCGGGCCGGGGCTGCGCGACGGTGACCCCGTCGGGCGTGAGGCGGGGCTCGGCGGCGCGTCGGGCGTTGGCCCGCAGGGCGGACTCGGTGGCGTGCCGCCAGTGCTCGATGTCGACCGGTCCGGCGAACTCCTTCGCGAGGGCCGTGCGGACGCGCAGCGCGAACTCCCAGACGGGGCTGACCAGGTCGGCGCCCAGCAGCTGCTCGGTGGTGTCCAGCCAGTCCTCGCGGGTGGTGATCCCCCACCACTCCTTGAGCTTCTCGCGCTCCTTGGTGTAGCCCTGGCCGTGGTAGGCGAGGGCGTTCCAGAACAGTCCGTTGCTCACGGACAGGAGCGCGCCGCAGGCCAGTCCGAACGCGACGGGCCCGTGCAGCGGGCCGCCGAGGTGCAGGCCGTGGACCTTGCCCTGCTCCAGGCCCACGTAGCGGGGCCGGCGGCTGTCGTGCAGCGCCCACGCGGCGCGGTGGGCGGGGGTCGCGGGCAGGAACACCTCGAAGGGCGTGCCGGGGTTGATCGCCAGGTACGGCGGGCCCTGGGGCGGGTAGCCCTCCGCGAACCAGCCGAGGTCGACGCTCTCGAAGACCAGGTCGGGCGTGGGCACGGGGAGCATGCCGTCCGTGAAGGCCACGTACGCCTCGGCGCCGACCTGCGGGAAGTGGACGCGCTCGCGCTGGATGCGGGTGGGGTTCGCGTCCTGGAAGGCGCGGGACTGGGGGACGAAGAGGTCCGCGAGCGCCAGGGCGTCGAAGAAGGCCGGCCAGTCGCCCGCGGCCCTGGCCTCGTACAGCTCTCGTTCGATGGCGCTCGGCGCGGTCCAGGTCCCCATGGGGGAACCCTAACGGGGGCCTTCCGGCGGGAAATCGGCCCGTCCCGGGGACCGGACCCCGGCCTTCGCCGGATCCGGGACGCCCTATGGTGTTTCCATGCGAGACGCATCGGTCGCGGTCGTGGGCGGGAGCATTGCGGGCTGCGCGTTCGCCTCGGCGGCGGCGCGGGCCGGGGCGGGCGAGGTGGTGGTGCTGGAGCGCACCCTCGGCCGGCTGGAGGACCGCGGAGTGGGCCTGTGCATCCATGACGAACGGGCCGCGGAGCTCGGCGCGACCGGGGCGCTGCCCGCCGGGATCGCGCGGCATCCGCTGGCCCGGCGCAGGTGGGTGGTCCGGGACGCGGCCGCCGGCCCGGCCGGGCGGGTGATCTGGGAGCAGCCGTTCCCCTTCCACTCGTACCACTGGGGCCTGCTGTGGCGCGGGCTCCGGGAGGCCACCCCCGGCTCGGTGGTGTACCGGCAGGGCGAGGCGGTGACCGGCGTGTCGGGGGAGGCCGGCGGGGCCGGGTTACGGCTGGCGGGCGGGGCGGTCGAGCGGTACGACCTGGTGGTCGGCGCCGACGGGTACCGGTCGGTCGTACGGGAGGCCGTGTGCCCCGAATCCCGCCCCCACTACGCGGGTTACGTCTGCTGGCGGGGGAACTTCGACGCCGCGGCGCTGGATTCGGCGGGCGTCGGGGAGTGGCCCGCGGACACCGTGAGCACCGTCTGCTTCCCGGGCGGCAGCTGCGTGATCTACCGGATCCCGGGTCCGGAGGGACTGCGGGTCAACTGGGTGCTGTACGCCGCGCCCCCGGTGGCGGCCGGGCTGCGGCTGGACGACCCGACGAGCTTCCCGCCGGGGACGGTGTCCGGGGAGCTGGCCGCACGGCTCGCGGAGCTGCTGGAGCGGGAGTTCCCGCCGTACTGGGGGCAGGTGCTCGGGCTGACCGCGCCGGAGCAGACCTATGTGCAGCCCATCTACGACCTGGAGCCCGCCCGCACCACCTCCGGCCGGCTCCTGCTCGCCGGGGACGCCGCGACCGTGGTGCGGCCGCACAACACGAGCGGCGCGGCCAAGGCCCTTCAGGACGCCACCGCCTTCGAGGCGCAGTGGGCCCGCGCGGGGTCGTGGGAGGAGCTGCTGCGCGGCTACGAGCGGGCCCGGGGCGGGGCGGGGCGGGAGCTCGTCGCGCTGGCCAGGCGGCTCGGGCGGGCGCAGGTGGAACGGACCCCGGCCTGGGTGGAGATGGACCCGCCGGGGATGGCGGCGTGGTGGCAGGGCCAGCTGGCCGGGGCGTCGGGCATCGGGGGCCAGGCGATGGCCCCGTAGGACCCGGCCCGTACGACCCCCGTGCCACCGCGCGACCTCGCCGCCCCCCTTGACGCCCCCCGGCGCCAGGTGGACGCTCCCGGGTCTCGCTCGCATCGGGGCGGGCGAACGCACACTGGGGGGCCGGTATGCCGCAGGAGTCTGTCCGGACGGCGGGGGAGCTGCGGGCGCAGCTCGTGGAGCAGGGCGCGCGATGGTCCGTGAGCGAGCAGCTGGCCGACGAGGAGCCCGTGCCGCGGCCCTCGCTCGGTCTGGAACCGGGGGCCGGTCTGACGCTCGCCGAGGAGGCGGGGCCCGTCGACCTGGCGGGGCTGGTCGGGCGGGTCAGCGGCAATCCGGACCTCACCCGGCGCAGGGCCGCGCACGGCCTGCTGCCCGGGTCGGGGGGCCCGGTCGTGGGGGCGCGGCCGGCCGCCGTGGACTGGCGGAGCCGCTGGGGCTGGCCGTGGATCACCAAGGTGAAGGACCAGAACCCGTGCGGGTCGTGCTGGGCCTTCGGGGCGGCCGGGCTGGTCGAGTCGATGGCCCGGATAGAGCACGGGGTGTGGGCCGAGCGGTCCGAGGGGGACGTGCACGACGGGCTGAAGTGCGCCTGCGGGCAGGGCTCCAGCCCCGAGGCGGCGCTGGACTGGATCCAGGCCAACGGCGGGCTCGCGGACCCGGACTGCTGGCCGTACTCCACTCCCCCGCCGGGCCTGCCCGCCGAGCGGCGCGACGCCTGGCGGGCCGAGTACACGCCCAGCTGGGACCGGTCGGGCCGGACGGTGCGGATCACCGACTACGTGCGGCTCGGCGACGTCGAGCAGCAGAAGGTCTGGCTGGACGCGGTCGGCCCGCTGACCGCCTGCTTCGACGTGTACGACGACTTCTTCGGGCTCGGCTCCGGCGTGTACCACCGTACGAGCGACCAACTGGCGGGCGGGCACTGCGTGCTGATCGTCGGCTACGACGACGCGGCCGGCTGCTGGCTGTTCAAGAACTCCTGGGGGACCGGCTACCACGTCGGCGGATACGGCCGGATCGCCTACGGCGAGGCCAACATCGACCACTGGGCCAAGTGCGGGCTGCGCGGCACCAACATCGACCCGTGGAGCAAGCGGCGCCTGCACGCGGGCAGCGTCTACGAGAGCGGCAACGGCCGCGCCCACCGCAACTTCGAGATGCTGGCCACGGCCGGCGCCGGCCGTCTCCAGCACTGGTGGCGCGAGGGCGACGCCCCCTTCGGCTGGACCCGCGCCGGGGCGTTCGCGAACGACGCCTCGGGTCAGCCGGCCTTCACCGGGACCACCTACAACCGCAACATGGAGTCCCTGCACGTCACCACGGGCGGCCGGCTGCGCCACTGGTACTACGAGCAGTCCGGCGGCGCCTGGCGCGACGGCGGCGTCTTCGGCCCGGGTGACGCGGCGGTCGGCTCGACCCCGGCCTTCATCCAGAGCGATTACGGCAAGCCCGGCAACTTCGAGGTGGTCGTCCGGACCGCCGAGGGCCGGCTGAACCACTGGTGGCGGATCAACGGCGCCCCCTGGACCTGGAACGACGGCGGCCGCTTCGCCTCAGGGATCGCCCACTACGGCCCGGCCCTCGTCCAGACCCGCGGCCGCCGCCTCGACCTGGTCGCCGCCCGCACCGACGGCCGGATGCAGCTGTGGTGGCGCGACGACCACAACGGCTTCGCCTGGCGCCCCGGCGAGGTCTTCGGCGGCGGGATCATCTCGGCGCCCTGCCTGATCGAGGCCCAGTACGGGGCCGTCGACGAGGACACCGCCGGGAACTACGAGCTGTGCGCCGTCGCGGCGGGCGGCCGGGTCGAGCACTGGTGGCGCGGGAACGCCGGGGGCACAGCGTGGAGCCGCGGCGCGGTCTTCGGGCACGACGCGCAGGCCGTCACCGGGATGCTCCAGGGCAGCTTCGGGTTCAACCTGGAAGTGATCGTCCTGCGCACCGACCGCCTCCTGCAGCACTACTGGCGCGACGGCGCGGGCTGGCACGAGGGGTCGGTGATCGGCCCGGCCTGAGAGGGGTGCCGGTGGAGGTGCGGAGCATCACGCTCGCGCCGGGTGAGTCGTACGAGCTGCGGCTGACCGGGCGCGGGGCGCGCGGTTACGTGTGGACCTGGCAGGTCGCCGGGGACGCGGACGCGGTCTCGGTGCAGGAGGTCCCGCAGGACTCCGGGGCCCCGGTGCTGCCGGGGGCCCCGGTGGAGCGGGTGTACCTGGTCCGCGGCCGCTGTCCGGGAGGCCGGTCGCGGGTGCGCTTCGCCCAGGTCCGGCCGCCGTACCCGCAGGAGGCCCCGTACGACGAGTTCCTGCTGGAGGTGGAGGTCAGCCCCGGGCCTGCCGGGGCTTGAGGGCCCACTGCTGTACGGATTCCAGCGGGCCCTTCTCGAAGCGGCGCAGCCACAGCCGGGAGCCGGCCACCAGGGTCAGGCCCACCGCCGCCCACAGGCCCATCACCCACCAGGGGCCGGTGCCCGCGAGGCGGGTGGCCAGGCCCAGCCCGAGGCCGTAGCAGAGCAGCATGCACAGCAGGTTCTGGGCGACGTAGCAGGACAGGGCGGTGCGGCCGACCGAGCCGAGGGCGCCGGTCACGGCTGCGGTCACGGCGCCGGTCACCCTGCCGGTCGCGGCGCCGGGGGCCCTCAGGCGGTCCAGGGCGATGCCGATCAGGCCCATGTAGCCGACGGCGATCAGCGGGGCGATCCCGTAGCGGCCCAGGACGAAGCAGTCGGAGCCGCCGAGCGCGGCCAGGGCGCCGAGCGGCATCCCCAGGCCCAGCCCCCAGGCGGCCATCCGGCCCCGGATGCGGCGGCCGTCGGGGGTGGGGGCGAAGGCGCCCGCGCGGTGCAGGCGCACGCCGAGCAGGAAGAGGAAGACGAGCAGCCCGAAGGTGAAGACGGGTTCGATGCGCAGGGCCAGGGCGTTGTCGAACCGGAAGGAGACCTGCTCGGCCCAGCTGCCGTCGGCGTACAGCGCGACGGCGTCCGCGCCGGGCGACTTCGGGCCGCCGTCGGGGGTGGCCGCGTCGCCGGCCGTCACCAGGGCGACCAGGGCCAGGTGCAGCCCGCCCGCCGTCCACATCACCCGGCGCTGGACCCGTTCGGAGCGGGCCAGCAGCCGGGCGACGAGGAGCGCGGTGACGGCGTAGCCCATCAGCACGTCCCAGGCGAAGACCAGCAGGAAGTGGACGGTGCCTTCGAGGAAGAGGAAGGCGGCCCGCCGCCAGTAGCGGCCAGGCCAGGGGTTGCCGCGACGGGCGGCGGAGTCGTACTGGATGGCCAGGCCGACTCCGAACAGGATCGTCAGCAGGGACAGGAACTTGCCGTCCGCGAGGAAGCGGAAGACGCTCTCCGCGAGGTTCGCGGGGGACGGGTCGGCCAGTACGTCGGGCGTGTCCAGGCCGACCTGGAGCACGCCCCACTCCGAGCCGGGGGAGGCGAAGATCCAGACGTTGGTCATGAGCGTGCCGAGGATCGCGGCGCCCCGCAGCACGTCGAGGAGGGGCAGGCGGGTCGCGGTCACCGGTGGTGTGAGCAGGGTTTCGGCCATGACTTCAGCCTCCCGGCGCGCGGGGCGGCGTACGTCCTGCCGACGGACGAAGCGGCGGTACATCCTTCGATGCACGGGCGGGGCCGGCGCCTCGTCCCCGGTCGGCCCGGTGCGGCCGTCCGGATGCTGGACGGCGAGACCGTTGTACCCCTCATGTATCTATCCTGTGCGCATGCCTGCCTCAGCCACCGCCGTCACCGCCGCCGACCGCGTCTACCGGCACGTCAAACAGGGGGTGCTGGACCGCCGCTTCGAGGGCGGGGTGCTGCTCACCGAGGGCGAGGTCGCCGAGGCCGTCGGGGTGTCGCGCACGCCGGTGCGCGAGGCGCTGCTGCGGCTGGAGACCGAGGGGCTGCTGAAGCTCTACCCCAAGAAGGGCGCGCTGGTGCTGCCGGTCTCCGCGCAGGAGATCGCCGACGTCATCGAAACCCGCCTGCTGGTCGAGGAGTTCACCGTACGCAGGGCCGTGCCGGCCCCGCCCGGACTGCTGGACCGGCTGGCCGGGCTCATCGAGGAGCAGCGCCGGCACGCCGACGCGGGCGACCTGGTCGCCCTGATGGCCGCCGACCGGGGCTTCCACGCCGAGATCGTGCGCAGCGCCGGGAACCAGATCCTGGCCCGGCTCTACGACCAGCTCCGCGACCGCCAGCTGCGGATGGGCGTGGCCCTGCTGCACGCCCACCCGGACCGGGTGGAGCGGTCGCTGGCCGAGCACGCCGAGATCCTGGACGCGCTGCGGGCCGGGGACGCCGAGACCGCCGCCGCCGCCGTACGGGCGCACGTGGGCCGGGTCGGGGCACTGGTGCGGGGGTCCGGCCGATGAGCCTCCCCCAGGACCCGCCGGGCGGCCGGCGGGCCGTGGCCGTCTGGTCGATCGGCGTCGCCGTCTACTTCGTCGCGGTGATCTTCCGTACCAGCCTGGGCGTCGCCGGACTCGAAGCCGCCGACCGCTTCCAGGTCAACGCCTCGGCCCTGTCCGCCTTCTCGCTGCTCCAGCTGCTGGTCTACGCGGGCATGCAGGTCCCCGTCGGCCTGATGGTGGACCGGCTCGGCACGAAGAAGGTGCTCACGCTCGGGGCGGTCCTCTTCACCGCCGGGCAGATCGGCTTCGCCCTGTCGCCCTCGTACGGGATGGCGCTGGCCGCGCGGGCCCTGCTGGGCTGCGGTGACGCGATGACCTTCATCTCCGTACTGCGGCTCGGCACGCGGTGGTTCCCCGCCCGGCGCGGACCGCTGATGGCCCAGCTGGCCGGGCTGGTCGGCATGGCCGGCAACCTGGTCTCCACACTGGTGCTGGCACCCGTACTGCACGGGGTCGGCTGGGTTCCGGCCTTCGCGGGCAGCGCGGTGGCGGGGCTGGTCGTCATGGTCCCGCTTGTGCTGTTCCTGCGGGACCACCCGGAGGGGTACGCGCCCGCACCGGCGCAGGCGTCGGGCGCGGGCGGCTTCGTACGCCGCCAGATAGCGCAGTCCTGGCGGGAGCCCGGCACCAGGCTCGGGCTGTGGGTGCACTTCACCACGCAGTTCCCGGCGATGGTGTTCCTGCTGCTGTGGGGCATGCCGTTCCTCGTCGAGGCGCAGGGGCTGTCGCGGACCACCGCGGGCGGGCTGCTGACCCTGGTCGTCGCCTCGAACATGGCCTTCGGGCTGGTCTACGGCCAGCTCATCGGCCGCCGCCAGTCCGCGCGGATACCGCTGGCGCTGGGCACGGTGGGGGTGACGGCCCTGCTGTGGGCCTCGGTCCTGGCCTACCCGGGGGACCGGGCCCCGATGTGGCTGCTGGTCGCGCTGTGCGTGGTGCTCGGGACCTGCGGTCCGGCGTCGATGATCGGCTTCGACTTCGCGCGGCCGGCGAATCCCGCCGAGCGGCAGGGCACGGCCTCCGGGATCACCAACATGGGAGGCTTCCTCGCCTCGATGACGACCCTGCTGGCGGTGGGGATCCTGCTCGACGCCACCGGGGACAACTACCGGATCGCCTTCTCGTCGGTGTTCTTCCTGGAGCTCCTCGGCCTCACGCAGATCCTCCGCCTGCGCGCCCGGGCCCTCGCCCGCGAAGGGGAGCGCCGGCCGGTCGTCCCGGACCGGTCCGGCCCCGTCGCCCCGGCCGCGAAGACCCCGGCGTAGGACCCCGGGGTCCCTACGGGGTCACGGCGAAGTTCGCCAGGATGGCATCGGCCAGCCGGGAGTCGCCCTCGACCTTCACGCGGTCGGCGACGACGTGCGGCCGCACCCGGCCCGCCGCGAGACGGACGTACGTCTCCCAGTCCAGCGTCAGCGTCACGGCCGGGCCCAGCGACGGCGCCTTGTCCAGCGTGCCCCTGCCGTCCGCGTCCACCCGTACGGTCCGCATGAACTCCAGCGGGCCGTGCACGTCCAGCACCACCGCCGAATGCGCGGGCGCCCCCGCCCCCTTCGCGACCACCTTCGGCAGCCCGGCCAGCAGGAGGTCCCGCGCCACGTACGCACCCGGCGAGTCCCAGTTCCCCGGCACGCCCAGCGCCGCCCGCAGGTCCTGCTCGTGGATCCACACGTCGAACGCGCGCAGCCGCAGCGCGAGCTCCAGCGTCACCTGGTCACCCAGCGGACCCCGCACCATCGTGGCCGGATCCCGCTTCTCGTTGCGCAGCTGACGGGCCCTGCGGATGACGGTGTACTCCAGCTCCGAGGTCATCTCCGGCGCGGTGTGGTGGCGCCGTACGTCGACCTGGACCTCCATGTACCGGCTGAACTCGTCCACCACGTGGCGCAGGTCCCGCGCCACGGTGTGGATCGGCCGGGGGTCCCCGAGCTGCTCGCACTCGATGCCGATGATGTGTGACACGACGTCACGGACCGACCATCCGGGGCACGGAGTCGCCCGGTTCCACTCGCCCTCGGTCAGGGGAAGTACCAGCTCGGATATCGCCTCGATGGAATGGGTCCACGCGTCGGCGTAGGGCTGAAGGCTGGGATGGACGGTCAACGGGACCCCTCGCGTGCTGTTCAGTGGCGCGTTGTGGACTGTTCCCAAAACTACGCTGCCGGTGAGCACCCCGGCAGTGCTTTCGTGTGACGATCGTAGGCCCGAGTTGACGGCTGCAAGTCCAGGACGGTGGTAGTGTGCGCGCCTCATTGATCCAAATCGCGGTGAACGACGGGGAGTCGGTGGCTTCCCGACGCTCCAGGGTCGCCGATCTCGTACGCGAGCAGAGCGGCAGCGACCTCGTCGTGCTGCCCGAACTGTGGACCGTCGGCGCCTTCGCGTACGAGCAGTTCGAGACCGAGGCCGAGCCGATCGACGGCCCGACCTTCGAGGCGATGTCCAAGGCCGCCTCCGACGCCGGGGTCTGGCTGCACGCCGGATCCGTGGTGGAGCGCGCGGGCGACGGCTCGCTCTACAACACCGCCCTCGTCATCTCCCCGGCGGGCGAGCTGGCCGCGACCTACCGCAAGATCCACCGCTTCGGCTTCGACCAGGGCGAGGCGGTGCTGATGTCGCCCGGCGACACCCTGACCACGGTGACCCTGCCGGAACAGACCCTCGGCATCGCCACCTGCTACGACCTGCGCTTCCCGGAGCTCTTCCGCGGCCTGGTCGACGCGGGGGCGACGACGCTGGTCGTCGCCGCGGGCTGGCCGGCCCGGCGGCGGGCCCACTGGACCCTGCTGAACCGGGCCAGGGCCGTGGAGGACCAGTCGTACGTCCTGGCGTGCGGGCTGGCCGGCACCCACGCGGGCGTGGAGCAGGCCGGGCACAGCCTGGTGGTGGACCCGTGGGGCGAGGTGCTGGCGGAGGCCGGACCCGGCGAGGACGTCCTCACGGTGGACCTGGACCCGGCGAAGGTCGCCGAGACCCGCGAGCAGTTCCCGGCACTGAAGGACCGCCGCCTGGGGCGCTAGGCGGTCCTTTCCGCGTCCGGCCCTGTCGGTCGGCGCGGATCCGGGGTAAGAGGAGGACCGGTACCGACAGGAAGCAGGTGCGCCGTGGTGGCGGAGAAGACCCAGTACACCGACGAAGCCGAGGAGGCCGAGGCCGCCATCGAGGCCGCCCTGGAGCCCCACGAGCCCTCCGCCGGGGAGACCGCGGCCCGGGACCGGGTCCGCGCCGAGGCCACCGGCATGACGCACCACGAGGCGAACGCCGCCCTGGAGGCGGCCCTGGAGGACGCCGGCCCGCTGGCGGCCGCCGAGGCCCCCGTCCGGGCGGCGGTCGCGGAGTGGCAGCGCATCACCGACCTCCTCCTCGACCACGGCGGCCCCTACGCCCCCGAGGCGGACGCCTACGTACAGGGCCAGCTCACCGCCCGCTCTCGCCGCGGGGCGCGCGGCACCGGGCGGGGGCAGTCCGCCTGGTCGGCGTCCTCCACCGTCCCGGGGGAATCCGCCTAGTCGGCGTCCTCCCGCTCCTTTTCGGCCATCCGGATCACGCAGACCGCGACGGCGATCAGCAGCGCCGCGTCCGCGTCCTCCCGGATCACGTCGACGGCGTACGTCTCGCGGATCCGGTACCACTGGCGGGAGATCAGCGCGAGCAGCTCCCCCTCGTACTCCACCTTGAACTCCCGGTCGAGGATCCGGCCGCTGACATCGAGCTCGGTGCCCTCGGCCAGGGTGACCAGGAAGTGGTTGCGCAGCAGCGAGAACCGCTTCCTGCGGATCACCGCCAGGCGCCGCTCTCCCCCCGCCACCGCCGGGAGGTGCCCCCCGCGCTCCAGGGTCATCGCGTCGCGGAAGCTGAACATCTTCTCCCGCAGGGTGATCAGGACGTGCCCGTCGGGGTCCTTCAGCTCCAGGGTGTCGCGGACCCGCAGCGCCTTCCCGTCCACGAGGAAGGCGGGGCGGCCGGCCTCGTCCTCGATCCCGTAGTCGTCCCCGATGGCCAGCACTTTGTCCCGTACGAGGTATTTCATGCGCTGATCAGTGCCCGCGATAGGTTGCCGCCATGCCTCTTCTCTTCGTGACCGACCTGGCCTACCCGGCGCGCGGCCGCCGCTACTGCGACGAGGACATATTCCTCACCTCCCGGCTCCGCGAGCACCTCCCCCTGGCCCTGTGCCACCCGCTCGACGCCGAGCGGCTGATGCCCGGGTTCGACGCGGTCGTGGTGCGCAACAGCGGCCCGGTCCTGCACTACCAGGAGGCGTACGACTCCTTCCGCGCGGCCGCGCGGGCCGCCGGGACGCGCGTCTACAACCCGCTGACGGGCCGCGCGGACATGGCCGGAAAGCAGTACCTCCTGGACCTGACCACCGCCGGCTACCCGGTGATCCCCACGGTCGACGACCCGGCGCGGCTGCACCTGCTGCCGCAGGTTCCCGCGTACGCCGTCAAGCCCAAGCAGGGCGCGGACTCCATCGGGCTCACCTTCACGGCGGACCCCTCGGACCCGTCCGCCCGGCCCGGTCCGGCCGGGGCCTACCTGATCCAGCCGCGGATCGACTTCGCGTACGAGGTGTCCTTCTACTTCGTCGACGACGCCTTCCAGTACGCCCTCTACGCCCCGGACCCCGCCCGCCGCTGGGAGCTGGAGCGCTACGAGCCCACCGCGGCGGACCTGGACTTCGCCCGGTCCTTCATCGCGTGGAACACGCTCTCGCACGGGATCCAGCGCGTCGACGCCTGCCGCACCCCCAGCGGGGAGCTGCTGCTCGTCGAGCTGGAGGACCTCAACCCCTACCTGTCGCTGGACCTGCTCCCGGAGCAGGTCCGCGCATCGTTCGTGACGGCCCTCGTGGCCTCGCTGCGGTCCTTTACTTCCTGACCCGGCGGCTGCGCGTCAGCAGCTTGTGGCCGGGGGTCTCGACGAAGGTGTGCAGCGCCCAGGCGGCCGCCAGGGACACGCCGAAGGCCACGGCGACCAGCAGCAGGCCCTTGGGGAACCACGGCAGGGCCGGGTGGAAGCGGTACAGGTGCTCGCCGGTCCGGATCACCAGGATGTGGATCATGTAGAAGGCGAAGGAGATCTCCCCCAGCCGGACGCTGAGGCGCCCCCGCCAGGGCGAGGGCTCGCCGCGCAGGTCCGCCTGCGCGGCGGCGGCGATCAGGCAGCCGAAGCCGATCACCGTACAGGCCGCGTACTGGTACGGCTGATCCGTCTTGAGGCTGAGGAAGTAGCCGCCCATGGTGAGTGCGAGGGAGACGGTCAGCCCAGGGCCGCGCCACAGGCCGGACCGGACCAGCTCCGCGAGGGCCAGGCCGAGGATGAACTCGGGCAGCCGGCCGAGCGGGAAGTAGTAGCCGCCCCAGGCGACGTGCTCGGGCATGAGGTGTTCGAGCAGGGTGGGCATCGCCCACACCAGCAGGACGCAGCCGGCCGCGGCCACCAGGCTCGCGTGCCGGCCGAGGCGCCGCAGCGGCCAGATCAGCAGCGGGAAGGCGAGGTAGAAGAACGCCTCGCAGGCCAGCGACCAGCTGACGGGGTTCACACCGGCGTAGTAGCTGATGTCCGGGACCCAGGACTGGACGAGGAAGAGGTTGGCCAGCAGCTGCTTGAGGTGCGGCCTGTTGGAGGTGTCCAGGGTGAAGGCCAGCACCAGCGCGAGCACCGCGGCGACCAGGTGCAGCGGGTACACCCGGGCGAACCGTCGCCGCCAGAACCGCACGGGGCTGCCGCCGGGAGGGGTGGACCAGGCGAGGACGAAGCCCGACAGGATGAAGAAGAACGACACCCCGGTGTTGCCGACGGCGAAGGCGAAGGTGACCATTTCCCCGGCGCGCGCACCGAGGTAGCCGACGATGTGCACATGGTAGAAGAACACCATGAGCGCGGCGGTCCACCGCAAACCGGTCAAAGAGGGCAGTGAAACAGGCCTGCGGCGCTCGGTGGGGGCTGCCGTGGGGACTGTCTCCGCTGCGGACCCGAGGGCGGCCGCGCCGCCCCTCGGCTCGGCGATGCGGCCGGTTATACGATCTGTCGACACCCGCCGCAAACTAGCACGACGCCCGCGGCCCCCAGGCGAGCCCGCGAATCCCGCCGCCCGGTCCGCCGCGGGGCAGTGCCGCTCGGGGAGGTCCGCCGCTTCGTACGGGCGTGACGGGGTGTTCATGCCCGGATGGCAAGCTTGAAACATGAACGATGCTGCCCCGGCGCCCACCCCCGCGCCCGCGCCCCGCCGTCCCCGTGTCCGTGCCCCCG
Organism: Streptomyces sp. NPDC028314; assembly: GCF_055565795.1. Taxonomy (NCBI): domain Bacteria; kingdom Bacillati; phylum Actinomycetota; class Actinomycetes; order Kitasatosporales; family Streptomycetaceae; genus Streptomyces; species Streptomyces sp. NPDC028314. Next base: position 354,967 of record NZ_JBVHTP010000002.1, read on the forward strand.
AGCTGATCGGCAAGGGTGGTTGGCTGAACACCGGAGGCAATGAGCTCACGCTCGCTGATCTGCGAGGTAAGTGCGTCATTGTCGATTTTTGGACCTTCTGCTGCATTAACTGCCTGCACGTCCTGGACGAGCTGCGCGAGCTGGAGGAGAAGCACCGGGACACCCTGGTGATCATCGGCGTGCACTCGCCGAAGTTCGCCCACGAGGCCGAGCACGCCGCCGTCGTCGACGCCGTCGAGCGGTACGAGGTGCACCACCCGGTGCTCGACGACCCCGAGCTGGCCACCTGGAAGCAGTACGCCGTCCGGGCCTGGCCCACGCTCGTCGTGATCGACCCCGAGGGGTACGTCGTCGCCCAGCACGCCGGTGAGGGGCACGCCCACGCCATCGCGAAGCTGGTCGAGGAGCTGGAGGCCGAGCACGAGGCCAAGGGGACCCTGCGGCGCGGCGACGGGCCCTACGTGGCCCCCGAGCCCGTGGCGAGCGACCTGCGGTTCCCCGGGAAGGCGCTGGTGCTGCCCTCGGGGAACTTCCTGGTGTCCGACTCGACCCGGCACCAGCTCGTCGAGCTCGCCGCCGACGGGGAGAGCGTCGTACGCCGCATCGGCAGCGGGGAGCGCGGTTTCGGGCCGGACGCCTTCAGCGAGCCGCAGGGCCTGGCCCTGCTTCCCGACGGCCGGGTCGTCGTCGCGGACACCGTCAACCACGCCCTGCGCACCTTCGACCCCGCGACCGGGGTCGTGGAGACCGTGGCGGGGACCGGCCGGCAGTGGTGGCAGGGGTCGCCGACCTCCGGGCCCGCCCTGGAGGTGGACCTGTCCTCGCCGTGGGACGTGGCGTGGTGGCAGGGCAAGGTGTGGATCGCCATGGCCGGTGTGCACCAGCTGTGGACCTGGGACCCGGAGACGGGCACCGTCCGGCTGGCCGCCGGGACGACCAACGAGGGGCTCGTGGACGGCCCCGCCGCCGAGGCGTGGTTTGCCCAGCCCTCGGGGCTCGCGGCGACCGAGGACCGCCTGTGGATCGCGGACGCCGAGACCAGCGCGCTGCGGTACGTCCACCGCACCGACGAGGGGTACGCCATCACCTCCGCCGTCGGCACCGGGCTGTTCGACTTCGGGCACCGCGACGGCGACGCCGGCCAGGCGCTCCTCCAGCACCCGCTGGGGGTGACCGCCCTGCCCGACGGCTCGGTCGCGGTCTGCGACACGTACAACCACGCCCTGCGCCGCTTCGACCCGGCGACGGGCGAGGTGACCACCCTGGCCACGGATCTGCGCGAGCCCAGCGACGCCGTGCTGGTCGGCGGGGACATCGTGGTCGTCGAGTCCGCCCGGCACCGGCTGACCCGGCTCCGGCTCCCGGAGGAGGCGGTACGGGTGGACGCGGTCGCCCACCGCACCCAGCGGGCCGCCACCGAGGTGGCCCCGGGCACGCTCCGCCTCGACGTCGTCTTCCAGGCGCCGAGCGGGCAGAAGCTCGACACCCGCTACGGCCCCTCGACCCGGCTGCTGGTCTCCTCGACCCCGCCCGAGCTGCTGGTGGACGGGGAGGGGCCGGGTACGGACCTGTTCCGAGAGCTGGCGCTCAACCCGGACGTCACCGAGGGGGTGCTGCACGTCTCCGCGATGGCCGCGTCCTGCGATGACGACCCGGCGAACGAGTACCCGGCCTGCCACGTCCACCAGCAGGACTGGGGCGTCCCGGTGAAGGTCACCGCCGGGGGCGCCGCCCGGCTGCCGCTCGTCCTCGCGGGGATGGACGCCTGACGGCAGGGCCTGGCCAGGGGGCCAGCAGTACGTCGAGCATCCGGTCCGCGAACGCGGCCGGCTGCTCGGAGCTTCCGGTGTGCCCGCCGGGGAACTCCGCGAGCCTGCTGCCGAAGTGCTGCGCCAGGGCGTCGGCCGGGCGCCGCAGCAGCAGGCCGCGCGAGTCCTCACCGGCCGCCGGGACCAGCCGGTCCGCGTGGGGGGCGAGCGCGGCCAGGTCCGGCAGGTGCCCGGTGAACTGGCGCAGTTCCCGCTCCAGGAAGAACGGCATGTTGGCCACCATCCGCCGGAACACCTCGGGCCGCGGTGGCGACGGGGTGTGGGCCTTCACGG